>NZ_JBQEPK010000043.1:0-44255 GCF_052045615.1 Methylobacterium sp. 22177 | reverse complement strand
GGTGCTGATGTGCGTGACGCCGTCGAGCCTGCTGGGGAAAGCGTAGTCGTCGAGCGTACCACCCCTGGCCTCCAGCCATGCGAGGATGCTGGTTCGTGCGGGTTCGAGTAATTCGAACTGCACCGGTCGGCCGGTCTTGCGCTGGATGACGATGGCCCGGCTACGAACGCGACCGCCACTGACGAGATCGCCGATCTTTAGCTTGACGATGTCGCAGCCGCGCAGCTTGCTGTCGATGGCAAGGTCGAACATTGCTCGGTCGCGTGTGCGCAATTCGCGGTCAAGCCAGAACCGGATGGCCCAGACCTGCTGAGGCTTGAGGGCTCGTTTGGCGCCAAGCTTGCGGCCAGCATTCCAGGCCGGCCGTCCTTTGACGGCCGGATCGTGTGCAGAATGTCCCATCGTCTGTCTCCTCGCCGCCGGCCCATGCCGACGAGGCGAGAAGAGACCCGAACTGAAGCTTCGGAGAGCGGGCATTTGCGGACGTTCCGACTGCGACTCAACTAAGTCATTCACATACAGCCATGCGGATCCCGAAAGCGGACGCATGTTTCGCGGTGTCACGATGCGTCAAAGGCTTTACTGCGCTGATCAGAGCCTATCGCTCGACTTTCTGCCGTGTCGAAACCCGACCCCCATTCAGCCTGCGCAACGATACCTGAAGACGCGCTTCCGATGCTTTGATCTCACTTAGGGCGTGGTGCGTGTAGTGAACGTGCGCCTCAGCGGCATTGGCGGCTTCCTCCGCATTTCCGGCCATCACGCTCTCGAAGATCGCCCGATGTTGCGCACGCAGTTGGTCGCGCGTCTCCGGACGGGAGAACAAGGTCTCGCGGTTCTCGATCACACCCTGACGGAGCAGGCCGGACAACGCCCGCATCGTGTGCAGAACGACGAGGTTGTGGCTCGCCTCGTAGACCGCGATGTGCAGGTCGACATCCGCCTCCGCCTCCTCGCGCCGGACGCCGCTCTCGTGAGCGCGGTCGATGCGATCCATACAGAGGCTGAGCCGCTCGCGATCGACGCTGTTCGCGCGTTCGGCCGCGAGGCGGGCCGCTAGCCGTTCGGTCGTCGCCCGGAACTCCAGGTAATCGTCCACGACCTCCGCATGGGAGGCGATGAGCGCGATCAGCGGGTCCGTGATCCCGCGGCCGAGGGCGGCCACCGAGCGTCCGGTGGGCGTTTGGACGATGAGGCCTTCGTCCTCCAGGATCTTGATGCCCTGTCGCAAGGTCGGGCGCGACACGTTGAGCTGCACGGCCAGATCACGCTCGGGCAGTAGATGATCGCCCGGGCTGAGAGAACCCTCGCGGATCAGGTCCTTCAGGTGGCGCGCTGTGCTCTCGGCAGCGCTCGCCCCCTTGATCGAGTCCTCCTCCATCTCCCGCTCCCACTCACCCGTACCAACCCGCCCCGCCTGACAACTGTAGCTCGGGCAAGCGCCATGTCCAGTTGACACGATTGGTAAAATTGTTTTACCACCAGATCGCCTGCGGTTTAATAATAAGCCCTGGCGTCGGTTCAGCTCGGTGAAGGCGGCCCTGGTTCTGCGCGCGTACGCCACACGCGCGGGGCGACGATGGGTGCTGGCTCGATCACGGCTCGGATCGGACCACCATCGGGAGGACCACGCCGTGAGTTGGAACCAAGTCTACGATCCCCTGGGCAGCGCACTCTGGTCGACGGCGCTCGCCGCCCTGCCGATCGTCGTGCTGCTCGGCGGCATCGGCCTGCTGCACCTGAAGGCGCACGTCGCGGCTTTGCTGGGCCTCGTCGTGGCGCTCTGCGTCGCCGTGATCGGCTTCGGGATGCCGGCCCCGATGGCCGGGGCCACCGCCGTCTACGGCGCGGCGTTCGGCCTGCTGCCGATCGGCTGGATCATCCTCAACGTCATCTTCCTCTACCGGCTCACGGAGCGGACCGGGCAGTTCGACATCCTGCGCGACTCGATCGCCGGCATCACGCCGGACCGGCGGCTGCAGCTCCTGTTCATCGCGTTCTCGTTCGGCGCCTTCTTCGAGGGTGCGGCCGGCTTCGGCACGCCGGTGGCGGTGACGGCCGCGATGCTGATGGGCCTCGGTTTCACCCCGCTGGCCGCCGCGGGCCTCTCACTCATCGCCAACACGGCGCCCGTCGCCTACGGCGCGCTCGGCGCTCCCGTGATCGCGCTCTCAGCGGTGACGGGGCTCGATCTCATCGCGCTGTCCGCGATGATCGGCCGGCAGCTGCCGTTCTTCTCCCTCCTCGTGCCGTTCTGGCTGATCTGGGCGTTTGCCGGCCGCAAGGGCATGCTGGAGGTCTGGCCAGCGCTGCTCGTGGCCGGTCTCTCGTTCGCGGTTCCGCAGTATCTCGTCTCGAACTTCCACGGCCCTTGGCTCGTAGACGTGGTCGCGGCGATCTGCTCGATGGCGGCGCTCGCCGGCTTCCTGCGCGTCTGGCAGCCCGCTCGCATCTGGACCGCAACCGATGTCGCCGCAGGAACGGCTCCGGTCGCTGAGCGGCGGACTCACTCCCCCGGCACGGTGTTCCGCGCCTGGCTGCCCTGGCTGATCCTGTCGCTGTTCGTCTTCGCCTGGGGCACGCCGCAGTTCCGCGCCTGGCTCGACGCCCTCTGGGTGTGGAAGATGCCGGTGCCCTACCTGCACAACCTCGTCTTCAAGATGCCGCCGGTTGTCGCCGCGAGTCACAGCGAGGCCGCGATCTATACCCTCAACCTGCTCTCGGCGACGGGCACCGGCATCCTGCTCTCGGCGATCGTGGGCGGCCTGATCCTCGGCTTCAGCCCGCTCAAGCTGCTGCGCGAGTACGGCCGCACCGCTTGGCTCGTGCGCTACTCCCTGATCACGATCTCGGCGATGCTGGCGCTGGGCTACGTCACCAAGTACTCGGGCACCGACGCGACGCTGGGCCTCGCCTTCGCGCAGACCGGCTGGATCTACCCGTTCTTCGGGGCGATGCTCGGCTGGCTCGGCGTGGCGCTGACGGGTTCTGACACGGCCTCGAACGTGTTGTTCGGCGGCCTGCAGAAGATCACCGCGGAGCAGCTCGGCCTGTCGCCGACCCTGATGGCGGCCTCGAACTCCTCGGGTGGCGTGATGGGCAAGATGATCGACGCGCAGTCGATCGTCGTCGCCTCCACGGCGACGCAGTGGTACGGCGGCGAGGCGAAGATCCTGCGCTACGTCTTCTTCCACTCTATCGCGCTCGCCTGCCTCGTCGGCGTCCTGGTGATGCTGCAGGCCTACGTGCCGCCATTCACCGCCATGGTACCGGCCGCGGCCATCCCAACCCTCGCTCATTGAGGCCGCCGGGCCGGGGGCGAGCGATCCCTCCCGGCCATCCTTCTGCTCTGGCGATGGCGCCACGCGCCCACGGGGATCCGAGATGCGACTGAACAGCTGCCACAGCTTCCACGATTTCCGCCGCATGGCGAAGGCCCGGCTGCCCGGGCCGATCTTCGACTACATCGACGGGGCGGCCGACGACGAGGTCACGTACCGGCGCAACACGTCGGCCTTCGACCGGTGCGACCTGGTGCCGAACGTCCTGCGCGGCGTCGGCGATATCGACCTGTCCGTGACTGTCATGGGCCAGCGGCTCGCGCTGCCTGTCTACTGCTCGCCCACGGCTCTTCAGCGGCTATTCCATCATCAGGGGGAACGCGCCGTCGCCGCTGCGGCGGGCAAGTACGGGACGATGTTCGGCGTCTCGTCGCTCGGGACCGTAAGCCTGGAGGAAGCGCGTCGCATCAGCGGCGGTCCCCAGGTCTACCAGTTCTACTTCCACAAGGACCGCGGCTTGAATCGCGAGATGATGGCCCGGGCCAAGCAGGCCGGCATCGAGGTCATGATGCTGACCGTCGACAGCATCACGGGGGGGAACCGCGAGCGCGACAAGCGGACGGGCTTCTCGATCCCGTTCCGGCTCACCCTCGCCGGGATGATGCAGTTCGCCATGAAGCCGGCCTGGGGGATCAACTATGTCACGCACGAGAGCTTCAAGCTCCCGCAACTTGATGGCCACGTGGATATGGGCGGCGGGGCACTCTCTATCAGCCGCTACTTCACCGAGATGCTCGATCCCAGCCTGTCATGGGACGACGTCGCCGCCATGGTGCGTGAGTGGGGCGGCCAATTCTGTCTGAAGGGCGTGATGTCGGTGGAGGACGCCAAGCGTGCGGTCGACATCGGCTGCACCGGCATCATCCTGTCGAACCACGGCGGCCGCCAGCTCGACGGCTCACGCACGGCGTTCGACCAGCTCGCCGAGATCGTGGACGCGGTCGGTGACCGGATTGACGTGATCATGGACGGCGGCGTCCAGCGCGGCACCCATGTCTTGAAGGCGTTGTCCGTCGGCGCGAAGGCCGTCGGCCTCGGGCGCTACTACCTGTTCCCCCTCGCCGCGGCTGGTCAGGCCGGCGTCGAGCGCGCATTGGACCTGATGCGGTCCGAGATCGAACGGGACATGCGGCTGATGGGTTGCGCATCCGTCGATCAGCTGACCCGGAGCAACTTGCGCTTCTCCTGACGGGGTCCGGGCTTGCCGCTGTCGCGGGCCGTTGCAACGCACTGCGATGTGGTTGAGCGCGGGTCCGCGAATCCTAGGAAAGACGCAGCATCGCCGGTTGTCCAAGCTTTTCAGCCGGATCGTAATCGGGATGCGCGCCCGAGGCGATCGAGCCCTTGGAAGATGTCCGGCGCCGTGTCGCAGCCGACGGGCCAGATCAACTTGGTCCGGTCGATCATCGGCTCCAGCATCGACGGCAGCTTGGGCGTGGCGCTTAAGCCGGGTGAAATACGGCTTACCGGAACGTTGAGGAGTTCATCTTGCGTCCGCTCACGCCGCACGAACTTAAGATCTTGGCGGCTCTAGACGACGAATTCATGAGCGCATCAGTCATCAAGATCCGGTCTGGCCACTCCAGCTCCGATCCCATCGACGGCGTCTGCGCGGCCTGCATCGAACTTGAGCGAAGAGGCTTGGCGGAGCGGATAGGGTCAGGTCGACGGTCGAAAAACCGCTGGCGTCGATCGCCGCAGACCAACTGAGTTTTAGGCTGGGAATTATAGATTAAATATAACTTTGTAAATTTGAGAAATTAAAGTTTTACTTTCCACAATCCGATTTTTGGAGTCCGAGCAGTTTGTAATAAAGCGAACTTTTGCTAAATTATTACTTGAATTGAAATGTGCCACTTCGCTTTCGGCATGAATTTGCTGCGGCCGAGCGTCCGCTTTTCCCGATCTGTGACCGAAACCGGACCGGCGGAAAACCACCCTGTCCAGTCATTCTGCACCCGACCCATCCAAGACGTTCAGCCGACAGCAGCCATTGCTCAAGAGCGGACGCGCTCGTCGAATTCCGCAACCATTGCGGCAACGTGGTCGTGAACGCTTTTGCGATCTAACCCAGATGCATCCTCGAACAGTTCCGGAGCAGCTTCTCGCCCTCTATCGCTGCCTTCCGGAAGGAACGTGTAGTGGTTCACCCCACCGCGGATCGTCTCGAAGGTGCTGGTGTCGACGCTCGTTTGGAGCGCCCGGCAGCATAGGTCGGGCGGAGCAGTAGTATCGGCGTCGCCACCTATGAGGAGGACGGGACGGGTGATGGCGCGCAGGCTCTCTTCGGAGAAGCCGAGGACGGATCGTCCTGGAGCAATGGCGACCGCGCATCGTACGCGCTCGTCACGGTAGTCATCACGCCGCCTCTCCCACGAGGCACGAAACACTGCGCTCGATTGCAGTTTGGGCAACTCCTCAGCAAGTTGCGGAAATTCGCGCGGGCCTCGGATCGGGCTCGTGACCGGATTGTCAGGCTCAAACTGCGAGTAGGCGACGCGCGCACCTGCGAGGAGCAGCGCGGAGTAGGCACCGGCCGAGAAGCCGGCGATGCAGGCCCGGTCCTCGACTGCTATGCCGAGATCGCCTCGCCAGGACGGATCATCGAGCAGAGCGGTAACGTCACGTGCACGCTCCCAAAGGCAGAGAAATCCCTCCGCCCGATAGGTCTGGTTGCTCGTGTGCCCGTGGTGATCGATGCCAATGGCGACGAAGCCGCGCTCTGCTAGTCGATGGCCAAGCCAATCCATTGCGAGGGCGCTTGCACCGCTGCCATGAGAAAGCAGCATCAGCGGTCGGGATGTTTGAGCCTCGGCAGGCGGCGCATCGATGGCGACGGGTCGCAGCTTGAACCACGATGCTCGGCCAGGGTGTGCCGCAACGTTGAGGTCAGCGGCGGGATACCAAGCTGACCACGACAGTGGGCGAGCGCCGGTGCCCTCCCAGTTGGAGCGCGATGGGTCCAGACACCGACCTGATCGAAACCCAACCGGCAAGAACGGGCCCTCGGCATGCGAACAGACGCGATCCTACGGCGTTGAAGCCGAGACGTCCAAATGCAGGCGGTCCGAAAACCACCCCGAGCGGTCCTGCCGCTACCGACCCATGTCAGCCGTTCAGACAGTCAATGGGACCTCCCGAAAGCGGCCATTCATCAACCGTCGGGCAACGTCGGCTTTCGTAGAGTGCCACCATCGGGGTGCAAATCAGCGCCCCGACTTTTAATGTTACTACCAGCGATAGCGCAGTGTCGCCAGGATTGTCTGCCGGTTGCCGTAGTAACAGCCGGTCGCCGCGATGCAGGTCGTCACGTAGGTCTTATCGAACAGGTTCGTCGCGTTGACCGCCAGATCGACACCTTTCAGGGCAGGGTAGCGGTAACCGAAATCGTAGCGGATCGCGGCATCCACCAGCGTCACCACCGGGATCCGGTAGAGATTGGCGTTGTCGCCGACCGAGGTGCCGATGTAGCGCACACCGGCCCCGAACCCGAAGCCGGCCCAGGGTCCGGTCCGAACGGTATAGTCGAGCCACGCGGCCGCTTGGTGCCGCGGCACGAAAGGCAGTTCGTTGCCCACGATGCTGGTTCCAGCCGCGTTGGCGTTCGCCCGTGTGAACTCGCTGCGCATCGCGGCGTAGGAGGCGATCAGGTCGAGGCTGTCCGTCAAGCTCGCCTTCGCCTCCAGCTCCACGCCACGGACGCGTGCCTCGCCCGCCTGGGTGTTGAAGCGGAAGTCCGAGCTGTCGGGCGTCAGCACGTTCTGCTGGGTCAGATCGAACACGGCGCCCGTGATGAGCAGGTTGGTGCCCACGGGTTGTGCCTTGATGCCGGCCTCGATCTGCTCACCGGTGGTTGGCGCGAAGGGGGATCCGAGCCGGTTCGTGCCGGAGGTCGGCAGGAAGGACGTGGCGTAGCTGACATAAGGCGCGAGGCCGCCGTCGAAGAGGTAGCTCAGTCCGACACGCCCCGTGAAAGCTGCGTCGTCCTGTCGAACCTGGGTAGTCGCGCCAGTTGCCACCGTGCGGGTGCGGGTCACCGCATCGGCCCAGTCCTGCCGCCCGCTGAGCGTCAGGGTGAAGCCGCCGATGCGGATCTCGTCCTGAGCGTACAGGCCCGTCTGGTTGCGGCCCTGCGTGATCCGCGTGCCGACCGGCGGGCGCGTCACGGTGTTGGCGTACACCGGCGCGAACACGTTGATCGACGGCACGATGCGCAGCTGCGACTCGTCATAGCGCGCATCCTCGCGCAGGTAGTCGAGGCCGATGAGCAACGTATGGGCGAAGGGGCCAGTGTGAAAGCGCGCCTCGGCCTGGTTGTCGATGTTGAAAAGGTTCGCGCGTTCGGGGAAGGCCCAGGCGTAGCGCGACAGGGTTCGCCGGTCGGCGCCGAGGGCGATACCCTGCACGCGCTGCGTGTCGGTATCGACGTGCGAGAAACGCAGGTTCTGCCGCACGGTCCAGACGTCGTTGAAGCGATGCTCGAAGGCGTAGCCGACGAAACCCTGCTCCAGGCGGAAGCGGTCGTAGTTTGGCTCGCCGATGAAGCGGCGGGTGGGAATGCGCCCCAGCGGGTTGGCGTAGAGGGTGCCGAGCGTTGGTAGGGCTTGAGGTGCGCCGCCCCCGGGCGAGTCGATCTTTAGGTACTGCGACAGGATCGTCAGGCTGGTGTCGGAGTCCGGGCGAAACGTCACGCTCGGCGCGATGAAGACCCGGTCTTCCTCCAGGAAATCGACCTGCGTGCCAGTGGTGCGCGCGAGACCGGTGAGCCGGTAGAGAATGCGTCCGTCGGGATCGATGGGCCCGGACAGGTCGAACGCGCCCTGGACGCGACCGAAGCTGCCGGTCTGAAGCTGGATCTCGCCGAGCGGAACCGAACTCGGCCGCTTGCTGACCAGGTTCAGGAGCCCGCCGGGCGAGTTTTGACCGTAGAGTCCGGAGGACGGCCCCTTCAAGAGCTCGATGCGCTCCAGCCCGTAGGGTTCGATGCGCGGTTGCGAGTAGCCGCGGGCGCCGAAGGGTAGGCGCAGGCCGTCGAGATAGCGGCCAGGCACGAAGCCCCTCACGGTTAGCCAATCGACCCGCAGATCGGTGTTGCCGTACTGGCCGATGACGCCGGGGGTATACTGAAGCGCCTGAGTCAGCGTCTGGGCCTGTCGATCTTCGATCTCCTTTCGGCCGATCACGTTGATCGCCTGAGGGGTATCGAGGATCGGCGTGCCGGTCTTCGTAGCCGTCGCGCTGCGGCGCGCGACGTAGCCGTTGACGGGACCGACCGCGCTCTCGCCCATCACTTCCAGCATGTCGAGGGTGACGGCGGTCCCGTCCTGTCCGGGCAGCACGGCCTCGGCCACGACGCGGATCAGGGTCGCCGCGCGCGCGCTTGTGAAGTGCGGCACCAAGCCGGTCCCGGTGAGCAACCGCCGCAGCCCCTCATCACGGCTGTAGCGGCCGGACAACCCGGTAGAGTTGAGCCGCCCGGAGGTCTGGGCATCGTAGATCAGTTGCACGCCGCTCGCCGACGCGAAGGCGGCCAGTGCCTCGTCCAGGGGACCGGCCGGGATCGTGAAGACTACTGCCCCGTCCTCAGCTGGGTGCGATGCCGCGACGCGAATAACCGGCCTGATCGCCTGCCCGAGATCCGGTCCCGCCGCAATCGCCGACGAGGCCGGACTCGGGATGGCGGCGACGAGCACCGCGAGACCGCTCAATCCTGCCGCCATCCGACGTCCGTCTCGTCCTGCACCGCGTACTGCGTCCCATGCGTCCCGCCCGCTCATCAGCCCACCGTCCCCGCGCGGCGTGCCGCCGCTCATCGGCAGGTCGTCCGTGCCTGCCCGGGTGCTGAGACGTCTGGGCTGGCGAAGCCCGCAAAAAAACTTGTGGCTGCTAGCGCAGGAGGATGAGGCGCTCGCCCAGGCGGTACTCGGCGAGGCCGAGCGCGGTGCGGATGCTGGTCAACGCCTCGTCTGGCCGGTCGAGATGGAATACGCCTGTCACGCGGCGCGACGCGGCCACGCTGCCGGCTAGCACGATCCGTCCGGGCCGGTAGCGGTTGAGATCGTCCACCACCGTGGCGAGCGGGGTATCCCGGAAGACGAGCAGGCCGCGGCGCCAGGCTGTCGTGGCGTTGTCCAGGGGATGCGGGGCCGCCGGACCACGTCCGACCGCGATGCTGTATCCAGCGCGAAGCAGGGTCGAGGCTGCCGCGTCGCTCTCCCTGACCTCAACCCCCCCGGCGAGGCACGAGACCGTGACGACTCGGCCGCCGAACCAGCCCGCTGCGTCGGGCGCCGGACGGAAGCTGACGGCGAGTTCGCCGGCGGATCCACTGGTCGTCGCGCGCATGCCGGCGGCCTGCACCGTCACCGGCACGCCGTCCGTGGCGGTGACCGCGACCGCGCCGGTGTGGAGGCGCAGCACCGGCCGCCGGTCCGCACCGCCCTCATCAAGGGACGTCTCGGCATCGAGTTCGAGCCGCGTGCCATCCGCAAGGATGATCGTCCGGAGCTCACCGGTGCCGGTGCGGTAGGTCGCGCTGAGTTCCGGCCAGCGCAGGGCGACGGCGCCGCAACCCGCAGCGATCGATGCGGCTCCGACCCCCCAGGCCGCCCGGCGTAGGACGTGGCGGCGTGTCGGCCGGGCGGAGGTCTGCCGGCCGGTCACAGCCGCTCCCCCGTCGAAGGCACGCCCCGTCAGTTGCCAGAGGCGGGCGGCAGCCAGGAACGCGGCATCGTGCTCCGGATCCGCTCGCCAAGCCGCACATTCTTCCGCATCGGCCTTTGTGGCCGAGCCCGATGTCAGGCGGACAACCCAGGCCCGGGCCTGCCCCTCGATGCGGGCGTGCGCCGCGTCGCGATGCCCGTTATCGTCGTGGGCCGTCGTCATGCTCTCCGCAAACGCTCCACTCGGTGTCCGTACCGCCGCTGCGGCTATGCCATACGCCCATTGCCCCAGTCATTCGACGTTCCGGGCCGGTCGCCCCCGCAATCACGGGTTCGGGGGCCGCCGGCCGAGCCGCTCGGCGCAGTGATCGAGGGCCATCCGGATCTCCCCCTCCACCGTCCGGACCGACACGCCGAGACGGCTCGCGATGGCCTGATGGCTCAGGCCATTCAGCCGACTCAGCCGAAACGCCTCGGCGCGTCGCGGCGGCATCTCGGCGAGCGCGCGGGCCAGGTGCTGCCCCTCGATACGCGCCTGCGCGGCCCGATCGGGCCGCGCAGACTCGTCGGGCACGGATAGAAGGGCATCCACCTCGTCGGGCGTGAGGAGCCGGTTGCGGCGGCGGGTTGCTCGGCCATGGTCGGCGACCACATTGCCTGCGACATGGAAGAGAAATGCCCTGTCGTTCCGAATGACGCCGGGGTCCGTACCGCTCTGAACCATACGTACGAAGGTTTCCTGAACCAGGTCAGGTGCGTCCTCTCGGCCAACTCGGTTGGTGAGGAAGCGCAGCAGCGCAGTTTGGTAGGAGCGATAGAGCAGACCGAACCGCGCATTTCGCTCGCTCTGGGTATCGGAAGCCGCGGCCATGAAATCGATCCGATGCACCGCACCGTAGCGGCTGCGTCGCAAGCGGATCTGATCGCAACTCCCCAGCTGAAGGACTATGACGCAGAAACCACACCAAAGATAATATCGCAATTGTTTGGAATTGATATAACTTCAAGTAGATTGCAGCTCCTACTAATGAGCGGTATCCTCGCCGATACGACAACATACTGTTTCTCGTCTTGCGCAGCTTGGGGCAGCGCCTGGCATCGGTCCGAAGCTTTGACAATGAAATCAGTCGCAGGCGGGCGCACAACAGGGTCTGCTTAATGCGTTCTGCGCTTGGAAGCGGACAGTCGCATATCCACCCATCGCGGACATCCCCATGACCAAACAGATCAAGCCCAGGCCCTGAGGCGATTTGGCTTGGTTGGACTGGGCGGTAAAAGAGGCTCTGCATATGTCTACGCTGCATCTTCAGATCCGATGGCCGTCCGCTCTGTCGCCACGTCTATCGGGTGGCCGGCTTTGGCGAACCGGTTCTGACCGCACAACGCTACCATCTCGGGGCGGCGGAAATAGATCGGTCGGCCGCAGCGGATCGGGGCGATACCGGCCACGAACAGGAGCTGCTCATCCCGGCGCATGACCGACATGATCTCATCCGGGAAGATCAGCGGGCGCTTCTGCAGCGCGGTCGAGGCCGACACGCTGACACCGCCCCCGCCTTTTCCGCCGCCCGAACGAGCTTGCTGGCTGAAGGACACGATATTCTGCGTATAGGACCCGCAACGCTCAGACAGCCACTTGGCCGTGTCGAGGTCAGAGATCGCGCTGAAGGACTGCCAGGACGTCGACTCCAGCCACGCCGACAGCGCGTCCTTTCCGCCCCATTGATCGCGCAGCTGACCGATCGATTGGTACACCATCACCATGGTGATGCCGTACTTCCGGCCGGCATCCCGGGCCGTCTCGATGATCTTCATGTGGCCGAGGCGGGCCGCCTCGTCCATCAGGAATGCGACCCGTTCCCTGACCCTGCCGTCGGCGTTGTAGAGGGCATTCAGCAGGGCGCCGAAGATCACCCGGGCCAGGCCGGAGTGGTTATCGAGGGTCTTGATGTCGAGGCAGACGAAGACATCCATGTCGCTCGTCGCCAGGTCCTGGCTGGAAAAGGATCCGCCCGAAACGAGGCCGGCATAGCGCGCATAGGACAGCCAGTCGGTCATCTCCGAGGCCGTGGAATAGATGCCCGAGAACGTCGTCTCTGTCATGGCCATGAACGGACCGAGCGCCAGCCGTGCGAATGAGCCTTCCTCCTCGGCATCGACGATTTCGCGCAGCCGCGCCCGAAAGCGCGGCTCGTCATCGGAAATCATCTCCCGCATGGCGCGCAAGGTCCGCGGACCCTCATAGGATGCGTTGAGGCAGATGTATCCGAGCAGCCCCCGCAGGAGCTGCTGGGCGGAGTTGCGGAAGAACGAATTCGGATCGTCGCGCGTCACCTTTCCGGTCGTCATCCAGGATGTGACGGCGGCGATATCCTCCTCGGGACTTCCCAAGCCCGTGCCGATCCAGTCGAGCACGTTGAAGCCGCTGTTCTCCTCGTTGGGATCGATCCGGATCACCTTGCGTTCGACGCCCGGCTTCATCTTCTCCCGGAACTTGCTGACCATCGGATGCACCTCCAGCGAGGGATCGAGGACGACAGCATTGTGCGGCCAGCGCAGCAGGATCGGCACGACGAAACCGGTGGTCTTGAAGCCACCGGATCCAGCGAAGACGAGGCCGTGGGTCGAACCGAAATTGCAGTTGAAGCCCATCAGCGGACGCTTGCCACCCGAGCCCCACGTCTTGGCATCCGAGGGGTCGAACACCCGGGTTGCCCGATCGTCCAGATCGACCCTGTAGCGCTCTCCGATCGGCATCAGACCGTCCGGCGGAAACAGTTCGGCGACGTGCTTCATCTTCGCCCACTCTGCGTCACCGAAGGCCGCCGAATTCGAGCGCAACGGCCGATCGTAGCCGCGCGCCGTGCGCCGCACCTTCACCAGGGAAACGAGCGGGGCCACGATCACCACGAACAGCGCGAACATGCATCCGCAGAACAGCGGCACGTCGACGAAGTGGAGGATCTGGCCGACGGGATAGGCCGGCGAGAACCGGCTGAGACGACGGACCTCGTCAAATACCGTCCAGCCGATGAGGCCGAGCAGGACCAGGGAGCCGACTCCAGCGACCACCCGGCCGAGGTCGGTCTTTCTCGACAAGCCTGAGGCGCCCATCAAGAAGATCGCCGGCGCCACGATCGTCGCCACCCGGCAGGACCGATAGGCGAGCGTGTAGCCCGGATTATACGGGAAGCACCACAGCATCCAAGGCCAGATGACTAGGAGCATGACGAGGTAGATCGCGAGGATTGCGGCCGCGATCGCCGCAGCAGCCCACCACTTCATTCCCGGAATGCCTTTTCTCCGAGCCGCACGAAATGCTCGGCGGTGTCGGGATCCCGGGCACGCTCCTTTCCATCCAAGAGCAGGCCGAGAAGCTGATCGCGTGGCATGGCGGCAAGTCCTGCCTTCACGATCAGACCGCCGAGCTGGATCTTGAGGTGCGCGTCGGTGCGCCGCTCGTCACGCCGCGCGTTCACGAGCTGTCTTTCCAACCGCCGCAGGCGCCGGATCAGTCGCTGCCTCGGCGTCGCTCGCGTCCGTCGAGGAGCTTCCGGGATCGCCGATCCCGTCAGCTTCGCTTCCTTCTCCTTGGGACTCCTCTCCGGTCTGTTGTGGCTCGGCAGCGGCCTGCTGGCGAAATCGCGTCGCCAGGATTTCGAACTCGGCCATCAACGAGGCTTCAGGAATATCCAGCGTGGCGAGACCGGACCTGAGGGCGAGGCGCCCGATCCGCTCGGCCTGTGCCTTGTCGTGCTCTTTCAATTTCTCCTGGAGAGCGGCGATCTCCTTGAGGATCGTCTTACGGGATTGCAGCCTTGCCATGTCGTGCAGGATTCCATGACCACGGGAAGAATGTGCGATCACAGGATAGCAAGCGTCCCGCCCGATGCGAAGTGATCTGCTACGTGGATCGTTCAAATATTCTGCATCTCTCAAAGATTTGGTGGCAGCCGGCCGCACCATCTGACAGCTTGCCGTTGCATCGAGCGAATTGATTTTGTGTGGATTTCTGGACCGATAGGGATCGAGTCTATGCAGATCTACGGCGCATAGTGCCTCTGCGTGATCCCGGAGCTTTGGCGAAGGGCGCACTTATGGGGAAATTCTTGATTTCCCCGCTGGCAGTGCTATCCAAGTCCTCGGGGGCGGGCTTGGCGATCTACCATCTCAGCGCGCAGATCATCAGCAGAGCCGAGGGCCGAAGCGCCGTCGCCGCGGCCGCATATCGGCGCGCCACCGAACTGACCTGCGCGGCCACCGGTCAGGTGTTCGACTACGGCGCCAAGGAGCATGTCACCCACGCCGAGCTTAGCCTGCCGGCCGAGGTCCCCGCCTGGTTCCGTACGGCCATCGACGGCCGCGACGATCGCGGTGCCTCCGAGGTGTTGTGGAACGCGGTCGAGGCCAAGGAGGGCCTGAAGGGCACCGGCCTCGCGATGGAGATGAACATCGCTCTGCCGGCGGAACTCACTCGCGAGCAGGCCCTTGCGCTCGCTCGGGACTGGATCGAGAGCCAAGTCACCGCCAAGGGCTTCGTGGCCGATTGGGCCGTACACGAGGCTGCCGGCAACCCACATTTCCACGTCATGATCCCGCTGCGACGGATGACCGAACAGGGCTTCGCGGCGAAGTTCGAATTGCTGCGCGACGCGGCCGGCAACGTCGTCTACCGGGATGACGGCAAGCCCCGCTACGAGCGGATGGCTGCACCGATGAAGGAACTCGCCGGCTGGCGGCGGAGCTGGGCCGAGACGGCCAATCGCCACCTCGCGGAGGCGGGTCTGGAGGTCCGGATCGATCACCGCTCGCACGCGGAAGCCGGCATCGCGCTGGAGCCGACCGGGCATGTCGGCGTCACCGCCACCAACATGGCGGTGAACGGAAAGGAAGCCGCCCGCGTCACCGAGGAGCGGGCTTTGCGCGCTCGCAACGCCGCGGCGATCGTGGCCGATCCGGGCCTGCTGCTGCCGATCCTGACGCGCGAGAAGAGCGTGTTCGAGGAGCGCGACATCGCCCGAGCGGTGTTCCGCTACGTCGACGATCCGGCGACCTTCGAGGCGGTGCGACTGCGGCTGGGAACGTCGCCGGAGCTGGTGGCGGTCTGCCCCGAGGTGATCGACCCGGAGACTGAGCGGGTGATCGCGCAGGCCCGGTTCACGACGCGCACGATGTTGCGCACGGAACTGGCCATGCAGGCGGGTGCCGCGCGGCTCTGGACCGAGCACTCCCACGTGGTCGGACAGGCCGCCCTGAATGCCGCCCTCGCCGCACGCCCGAGCCTGTCGGAGGCGCAGCGCGAGGCGGTCGTTCATGTCACCGGCCGGGAGCGGATCGCGGCGGTGGTCGGCTTCGCCGGCGCGGGCAAATCCACCATGCTCGGCGTGGCCAATGCGGCCTGGACTGGGTCCGGGCACCGGGTGTTCGGCGCGGCGCTCGCCGGCAAGGCGGCCGAAGGCCTGGAGCGCAGTTCCGGCATCGCGAGCCGCACGCTGGCCTCGTGGGAACTGGCCTGGAAAGAAGGCAGGGACCAACTCGAAACGGGCGACGTGTTCGTGCTCGACGAGGCCGGGATGGTGTCCTCGCAGCTGCTCGCGCGGGTGGTCGAGGCGGTGGAGCGGCGCGGGGCCAAGCTTGTGCTGGTGGGCGACGCGATGCAGCTGCAGCCGATCGAGGCGGGTGCGGCGTTCCGGGCAATTACCGAGGCTGTGGGCTACATCGAGCTGGCCGAGATCTGGCGCCAATCCGATCCGCGCATGCGCCAAGCATCCGTGGCGCTCGCCCGCGGGGAAACCGAAGCGGCGCTTACGACCTACCGCGAACTCGGGATGGTACGGTTCACGGCCTCGCGCGAGGCCGCCCGGGCGGCGCTGATCGCGGCCTGGAAGCCGGATTATCTGGCGACCAAGCCGGACGGTCGGCCGACGGAAACGCTGATCCTGGCGCAGACCAATCAGGACGTGTTCGCCCTCAACGCGCTGGCGCGTGAGGCCCTGAAGGCCGAAGGTCGGCTCGCGGGCGAGGCACGGTTCATGACCGCGCGCGGCGAGCGCCAGTTCGCCGCTGGCGACCGGGTGCTGTTCCTGGAGAATGATCGGCAGCTCGGCGTGAAGAACGGCATGCTGGCCAGCGTTGTCGCGGTGGCGAACGGTCTTCTCAGGGTGCGCCTGGACCAGGACGGCGTCGGCGACGGTCGGGTGGTCGAGATCGCGGAGGCGGCCTACCGCAACATCGACCACGGCTACGCGGCGACGGTGCACAAGAGCCAGGGTGCGACGCTCGATCGGGTGCATGTGCTGGCCACACCCGGCATGGACCGGCACCTCGCCTACGTGGCGATGACGCGCCACCGGCACAGCGCGGTGCTGCACGCCGCCCATGCCGACTTCATCCCGGATTGGCGGCGGGACAAGCTGGAGGGCAAGCTCGGTTCGGCGCCGAGCGCGGCGGAGTACGACGAGGCGGCCCTGACCGGTCTGGTGCGACGCCTGTCGCGGGACGGGGCGAAGGAGACGACGCTCGATTACCAGGGCGAGGCGGATTACCGGGAGGAGGCGGCACGGCTGGCCAACCCAGCGGTCGCGGCGAGCCTGGCCGATCTGGAACGTCAGCTCGCGGTGGCGGAGCGGCGCGAGGAACTGACGGCCGAGCGGGTGCGCCCGCGGGACCTGCGGGCGCTGGCCTCGGCGTTTGCGGAGCGGCGCGGTCTGAACGGGCCCGCGACGGTCTGGCCAGGGCTGGTGGCGCGTCTGCGCGGGCTGGTGGACGAACTACGCCTGCAATGGGCGGAACTCCGGAGCCTGTCCGATCGGCTCGGGGCGGCGATGGCGGGTCCGCGCGCCCGCGTGGCGGCTTCGATCGCTCCGGTCGAGCCACCGGCTCCGGATCGACCTTCGGCGCAGCCGGCGCCGACTCCGGCCGACGCTGCACAGGATCGGCCGCCGCCGATGCCGTTCCTCGCGGCCGTGGATCTGGGCGAGACCGGCCTGGAGGCGGCGGTCGCTGCCCGGGCGGCCGCGATGAAGACCGTCGACCGACCGCGAACCAAACTGGCGGAGACCCTGGCCGACATGGTCCGGGATCCGAAGCCGCTGCTGGCTGCGATCCAGGCCGAGCTGACGCAGCCGGAAGCCGTGTTCGCCGAACGGGTCGACGCGTTGCTCGCTGCGCCGGAGCGGTTCGGTGGCCTGCACGGCGGGACCGGGCTGTTCGCCTCCAAGACGGCGAAGCGGCAGCGCGACTGGGCCGTGCGCTCGCTGCCGGTGGCGCGGCGCGAGGCCCGTGAGCTGAAGGCGGCCCACGAGGCGCAGCTCGCCGCCGCACGCCGGGACGAGCTGGCCTATCGCGCTCACCTGCGCATTGCCCTGCCGGGGCTCAGCGTGGCTGCCCAGGAGGCGATCCGCGCCGTAGCGCAGGCCAAGCCCGGTACGCAGGATGCGGCGGTCGCGCGGGTGGTTGCCGATCAAGCGCTGTATCCGGAGATCGAGGCGTTCGCCCGGGCGGCGGGGGAGCGGTTCGGGCGTGACGGCTCGATCGGGCATCGGCTGGAGCCGCGGCTCCCGCCGGGCCACGGCCCGGTCACCCAGGAGCTGCGCTATCTCATGAACGGTGCCGGCATCCTCGCCGCCCGATTGGCGCGACAGGGCAAGCTGGACCAAGTCCCGCAACAGGATTTGCGGCGGCGTCGAGATCTAAGCCCCGGTCTGTGAGCGCATCAGAGTGAGAGATCGGATCCTATGTGTTCGGACCGAGAATTCAACAGAGGGAGGATTGCGATCTGGAGGCGAAGCCGCCGTCGCGGCATAGACGGATCGCTCAGAATTTGATCTATACTTGACTTTCTGCCACTTTTATGTTATAAAACTTGTTGGGTTGTTCGAGCTTTCCTTGTAGGAGACGATGTGATGTCCGATCCAACCCGTGCTCATCCGCTCATGTCCCGTGAAGGGGCCGTCGCCCTGTTGGAGCGCATCGCGAGCGGTGTCCCCGACAGCGAACTCGCTCCCCTCGTCCGGGGGCTCGCGACCCATGACGACGAGCAGGCACTCGCGATCATGCGCGGCTCCGGCAACGAGATGAGCGTATCGCTCCAGCTCGTCAGCCTCCTCGCCGAGAGAGATCTCATAACCCTGGACGAAGGCCTCGTGGCTACGAGAGCCCGCCGCCAGAAGGAGAAGGTCGACGCCGCATGAGCGCCGGCGATCCTTACGTCTACTCAGGGACCAACGTTCTCAGGAACAAGCCCGGACTCCGCGATCCGGAAGACCTCGCGGATTTCGAGCAAGCCCATTCATTCGCGGCACTCAAAGCAATGCGCCGGTCCCCCGTGACCGGCGCCTTCGATCTCGATCACTACCGCGACGTCCATCGCCGCCTGTTCGAGAAGGTGTACGACTGGGCCGGGGAAATCCGGACCATCGACATCTGGAAGACGGAGGTCGTCCTCAAGGGTGGCAGCGTTCTCTACAGCGACACCCCCGACATCGCGCGGGACGCCGAGAGAGCACTCAACGAGCTGCGTAACACGAAGTGGACCGACCTGGCCGCGCGCCGTGAGGCCGGCCAGTTCGCCGGGACCATCGCGGAGCTCTGGCGCGCGCATCCCTTCCGCGAGGGCAACACCCGCACCCTGTTCGCCTTCGTCGATCAGTTCACCCGCGCGCGCGATCTCGCGCTGGATCAGACGGTTCTCAGCCGGGTCGCGAGTGAGACCCGCGATGCGCTCGTGCTCGCCAACGACGGCCAGCTCGCGCCTCTGGCGAGCCTCATCGCCGAGGCCCGCCGTTCCGAGCTTCAGCGCGCCCACCCCGAACTGGGGCGCCTCTCCTCGGAGGCCGTCGAGGTGATGCGCCTGCTCGGCCATCCCCGGATCATGCGCGCCGAGATCGGCACGGAGGTCCGTGGTCAGGTCCTGACCACGACCTACGATCAGGTGCTGATCCAGCGTGCCAATCACGTCGCCGCCGTGCCGCTCCGCTCGTTTCCAGACCGGCCGGAGAACAACCAGCGCGTGACCGTGCGCGTCCTCGGGCCTGACGAGCTGCCGTCCCGTCCGTCCGTCCGGCAGGAGCCGGCCCAGGCCTCCGTCGAGGTGCGGGCTCTCATCCCACCCCGACGACAGGCGAGCCTTCCGACCCTCCAGCCGGCCGCGATCGAGGCCCATCTCGGCCGGAGCTCCCACGTCCGCCACGCCCGTTCCGAGCTGGAGCAGGCAGCCGCCAGGGTGTTCCGTGAGCCGCATCGAGCCGTAAGCGCCGTCGCGCAGCATCGCGGCCCTGAGCCGCAGTCCGTCGCGACCCCTCGGGACGACGAGCTGCTCGGCGGACGCGGCACCTTCGGCGAGGATAAGGCGCGTAAGGCGGCGCGTGCCGCGCTGCCGGCCTTCGAGGGGGCGGCGCGAGCCCTGCAGGTGGCCACCGCGGCCGCGCTGGCGGAACTGAAGGCGCAGGCTGAGCGCCAAGCCCAACGCGACCGGATCGCGGTGCCGGCGCCCTCGGCCGCGCTGGCCGCCGCGCTGGCCAGCCGCTCGCCCCGGGAGATCGCGGCCGACCCGACCCTCATGGCGGAGGTGCATACGATCCAGGCGGCGGTCTACGAACGGTTCGGGCGTCCCGGGGCCGCGACCTTGGCCAAGGGCTCTCCGGCGGCGGCGGCCGAGCTGCTGCCGGATCCGCGGGCTCTGGACGAAATCCGCGCGGTGCTGCAGCCTCTGCGGGACAGCGTGCTGGCCGAGCAGGAACTCGCTCATGCCCGCACCCAGCAGCGCAACCTCTCCCAAGATGGGCCGGGCCTCGGCCAATGAGTACTGGATCCTCCGGCAGAATTTCTTCGATCGCCCTCGTCGCCGCGGCCCTCCTCGCTTTCGCCAGTATGGGCCTGCTGGCCGCCATCTGGGCTGCCGCCTCTCCCATCCTGGGGCGCCTGTATGCCGGCGTCCGGATCGCCGAGTCGGCCGGCCTGTGGCTGTTCACCGGCTGGGGCCGATACTTCACCAGCGTCCCGGCCGAGAAGCCGTTCGACTTCCTGTCGATCTACAAGTCCAGCCTGCCCTTCGGCCTCGCCTCGGCCGTCGGCACCGCGGCGATCGGCTGGGCGGCCTACCGCAAGGTGTCGCGGAGGCATCTCCGAGCGGTTCTGGCCGCCCCCCCGGGCGGCTTCGGCACCGAGGCCATCCGAACGGCGCTGCAGCCCGCTTTTCCGCACCTGATCCCGCCCGGGCGACCGCTCGCCCGATCCTCGCGACCGGAACCCAATCCCTTCGCTGGCCTGCGCGACCTGCGCGACGGCTCGGCGGTCTGGACCGCGATGGAGGTCCTGCCCTGGCCGCAGGCGGCGACGTTAGCCCTAGCGACCGACGCGCTGGCGCCGATCGCCGACCGAACTCCGATCGAGTCGGTGACGCGACTCGTCTGGCGGCTCGTTCGCGCGGATCACCCTGAGCCCAAGCCCAGCGATCTGACCCTGATCAAAGACACGCTGACCCAGGTCATGACCGAGCTGTCCGGCCGCGATCTTCGGGCGCTCGACGCGGCCCACGCCTGCCTCGCTGCCGCCTCGACCATGCACGACGCGTTGGCCGCGCTCACCGTCGCAGCGCGCGACAAACGCGTATTCCCCGTGACGGCGGTGGCGTGGCTGCGCTTCGCCGACCCGCTCCTCCACGAGCGGGTCGTCTCCGCGGAGCTCGACTGAGCCGGGATCAGTTGCTGCCGGTCATGTAGTTGGTCACCACACCGATGACCACGCCGAGGATGGTTAGGGCCGCGCCGATCACGAGACCGGCGATGGCCCGGCCGGTGTCTTCGCGCCCGCTGTCGTCCTGTGCCGCCTTGTACAGCCGCACTCCGCTCACCCCGGCCAGCCCGATCCCGACCACGGCGAACAGCACGATGATCACGATACCGGCCTTGTTGCCGCCCGACGCGATGCTGTCCGCGTTCAGCGAGCTGTTCTGCGCCTTCTGGCGCGCGGTCTTCAGCAGGTCGAGCGGCGCCGACGGATCCGACGAGGAACTTTGGCCCAGCGCCGAAGCCGCGGCCGTGGCCCACAGTGTCGCACTCGCCAGGATCCTGTACTGTAAGTCATTCAACCGCATAGTGTTCCCCCTTTTCCTCGTCAGGCGACCAAGGCGGGCTTTCTCCCGCCGCCGTCGCCCCCCACAAGCTCTCCCAAGACCTGATCGACGATGGTCTTCGCGATCCGGTCGTCACCCTGGCGCGCACGGCCCGCGACGCGGTTCCAGAGGTCGATCGCCGTGCCATCCGGAAACCGTGCGGCCAGGATCCGCAGTGCCTCGTTGACCGTGAGCCGCCGGTACAGCTCGTCGCGGACCTGCCGATCCTCGGCCTTCGTGGTCAGCGCCCAGAGCATGCGCGGACCGAGGCTGTTGTTGAGCACGATCCAGCGCTCCTCCTCCCGCAGCTTGAACCGGGCGAGGAAGTTCGCGCCGCGCCGCCCCTGTGGGCCGTGGACGTGGCGCTCCAGAGCCGTCTTCACCGCCTCGTCGAAGCCGAACACCCGGCGCGCCTCTTCGCGCACCTCGTTCGAGTCCGCGTTCAACACCAGAACGGTCGAGGCCATGTCGGCGAGCACGTCGAAGTCGGCCAGGAGCTGGGACGCCAGGATCAGCTCCAGGCCCCACTTACGGCCTTCGCGCGCATCCGACTTCACCTGCTTGGCGATCGACTCGACGCCGCCCGTGAGGTGATACTCGTCCATGCACAGGCGCTTGGGCGTCTCTGCAATCTCGTGATAGCGCACTTCCCAGTACCGGACGTAGGCCGACCGCATCCCCTCGTCGGTCGGCAAGTCCATCTTCGCGATCTCGTCGGCGTGGCCCGAGATCTTCGACAGGAAGACCTGACGCGCCATCATGAACATCAGCGCGTTGTTGCGCTCCGCCTCCGGCGACTTGTGCCGGACCGCCACGTCCTGCAGGTCGATCGACACCACGCGCGCCGGTCCGAGGTCGAGCCGCGTCGGCCGGGCGAACATCGGGTACTTCTCGATCGCCGCTTCGAGCGCGCGCTGGACGAGGCGCACCAGATCCGGCGTGAAGTCCTGCGCCATCATCGGCTCGCCGAGCACACGCGCGAGGTCCTCCAGCAACGGCATCGCGTAACGCTGCGCCCGCTCAGCGGCCACGAACAGGCCGCGCTCGACGAAGGCGTCGACCAGCCGCCACCACCGGGTCCGCTCCGTCACGCCGATCCCGTGCCGACCGACCAACCGGTCGATCTCCGGATCGACGTTGGGCTGGTAGACCGCGGGCGAGCTGGAGAATTCCAGATCGCTCTTGAGCTGGAACACCCGCGCGATCAGCCGCGGGACCAGCAGGGCGAACTCGGGGTGGTCGACCTTGAGCAGCGTCGTGAGGAAGTTCTCGATGAAGGTCCGCTCGCGGTCGAGCGGCGTGCGCCGTCCCAGGCCCAGGTCGAACAGGTTGACCGCGTGCTCGCGATCGTTCTGCGGGCGGATGTAGTAGGCCTCGTGGCCCCGCTCGGCCGCCTGGGCGTTGCGGATCAGCTCGATTGCGCCGCTCGAACTGACGCCGACGTCGATGATCGCGAGGAACGGCAGCAGCGTCCCCGGACTGAAGGCGGCGAACTCGACGTTGAGCCGGTTCATCAGCACCGACTTGCCCGAGCCTGGGGTCGCGTAGATCAGCGTCAGCCAGAACAGCTGCTCGGCCGACAGGGCCTCGTAGGGCATCGGCTTGCCCTCCGGGGTCGTGAGCATCGTCTGGCCCTGCCGGAAGATCTCGGCCGGCCGGTGGAACGGCAGCATGGCGGCGACGTCGCCCAAGGGCGCGAGCGATCCCGGCGGGACGCGCGCCTGCAGCGTCATCCCGGCGATGGTCTCGCACAGGCCCCGCAGCGGGTCGTGGGCCGCGTCAGCGACCACCGCCTCACCCCAGGTCATCAGGCCGCTGACCAGGACCGAGCGACGCCGCTCGACGATGATCGGATCCTCGCCGGGCTCCGACCAGGTGACGGCGCTCAGGCGGGCCTTCACGACCGCCTCGTCGTCGCGGCCGAGCAGCTCGTCCAGCCCGCGAAGGGCCTCGAACAGGTTCCGGTTGCCGGGGCTCGCCCAAGCGAGTAGCCCGGCGATGACCTTGCGCAGACGCAGGCTCACGTCGCCGCTCTTCAGCGCCTCCAGATGCAGGCACACCCGGAACGGCATGTCGGCCGACTTCGACGAGGCCTCCAGCAGGCTCTGGATCAATCGGTTGAATGGCTGGATGCTGGCCGGGAACATGCGCATCACCGCCACCGCGTAACGGCGGCCGCCGACCTCGACCGTGCGCAGGTTGGCTGAGGTCGTGACATTGCTCGTCATGATCTGGCGGGCGACCGTGGGGGCGAAGAACTCCGACACGTCCGCGTCGTGCCGTTCCTTCGCGCCTGGGTAGCGGCGCGCGCCCGGCCCGTAGGGCGACCAGCCCGCCGGCGTTTCGTGGTAGAGGATGCCGCGGCGGATCTCTTCCAGATCCCGCCGCCGTCCCTGTTCGTCGGGCCCGATCACCCGGGCCTGGATCCGCGCCTCCGACAGGGCTTCGAGGATCCGACGGACGAACGCGGCGTGCGGTCCCTCCAGTGCCCCCAGCTTCAGGTACGGGCTCTGCGCCGACTCGGCCGGGGGCAGGGCGCGCCACGCCTTGACGTTCTCCTTCTGCTCGCGGACCACCTCTTCGGGCCGGCCGGCCGTCGGGCGCGTCCAGGCCGCCAGCAGGATCTTCTCCGAGCGCGCCCGGCGTTCGAGCACCGCGCGGCCCTCCTCGATCAGGGCCTCGATCGCGAGGCCCTTCTGGCGCGCGTGCCGCCCCTGGCGCTCCGCGGCGGGATCGAGGACGCGCTCGACGTTCAGGGAACTCTCGTAGGAGATGCTGAGCTGATGGCCCGGCCGCTTGAGGATCTGCGAGATCCCACCGGCGAAGCGCTCGACCACGTTGCGCTCGTAGTCCTCCGCCGACACGATCGAGCGGGTCCCGTCGATCTCGATCAGCGTCAGCTGCGAGCCGTCATGGGCGAAGACCACGGGCTCGTCCCGCTCCGGCTCGAAGCCCGCGAGATCGCAGAACAGGTCGGCCCCGCGCATCGGCTCAATCCGCGAACAGGAAGGAGACGCTGCCGAGCACGACGCCGAGGCAGGTCATCGAACTCGCGACGATCAGCGCGATCATCCAGCCCAGCGCCGTGCCGTCCTCGGCCTGATTGGCCCGGTGCAGGCGCACGAGGGCGTAGCCGGCCAGGAACATGCCGAGCACCGTGGCGACCACGATGGCCAGAACGGCGTAGCTCTCCGCCGCCGCGATCAGCCCACGAAGGATATCGGCCAAGCCCTTGCCGTCGCCGTACATCAGGGACCCCGGGCCGCGGCCGGCGAGCCAGCGCCGTAGACCGGCAGGACGATCGGCTGCAGGAACACGATCCCGATCGGGAAGTTGGTCGGCGACGACAGGGTGGGCGGCTGGTTGAAGTTGCGCGCCGCCACGGCCGTCAGCGCCTGCCCGAGGGGCATCGCCATTCCCATCCCGGCCGCCGGCCAGTTGATGCCCCGCCCGGACTGAACGGCGTACCCGTTGCCGAAGACGGTGTAGGTGTTCTGTTGCGTGAGCTGTTGCCCGAGCTGGCCAGCACCCTGGATCAGACTCGCCACCACCAGATTGGCGTAGCGGGACAGGGTGTGCTCATCGACATCGTCAGCCACGCCGGTGCGCGCCTGATCCACGGTGATCGCGACCGCCTGGGTCGGCGCCTGCCGGCCGTCCTGCAGGATCAGGGTGCCGAACCGGATCGAGGCCTGCGTCGCCGAGTAGACGATCTGGCCCATCAGCCGCACCCCGTTGAGCGGCCCAGGCTGTCCATGCGCATCCAGGTCGGTGATGGTCGCGAATACCGGTGCGGCCGGATCGTCGGAATTGAAGCCACGATCGAGGAGTGCGTAGGCGACGTCGCCGGTCCGCGCGACCATCGCGTGCCGCACGCCGGGCCCGAACGGCCCCGTGGCGACCGGTGACTGCGGCAGTGGCCGCTCGCCCTTGTCGAAGGCGCGCACGGCGAAGCCGCCCTGCGCCGGCTTCAGGAGCGTCTTGATCTGCTCGGCGATGGCCGCGACCTGATCCGGGCTCGGCACCGGGGCTGTCGGCACGTCCCGGTAGATCACGATCGTCTCAGGAGGCGGGGCGGTGGCCGGTGGCCGAGCAGGCTGCGCGGCGGCGACCAGCGGCTGTGCCGGCTGGGCAGTGGGCGGGTTGTCGGGCATCTCGCCACGCTGCGGCCCGCGCGCCTCGGCGATGACCGGCTGGGCGACGAAGTTCTCCCCGGGGCGCCGCTCCTCGGCCAGTCGCTGGTTCACCACCGCGCGCCGGTCCGCCTCCTGGCGGCCGACCGGCTTCATGGTATCGTTGGCCGGGTTCGGCGTGGTGCCGCGGATCTCCGACTGGCCCGCCGCGCCCATGTCCGTACCCGGCCGATCGGCCAGGATGACCACCGCCGTGCCGAGCGCCAGGACCGACACGACGCCGCCGATCAGGAGGTAGACGGGATTGATCGCCATCCTGCGCTTCCCTCAGAAGTCGACGGTGATGGTCACGTCCGACCCGTCCGGGCCTTCGGCCAGGAGCCGGGCGCTCGGCCGCGCGAGCTGAAACACCCGATAGCCGTCGGCGGCCTCGGCCGAGGCCTCGTGCGGCGGGTTCAGCAGGCTGCCGCGGGCGCGCACGTACATCCGGTCGCGGTAGATCCAGGCCTGGGCGCCGCCCGAGGCGCGCAGAGCCTGGGCGTCCCGCGGCGGCGTGCCGGCACCGAACAGGTGCAGCAGCTGGGCGTCGCCGTTCACGGTCGGCACCGGACCCGATCGGGATGGCCGCGGCCCGGTACTGCCCGCCCTGGCCGTGGCGACCGGCTGCAGCGGCGAGGCGCCCGCGACCCGGACGGTGATCGGGATGTCGACGTGATCGCTGACCCCGCTGAGCACCATCAGCGCCACCGGGTAGGCGAACCCCTCCAGGCGGATCAGGATGTTGCCCCAGGTGTCGACCCGGCAGGGCATCAGGTTGATCGAGCTCGGCCGATCGCCGCCGGCCGAGGCGGCGACCCGCGAGGCACCCAGGGGCGCGTCCGTGCCGCAGCCCGCGCCGTCCTGCGCGAACAGCCGCGGGTCGTAGGCCACGGACGCGATCGGCCAGGGCCGGCCCTTCGCGTCCACGAACGTGATCGGACTGACGACCCCGAAGGCGAGGTTGAGCGTCTCCGGCGCACTGAGGCTGGAGCGCTCCGTGACCGAGATCTGGCGCGGTTCCGGCCGCGGCATCCGGCCGTCGCGGCCCGGGAAATTGGCCGCCCCTTGCGCGTCGAGCACCGAACGCCGCAGGTCCGTGATCTCCTTGGGATCCAGGATCACCCGCCGGGCACCGGTCACCATGCGGCTTTTCAGGTCGGTGAGTTCGTCCGGCGTGAGTTCCCGCGGGGTTGGCGGTGGTGCCGCCACTGACGAACCTGTCGTCGGGATCCCCGCCCCGACGGGTGGCACGCCGCTCGGTCGCCGGATGTTGCCGTCCGAGGCCCGGGTTGCGGATGCGGAAGGGATCGGCGCGGGGTTTGCGGGACCCGGCAACGGTTCGCTCGCCGGGGGAGCCGGCTGCTGTGCGGCTGCCGTCGTGGTCGCCACGGCTATCGCGAGCGCCAGCCATGCGGGAGCAGGAGAGCGCATCAGGGCACCTGGTTCGTGACTTGCTGGGTCGAGATCACGGCGTCGATCGCGATCCCGTTGGGGTTGATCGGCGACGGGTCGACCCGGACGACGGTCATGGTCAGAAGCCGACGCTCGACCTTCGTCTCCATGTTGGTCCGGTAGAAGATCTGGATCGGCACCTCGACGCGCCAGTAATACCGGCCGTTCATGCGGCCTTCCTCGGCGATGTTGGCCGGGTCCGTGGTCACGGCCGACACGGTCTGGTAGTTCTGTACGACCTTCTGGATGACGCCGCTCTCCTGCAGCGCCGCGCGATACCGGTCCCGCCCGCCTGGGGTGAAGAACTGCGCCAGGGCGTTGTTGATGAGCGCCCGCCAGTTGGCATAATCGTAGCTGTTGAGGGTGACGGCCGCGCTGACCGCGAAGTCCTTCAGCCGCGCCTGGCTGATGCTCGGCTCGGTCAGCGGGATGGCATCGCAGACCGCCTGCGCGTCCGAGGTCCAGACGAACTGCTTGATCGGGAAGCGATAGAAGGCGTTATAGGCCAGGATGAAGTTGGCCAGCAGCGACAGCGTCGTGAAGCCCGACAGCAGGCCGATCCAGATCCAGAGGTTGCGGATCATCGAGCGGCCGGCGTCGGCCTCGCGCTCGATCTGAGCCAGACCCTTCACGAGCGCGCCTTGCCGGCCGGCGTCGGCACGAGGCGCACCGCGCAGCCGAACACGCCGCCGTCGGCGACGTAGGGGATGACGTCCGCACGCCGGACCGCGGCGTGCGCCAGCCAGACCGTGCCGGCCAGCGATACCACCATGGCCCCGCACAGGATCGAGGCGACCCGCGACAGGCGCACCATCTCGGCCTCCAAGACGGATGGAGGCGTGCAGCCGGGCAAGGACGGGACGCTGAAAGCGCCGACGGTCGTTCGGGAGGCCATCTCAGCCGCCGTTCATCAGGGCTTGAAGCTTGGCCTCATCACCCGCCTGGAACCCGACCTGAATCGTCACCCGGCCGTCGGGTCTGGGTACGAACAGCGTCGGCACGCCGGGCTTCAGGCTGGGCGCGGCCGCGAAGACGCCGGCGAAGGCCTCCCGGTTCTCCGCGACCTTGGCCAGGAGATCCGTGGCCGGCGTGCCGCCCGGGTCCTGCTTGCGGTCGAACGTCGTCGCCAGGGCGGTTTGCCGATCCGAAGCCGCGAGGATCGCGGCCGCCATGCGGTTGCCGGCTTCCGGCTCGCCCAGAACCACGACCGGGATCCAGCGTGCGGCGATCCGGCCGTGCAGCGCCGTGAAGGCGGCATGGCAGTACGGGCAGCGCGGATCGAAGAAGATGGTCGCCACCCGCTCGGCGGGCGTCCCCGGCGGCACATCCGCGACCGCTTCGAGCTTGCCGAGGATCTGCATCACTTGACGGGCCGAGGCGGGATCCTCGATCGCTGCCAGCGAGCTCGATGGGCCGGCGGCACCGGCGAGTGGTCCGGAACTGTTGGCTGTCGGCGGGATGGCCGCGACAGCGGCCTCGGGCGCGCGCGGATAGGGCTCGCCCACCGGTTTCCGCGCGGCCCATGGGGCTACCTCATCGATCACACGTCCCGACAGAACACCAAGCGAAGTATTGGTGCTGCCGATTTGATTGGGGGCAGTGATCTGGACCGGTGACCAGTGGTTGACGGCCACAAAATATACACATGCCGCGACGGATGATGCCCACGCGATGTGCTTGACCGCGCCTTGCATAGTCGATCGGATCCCCGGCCGTTCCTTAACGCCAACTTAACGGTTATTGCGAAGCGGCGTGATGCGTGTCAATAGTTGGCAAGCAGGCTCGTCCGCGCGATCGCAAAATAGAAATGCGTAACTAGAAATTGACGCATTTAAAATCGGATCCAATCGATCGAATGAAGCGCTCGGAGATTGGGAATGATTCTGTAAATTTACACACGTAGACTTGAGAAGCGCTCGGATGATAAGATGCGTGACTGGATCAAAAATGGGATCACCCACACCCAGCCTTTGAGGCCTCGGCCTGAGGGCAGAGGGTTGAACCATGCCGTCGTGATCTTCGCGCTGGCTGCTCTCCTCGCGGCTCCGATCGCAGCCGGCTGCGGATCTTACGCGCTGGCCCAGGCCCCTCAATCCGGACGATCGAGCTTCGGCTACGTCGATGGAAAGGTCGTGGACGACCGCCATTATCGGGCGCCGAAGGTCGACGCCGATCCGACCGACTTGTCGCTCGAGGAGCTGCGGGCCCGCGTAAGCGCCCTCGAAGAGCGCATGGAACGGTTGGATGCTTTCCTGCTCAGCCAGCAGGCGGCTCAGGCGGAGATGGAAGAGCGGGCCAAGCGAGCCATCAGCTCCAGCCGCGGGGGTAAGCCGTGATCGTCCCGGATCTCGGAGCCCTGCTGGTCTCCCTGAGCGAGATCTTCCCGCTCGTCGTCCAGCTTGTCTTCATCCTCATCGCCGTGCTCGGTATCTGGGTCGGTACCGGCGGGCTGTTTGCGCTCTACAACGTCGCCGCCGGCGAGTACAAATTCTCCAACCGCCCGGTCACGATCGACGTGGCGATCGGGAAGATCGTGCTCGCCGGCGCGATGATCGTCGCCCCCATCCTGCTGTGGCGCTTCGCCAACAGCTTCGTCCTGGGCGGCAACATCACGTACAACCTGTTCAACTACGGCGTGATCGACCGCACCGCGCCCTGCGACGAGATCCGCGTCGCGATCTCCTACTTCTTCATGGCGCTCGGCTCGGTCGCGTGGTTCACGGCCGCGCTCAGGCTCTACCATGCGACCGCCGCCCATCACCCGGGCGCCGGCTCGGCCGTCATGTACCTCGTCGGCGGGACCCTGGCCTTCTTCGTCAACGACGTCGCGCGGCTCGTGGGCAACACGATCCACATGGACGTGTCCCTGGACAACGTCTGCGCGATGATGGGTCGCTGAGATGCCCGCGTCACCGACGGCCGAGCAGGCCCGCGAGTTCCCAACGCAGATAGGCTCCGAGAGGGGCCTGTCGCTCGAACATGCGCCCGTTCTGGATCTGCCAAGCGCGATAGCGCGCGACCAGGGCCATCGCGCCGACGACGATCGACAGCAGGGTCCCCCCCAGCAGCGTCGCCCAGGACCTCGTCCAGATCGCCCAGGCCGCGCAGAAAACCAGGAGCCCCTCGGCGCCGGCGAGGAACAGCACGGCGGATTGGCGCTCCTGCGCCGCCACCCGCGCGGCCTGATCGTCGGCGACCGCGAACACCTCTGCCAGCGCCGACAACGGCACGCGCGCGCCGCAGGCCGGGGCATCGCAGATCCGCACGTCGTTCGCCTCCGGATCGATCCGGAGGCGCCCACGCCGACAATGCGGGCAGCGCGCGCGCTCACCGCCGAGGACGGTGCCGGTCAGCGCGCGGAATTGCCGGTGCTCGACCCCGACTCGTCTGGAGACGACGCGGCGGAGAAAAGAGATCACGCCCATGCGTGCCGTTCACTCGGGAAATTGTCGTTGTCCATGCTTACCAGGATCGTCGCCGTCCAGCAGGCCACGCGCCGCCGCCCCGGCAAATTCGTGCTCGCCGTTATGACGCTCGGAGGCCTGGGTCTGGTCCTCTCGGGCTGTGTCACTCCGAACACGTCGAGCCACATCGACGCCGAGCTGAAGAAGCACGGAGTCTGAGCCTGTGCGCCTCCACGGCATTCTTCTCTGGACATTCCTGGCCGCCGCCTCGGTGCCAGCCGCAGCCCAGGTGCCCAACACCTACTGCGCGGCCAATCCAGCCGCCTGCCAGCCGGTGCTGCCCGGTCCCGCCTACGGTGGTTATGGCGGCTACCCGGCATACGCAGGACCCGGCTACATGCCCAACGGGTATGGCCCGTATGTCGGTCCCGGGCCTTCCGGCTACTATGGGGGCTACCCCCCACCCGGCGTCTACGGTGGCTATCCCCCGCCCGGCTACTACGGATCCGCACAGGCCCAGGCGCTCGGCGCCCTGACCTACGGCGCGCAGGCGCTCCCCGGCCAATCCGGGCCGCCGCCGATGCAGCCGGATGCCCTGACGCAGACCACCGCGCCAGTGCCGCCGCATCCGCAAAACGCCGACCTGTCGCGCTACTCCGCCGACATCTTCGGCGACGCCAACCGGCCGGCCAAGGTCGTGCAGAAGAACGGCCGCACCGCCGGGATCCAGGCCGGCTACGTCGAGGAACTGAACCGCATCGCCGACTATCTCGCCACGCCGGAGATCGGCCGGCGGCTGGACGCCAAGTACCCGTTCGAGACGCTCCTCATCGAAGGCCACATCGTCCCGCCGGTCATCTCCGAGCTGCGGGACGTCAAGCAGGTCAACGGTTCGCGGACGATCCAGACCGCGCTCGGGTCGTTCGAGATCGTGCGTCAGGCACGCCTCGCCGTCGCACCGCCGAGCTGGCGCGACTATCTGATCGTCCCCTCACCTCCCGGCTCTACCGGCACGTGGACCCCGCCCAAGGGCGCCGAAGAGCAGGCGAATTGGGACGCCGGCTACAAGGCCGGCCTCGGGATCGGCGTCGAGCAGGCCCGCTTCGAGTTCGACGCGAACTTCGACCGCCTGGACCGGGATCTCGCCGGCATGCGCCGCTATCACGACCTGGCCCAGCAGGGCGCCGTCAGCCTGCCGGTCACCCAGGTCCGGTCCACCGCCTCGCGGATCGGTCGAGGCGGTCGATCCGCCAAGGTCGGCGAGCAGACCATCGATCTCGTCGTCAGCCCGAAGTTCCAGCGCTTGGCCGCGCCCAAGGGAGGCTGAGATGCGTTGGACCGGCGCCACGCGCTATCTCGAAGCCGACTTCCAGATCCATACGCGTGAAGACGTCACGCGTATCTTCATCCACGCGATCGGTCTCGGCGCCTCCGACGTCATCTTCCAGACCGGCCGCCCGGTCCTCGCCCTTATCGACGATGCCCCATTCGCGCTCACCCGCGTCTGGCTCCAGCCGGCCACCCTGGCGCGCATCGCCATCGACCTGACCTCCACCGACTCCCTGATGTCGAAGCTCTACAGCAGCCAGGACTTCGACCGGGCAGTTTCGATTGAGGATCCCGAACGACGTGACCGGCATGGGGAACCGCTCAAGCACCGCTTCCGCATCAACGTCACCTCCGGCTATTACGAGGGCGACATCGGCGTGCAGATCGTCTGCCGCCACATCCCGATCGAGCCGCCGACCGTCGAGGCCCTGAAGGTCGAAGCCGACATCGTTTCGGAGTCGACCCCCGCTCAAGGCGCGGTGATCATCGCCGGTGCCACGGGCTCCGGGAAGACCACGACGCTCGCCGCCCTGATGCGCCGCGTGCTCGAAGAGCCCACCCCGATCAAGGGCAATATCCTGACCTACGAGGCGCCGATCGAGTTTGTCTTCGAGGGCGTGCCATCGGGCAGCTGCTTCATCATGCAGCACGAGATCGGCCTGCACCTGCCGAGCTTCGACGCAGGCGTGCGCAACAGCCTCCGCCGCAAGCCGTCCCTGATCCTGGTGGGCGAGCTGCGCGACAAGGAGACGATCCTGGCCTGCGCCGAGGCCGCCAACACCGGGCACCCGATCTACACCACCGCACATGCCAACGACGCGGCGAGCATCGTCCGCAGGCTCACCCTGAAGTTCCCCGCCGACCTGCAGATCCAGGCGTTCCACGATGTGCTGGCGACGACTCACATGGTCGTCTCACAGCTCCTGGTCCCGCGCGTCGGTGGAGGCCGCGTCTGCCTGCGGGAATGGCAGGTGCTCACCGACCCGATCCGGCGGGAGGTGAGCCGCGCGGGCATGGAGCATTCGATCGACACGCTTCGCACCATCATCCAACGCGGCGACGAGGGGCAGTCGATGAAGGCGACGGTGTTCGCCGCCCTCCAGGACGGTACCATCGACACCGCGACCGCCAACCGCGTCCTCGAAAACTACGGCTATCGCGATGACCGTCTCGCGGCGTAGCCTCCTCGCGCTGGCCAGCCTCTCGGCGCTCCGCTTCGCCGGTCCGGATCCGGCCTATGCCCGCGCGCTCGCCGGTACGCCTCCCATGGCACCCATCGGCCGGCTGTGGCTGCGGCGAGAGCGGACCGGGGAGGAGGCGAGCGCGATCGTCCGAACGGCCGCCGGGTACAATCACCGCGACCTCGTCATGCTGTCGTGGCTGCTGCGGGACGTGGATGACGGCGATGCCGCCGTGTGGATCGAGCCGCAGCTCTTCGATCTGCTGGCATCGATCCAAGCCGCGATGAGCGCTGTCCACGGCGCGCCGCTGCCGCTCGTGGTGACCTCGGGCTACCGCACGCGTCGGCACAATGCCGGCATCGAGGGGGCCGCCCGAGGATCGTTGCACCTCGCCGGCCGGGCGATCGACGTGAAGGCGGCTGGATACAGCCCGGCGGCCGTCGCCATGGCCGGCGCGCTGTTCGCCCGAGGCGGTGTCGGCATCTACCCGAGCTTCTGCCACCTGGATGTCGGCCGCGTCAGAGCCTGGGCGGGGGGGCCGCGCTCGATGGCCGAGCCGGGCATGGGCGAAATCCCAACCCCCGGCAGCGCTCTGCCCCCGCCGGGGAGCGCGTCATGAACCGGATGCTGCCGTGGCGCTGGACCGCTGAACCGCTGCGTTGTGGCGGCATGCACGGAAGCATCGCGATCTTCTTCCCGCTCCTGATCTTCACGGGCCTGTCGCGCTACACGTTCATGGCGCTCGGCATCTATGCCGTATTCCTGTTCTACTGCGCCAGGAAGAAACTGACGCCCCAGCAGATGGTGAAATACTGGCACACGAAATTCATAGAGGGTGGAAAATGGCCATCGTTCTGAAGGTCGCGCGTCGCTCCCGGTCCAACTCCGCGCTCGCCGCCATCCTGTTGGCAGGCTTGGCGCTCTCCGGGGAAGCGCGAGCCCAGCAGCCGCAGTCGGACTGCCTCATCAAGCAGGCGGCCGACGCCGCCGTGCAGCGTCAGATCACGCTGATCGACGCCGCCAAGGTGAACCCGAGCGAGTTCTTCAACGGATCCGACTCGTGTGTAGCCGTGAACCTGCTCAAGCGGTTCGACCTGTCCAGCCTCATCCCGGACCTGTCCGGGTTCCTGACCTCCCAAGCACAGAACCTCATCCAGCAGGCAATCGATGCCGCGAAGAACCAAGTGTGTAGAATTTTGGACAAACAATTTGAGAAGGTTATTGACAGCATCAATCAGAAAATGGCGAGCTTTCAAAGCTCGATCACGCGTGATCTGTTTGGCGCATTGAACGGGTCTGTCTCTCCGGTCATGATGCCGAACATACCAGATCTGGGGAGATACAAGTTCGAGCCGAACAACTCGACAGGTTCGGCCCTGGACCTCACGAATGCGCCGCAGCTCCAGCAACCCGTTCCTCAACCCGCTCAAACGACGCAACCGACCTTGCAGCCTTCTGCGCCCGCCGGTGCGTCCGAACCTGCGGCATCGCCATACAGGGGGATCTATCAATGAAGAAGTTTGAACGCGCCGCGACCGTTATAGCCATTACCTTACTTGCTGGGACAGCTGTGGCTGACGACAAGCAGCGCTTGCCTGCAAATATCATCGGTGTTTGGGATGATTTATTCGAAGGCAAGCCTTCATGCACTCGGTTAGTTCTGACGATAGAGCCGACACAAGTCATTCAACATCTTGACGGAGGATCTGGTTATTGTCAAATAACTCGTATTACGTCAAAAAGGGGCATCATCTATGGTGACTATAAATGTAAATGGGATGCGTCAGTTCCAGAAGGAATGCGTGAAGGTCCAGATGAAGAAGATAACGGCTTTTCTCTGAAGATCAAATCCAACGATCAAATTGTATACAACAATTCGTCAATGGGTCGGTGCAGCTCCGGAGGAAAAAATTGAAGGCGTCGATCCCCAAGATCGCTCTGGTCCTCCTGACCGCGCCAGTTCAGCCCGCATATGCCGGCACGTGCCTGAGCGTCGACGTCATGAACCCGGCCGGCGAACATATAACGTCACCTTATGGCGTCAATCGGACAGGGCACAAAGGAGCGTCTCCAGGCTATCATCAAGGTATTGATATAATAAACAACGATCGATTTGGAAAAAAGATCTTTTCTGGATCATCGGGTAAAGTGCTTTTTCGGAATTTTAGAGGCGGTGGAGTAATCGCTGACGTTACTTCGGGTGATACGCGCTTCGAATATCTGCATATGGAGACAACTAGGCTGAAGAACGGCCAGAGTGCCGAGATTTCAGCTGGTGAACAAGTCGGAACCATGGGTTGCAAGGGGATGAAGGTTTGCGCGCCGCACCTTCACCTCTACGTCATCTTGAAGGGCAGTGTCATCGCAGCCGCCGGACAGACCGGCCGTGTCTGGAAAGAATATGCCCCGAAGAGTACCGCGCCCATGACCGCGGACGCGATCAAGGAAGCGCTGCCCACCGCTTGGTACTACGTCAACCCCGAGCCGTTCCTCGCCCACCAGATCCCGATCTCCAATCCCTATCCGGACATGGAGGGCGGCCAGCGATCGATGTCGCTCCCGAGGACCTGCAGCCCGACCACAGACGGCCCGGCCAGCCCCACCGCCAGCGAGACCCCGTCCGAGGCGACCACGCAATCCCAGGAGAGCGCCATTGGGGGCGCGGCATCGATCCAGACCGGTTCGCCCGATTACGCCGTCAAGGTGGCCAACCAGGACAACCGCAGCCTCTACATCGAGCTGGCCAAGCAGAACGCCACGGAACTGACGGCCAACGTCGCCGCCGTCGAGTATCAGGAGCGCATGAACGCCGCGCTGGCGCAGCTCGTCGCGCTCTATGCGCTCGACGCTCGGCCGACCGCCGGCTCGCGCTCTCCGGACGGTGCGCGGCCATGACCTGGCAGCGCCCGCCGTCCCTTCTCGTCATTGCAATCGCGCTCTGCGTTCAACCCGTTGCGGCCCGAGCCCAGGCTTGGCCGATCTCGCTCGAACGGCTCTTGTCCGCCCTGCGCGTCGACGACGCCCAAACCGGCACCCGATCGCAGCAATCGGCCAACGGCTATGCCATGGCCGCCCAGGGCGCGGCGTCCGCGATCACGAGCCAGGACAACGCCCTGCGGCTCGCCCGCGCGCAGCACACCTACGGCTACAACACCGGCGCCGGATACGCTGCCTGTACGGTTGCTCTCGGCATCGCCGACGAGCGCGATGCCTACGCATCCGCGCGTAAGGTCCGTGATGCGTTCCGCAAGTCGGATCGGACCTGGCTCACCACCGGTGGTGACGGTGCCGAGCGCATGGGCATCAGCCTTCAGCAGCGGCGCGAACTCTACTGCACGGCGGACGAGCAGGAGGCAGGCTGGTGCAGGAAGTCCGTGGGCGGAGGGTTCGGAGCCGGCGACTCCGATGCCGGCCCATGGCTGTTCAACCGCAACTACGGCCCCGAGGAAATCGCGACCGCCGCCGACTACCTCGACGTGATCGCACCGCTGCCCACCGTGCGATCGAACCCGCAGACCGCCGAACAGGACCTCGACCTCATCGTCGCCCGTCGTCAGGGCGCCGTCCTGACCGGTGCCCGCGCAATCCTCGTCGGCGTGATCGGCAGCGGCATGGGCGGCGACCGTCAGCAGGAAGGTTCCACGCCATGAGAGCTGCCCTTGGTGCCGCACTAGTCCTGACCGCGATCCCTGGATTAGCGCTCGCCCAGAGTTGTCAGGGCGTCGAGGCGCGCGTGAACACCCAGACCGCGACGTTGGTCTCCGCCGTTGGCGGCACGATCGCCGGAACGCAGGCCGCCCTCATCGGTCAGGAGACACTCGAGCGTGCCCGGCTCGTGTCGGCGATCCGGGTCCTCACCGCTCAGTCGGCGGTGGGAAGCGACCAGCTCTCGAACGGCATGCATGGGGCCGGACAGGCCCTCGCCTCCACCATAGCCGCGCAGCGCCAGCGTCAGGCCATCGCGGAGGCCACGCATCGCTACCAGTCGATCGGCTACCGCCCCTGCGATGCCGCCGGCAAGGCTCAGAACCTCTATCAGGCCATCCAGGCCGCTCGAATGGAGAGCCAGCGCATCGCCGGCGCCGTCCTGGCCCAGCCCGGGAAGTATGCCGATCCCGCCCGGTGGTCGGCCGACCTGAAGGCGAACGAAGCGCCGGACGGGGCCTCCCTGTATTCCGGTGACGCGACGGCCGCGACCCGGTTCATCGACGCCGTCATCGGCCCGCCCGATCCCGAGCCCGAGCCTAAGCCTCTAGGCGATCCCAAAACGGCTGAAGCAAGTCTCGCCAAGCTGGAGAAGACCGGCCGCGACACGTACCGCTCGCTCACGGCCACGGTACTGGCCGGGATCGCCGCCGACTACGCGGAGACCGGACCCATCGCCCGGGCCCGCGACCTGTCCCAGCATTGGCAGGGCAGCGACGGCGGCGCGAGCTGGGCTGCGGGCGTCGCCGGGCAGCACACGCGCGGCCTGCTGCAGGACGCCGTGCGCATGGAGGCGGCCAACCTCGCGCAGATCGCCATCCAGCTCAGGAACGGCTTCCGCACCGAAGCGACCGCGGCTTCGCTGCTCCTGGCGATGGTCAACGCCCGGATCTCCAGCCAGGCCCCCGACGTGGCCGGGGCCACACTCCGCCGAGCGAGCTACCCGTGATGACGCGCCCATTCCTCTTCGCCGCCGCCCTGGCCGCCCTCTCGGTGCCGGCGCAGGCTCAGATCTGCCCCGTCGCCGATCCGATCTGGATCGAGGGGCATGTCAGCGCTACCGCTGCGCTCAACGGGCAGGTCACGGCGCTCGGCACCGCCGTCTCCGCCGCACGCGCCCTGACCGCCGAGATGGTGCTGTCCGCGATCAAGGTGAACGTGTCGCAGATCGCCACCAACGGCGAGCGGGAGACCAACGTCGCCAGCGGCACTCACCAAGCCGTCGCCGGCACCCTCGCCGGCGTGTTCCAGGGCGAGGCCATGGTCGAGGCCAAGGAGCAGTATGGCATCGAGACTGGCCAAGGGGTCAACGCGTGCGGCTCCGTCAGCCTCCTCCAGGACACGAACGAGGCGCTCGCCAACATCACGTTCAACGGTCGCGGCCTGTACCGGAACCTCGACGTCAGCCCCGGCAAGGTGACGCCGCTGCCCGAGGCGACGCGTGACCGACTCGACCACGCGGACAGGATGAACGCCGCGGTCCTGCTCGACCCCGCGGCCAACGACCAGGATCGCGCGTCCGTCATCGAAGCGATGGCCGGCCTGCCGATGCCCAAGCCCACCTCCCAGATGCCGGGCTCGGAAGCCGACCTGATGATGCTGCGGGCCCGCCGTGTCGAGGCTCTCCGCTCACCCGCCCTCGTGTCGCTGAGCGCCGTCCGTGCTGCCGCCCTGGGCGCAGGGCACGGCTTCGGGATGGCGGCGCAATCGCCGCTCAAGCAGCTCGACGCGTTGATCGCCCAGTACGGCGGCGGTCCCGCCTTCGAGACATGGTCGGCTGGCCTGGCCGGTCAGTCCGAGCACGGACTCTTGATCGAACTCGGCCGCCTCCGCTCCATCACCCTCACCCTGCGGCAGGCGCTGGTCGAGCAGCAGGCGCGCACGACGGCTGTCCTCGGCACCATGCTGGCGGCACAGGCCGGCGGCGGTCTCTGAGGCATCCGGATGCGCCGGATCCCGCTACTCGCCGCCCCCGGCGTCTTCCTCGCGCTCGCAGCCGCCGCACAGGCTCAGCAGGCCAATCCCGCGACCTCGCGCGAGATCTTCACGCCCGTCGACAACGATCTCGCCCTGACGCACCTGCGCAAGCTGCTCGGGTGCGTGGTCGACGGGGTCTGGAAATCCGCGGCCTGCACGGACGACCGGCCGCTCACGATCGCGCTCGGCTACTTCAACGTCGCCTGCCTGATCGTCGCGACGATCCTGGCCTGCTACCTGCTCTATTCCCTGGTGGCCGACACCGCCAACGACGGCGAGCCGTTCGGTCGGCAGACCGACACGAAGTGGACGTTGCTGCGGGTCATGGCCGGCGCGATCTTCGCGCTGCCGATCAAGTCTGGCCTGTCGCTGATCCAGCTCCTGGTCGTGCAGGTCGCCGTCTGGGGCTCAGGCGCCGGCGACACGCTCTGGCAGCGCGTCGCCGCGACGCAGCTCAACGGCATGTACGGCAGCCTTCCACCCTCCGAGCGGATGATCGGCGACTTCGTCCTGCGCGCCAACCTCGCCCGAGCCCTCGAAGGCCGGCTCTACGGTCAGGTCTGCAAGGCCGCACTGGAGGATTACGCCCGAAACGTTTCCGGCGGCAAATCCGTCCAGCTGTCGGAGAGCAGGCAGGAATTCGCGACGGCCGAAGGCTTGAACAGCTTCGGAAAGGCGATCATCTACACGTTTACGGATCCATCCGGATATTTCCGTAATTCCGACAATCTGTGCGGCGCCGTGTCGTTCGACTTCGGCACCTTCATTCCCGCCAACGCAAACGGTGACGATGCTGCTTTGAGCAAGGCTTTGACGACGCTCGCCGAACAGTACGGTCAGCAATCCATAGAGCGCGCGATGGGCGTGATCCTCGCCCGATCGGCGGCCATCGCCGATCAGATCTCCAAGGGTGTGCGCGACGACGTCGCGACCAAGCGCGCCATCGTCCAAGCCCTGAACGAGGCCGAGACCACGGCGACGCAAAGCCTGCTGCAATCCTCCCAGCTGCAGGGCATCGTCGGCCGGTACCTCGACGACGCGAGACAGAACGGCTGGTTGTCCGCCGTGATGTGGCAGCGCTCCATGACCGCCGTCTACGCCAAGCTGCTGTCGGTGCCGATCACGGCAACCTGCCACGTCGTCAAGCCTGCGGATCCGACCTCCTACATCCCCTATTTCGGCCGGGACGCCAACGCGTATACGATCCTATCTCAGAAGGCCGAGCGCGATATCGGCTATGTGAACAGCCTCAGTGGTCTGTTCGCGGCCCAGAGTACCGGCAATCCGTCTACCGTCGCCTCCGACAGCGCCTCCAAGGAGGCCGATGGCAACGGCCTGATCGCCCGCACCGTCAGCTATATCTACGCGAACCTGATCAGGATCATCGCGGGCGACAGCACGGCGGACACGACGGCCTGGAAGGACCCGATCCTCGAAGCCCAGCAGATCGGGAACACCATCAGCTACTTCAGCATGGGCGCGGCGGGCCTCGCCGGCGGGACTGGGGTCCTCAGCCGGTGGGATGTCACGGGTGCCAGCGGCGCCGCCAGCACGTTCATGTGGATGGTTTCGGGGGCGTTGTTCGCGGCGGCCTTCGTGCTCTCGGGCCTGACGCCTTTCATGCTCGTTGTTCACTTCATCCTTGCGGCGATCAACTGGTTTCTGGTCATCGCCGAGGCGATGGTCGCCGTTCCGGTCTGGCTGCTGACCAAGTTCATGCCTGCCCGCGGCACAGGGCTCGTCGGCGACAGCAGCCAGGGTTACTTCTTCCTGCTCGGCATTCTGCTGCGGCCACCGCTCATCATCGTCGGTCTCCTGTTGTCGTTGCTGATGATGCGCGTCGGGTTCGACATCGCCAACATCTTCTTCCGCGGTGCGCTCTCCATGATGTCGCCGGATGGCACGATCTCCTCGGTGCTGCTCGGGGTCGGCGGCATCGTCACCTATGTTCTGGTCCTGTTCACGATCATCCTCCTCGCGGCCGGCCAGATCAGCGCGTTGCCCGAGCAGGTGCTCGGCTGGCTCAGCCACACGATCGAGCGGCGCGCCGCCGGCCAAGCAGCCGCGTCCGCGCTCCCGGCCGGCCTGAATGACGGCCATGTGTCACGAGGCTTTCAGCAGGCCGCAAGGGATGGCGGGAACAGCGGGAAAAGAGCCAGCCAATGGTGGACTCGCCGCAGGCAGTTGCGGGACAGGACCCCACCGTTGGCCGGATCTTGAGCGCGGCCATGCGGACGGATCAGCCGTCATCGGTCGCCGAACACTTCGCGCTCTGCACGGCTATGGCCCTGGCTGCGAGCGGTGCCCCCTTCGTGCCGGAGACAGTCTTCCTCTACGCCGGAGCGTGCTACCTTCGGCACTTCCTCTACGGCAACCGTCTCTGGCAGGCACCGGCACGCGTGCCACTGCACCTCGGCCGCCGGGGCTATCGCGACGCGACCCTGCGTCGGCGCGGAGCGGCGACCTGGCCGCTCGGCACCACCGTCCCCGACGGTCAGCAGGTCTGGCTGCTGCGTGAGGACCTGGCTCGGGGCAGCGTTTACATCGCCGAGGATCCCGACTGGCACGCGGAGATGACCGCGCGCCTCATCCACGGCGCCTGCCTACACCAGATGGGCGCCATCGTGGTCCAGGCTCACCATGCGCCGTGCTTGTTCCCCCGCCTCGTTGAGATCGCACGCCCGTTCGGCCGTGACGCAGAGATGGCCACGGTCGATCTTCACGATGCAGGTACGGCGCCGCTACGCCTGACCGAATCTGCCATCATGGCCGCGCTCGCCGGCCAAGGCCTGACGCCGTCTGCACACGCTCTGGCGCGAGTGCTGCTGCCCCTCCTGGCTTGGCTCGGTCCCCGCCTGTCTTACGAGCCGCTGACCTTGTTCCCCACCCTGCTCGATCCCGCGCTCCTGAAGGATCTCGCTTCAGGAGCCTTGCGCCTCGGCGGCATCGATCTCAGTTCGGCCGATGCTCGGTCGGCCGACACGTCCGTCCTCACAGCCCTTTCGCGACCTCTGGACGAGATAACGGAGGACCAACAAGCGCGGGCGTGTGATGAGCTTCGGCCTTATGCCCGGGAACTGGCGGCCGCATCAGGTCTGTCGATATCGCGGGGTCTGAGCCTGTCCGCCGCCATGGCGGCCCGTCGGATCACCTGCATCCGGCCTTCGTCCTCATGGACGACAACGCTCGTGGCCACAGACTGCATCGAAGCGCTCGCGACCTTCGCTCCCGAATCGTTATCCAATGAAATTCTGTACATTGCCGGCTCGGTCCTATCGGCCTCGCTGCCACCTTCCCGGTTGATCGACGCAGCCAAGCACGCGGGCAGCGACTTGGTTCTTGCTTTTTACGAAAACATCACTGTGCAAAGGTTCGCCCAGATATTTGAGACTCAGGGCGTTAGTATCTATCGGTCCGCGAGTGATGCGGATAGATCGGTTAATCTAAGCGCTTCCCTGGATCGAACACGACAGGAACTCGGACTTCAGGTTTACGAATTCGATTGAATACCTATAGTAATTACCCAGGCCTGTGATGGCAGAGTTCCGGCACCTGTCCGTCGTCAAATGATTTGGGACGACTTGAGGCGCTCAGGAACGGAGGCTCTGGCCCATCTGGGGTGAGAGGTTAGGCAGCCTGCGCCTGGTGGCGCAAGCGGCGATCCATGAGGGTCTGACGCTTGATGCGTTTCCGCTCGGCCAGGATCCCTTCGCCGCGTCCGAAGTAGACGTCGGCGGGCGTGAGGTTACCGAGGCTCTCATGAGCCCGGCAGGGATTGTAATGTTCGACGAAGGCCCCCACCCGCGATTCGAGTTCGCTAGGTAAGTAGGCGTGTTCGAGCAGGATGCGGTTCTTGAGCGTCTGGTGCCAACGCTCGATCTTGCCCTGCGTTTGCGGATGGCATGGCGCACCGCGGATGTGGATGATGCCCCGGCTGCCGAGCCAGTCAGCCAGGTCGCTGGCGACGTAGCTCGGTCCGTTGTCGGAGAGCAGGCGTGGCCGCTGCATCCCCCGCGCCTGATCGAGCCCAGCCGCACCCAGCGCCAGATCGAGCGTGGCGGTAACGTCGCTGGCCTGCATCGTCGTGCACAGCTTCCAGGCGACGATGTAGCGCGAGAAGTCGTCCAGGACCGTCGACAGGGAGTACCAGCCCCAGCCAACGACCTTCAGGTAGGTGAAGTCCGTCTGCCAAAGCTGGTTGGGCGCGGTAGTCTTATCGCGGAACTCGTCAGCGGCTTTGATGACGATATAGGCCGGGCTGGTGATTAGGTCCTGAGCCTTGAGCAACCGGTAGACGGTCGCTTCCGAGACGAAGTAGCCCCGCTCGTCGGTGAAGCGCACTGCCAGCTCACGCGGGCTGAGTTCAGGCTGCTCCAGGGCGAACGCAACGATCTGCTCGCGGATCTCTGCAGGCAGGCGGTTCCAGACCCGGCTCGGCCGCGAGGGATGGTCGCTCAACGCCTCGGGGCCGCCGCGCTGGTAAGCGTCGTACCAGCGGTAAAACGTCGAGCGCGTGATGGCGAGCTTGTCCAGGGTGGCACGCACCGGCAGGTGGGATTGCTCGACCAGCCGGATAATCTCCAGCTTCTCGGGGGCCGGGGGACTGTCAGGAATTTCGTGTGCGGGCGGCCATAGTGGATCCGAAGGAGGTTCCCGATGGCACGACGCAAAGCACCCCGCATCCCTGACGCAATCCTGGACCAGCTCCTGGCCGGGGCCGATCCGAAGACGGCCTTCGAGGCCGATGGCCTGCTGGACGAGCTGAAGAAGGCCCTGGCCGAGCGGGCGCTCAACGCCGAGATGGACCACCATCTGGCAGGCGAGGACGCCGGCAACACGCGCAACGGCTATGGCCGCAAGACGGTCACCACCGAGACCGGCCGGATCGAGCTTTCGATCCCGCGCGACCGGCAGGCGACGTTCGATCCGCAGCTGATCGCCCGGTATCAGCGCCGCTTTCCCGGCTTCGACGACAAGATCGTGTCGATGTACGCCCGTGGCATGAGCACCCGGGAGATCGCCGCGCACCTGCGCGAGCTCTACGGCATCGAGGTCTCACCCGACCTGATCAGCGCGGTGACCGACGCGGTGCTGGAGGAGGTCGCCGCCTGGCAGGCCCGGCCGCTCGAGCCGGTCTACCCGATCGTGTTCTTCGACGCCTTGCGGATCAAGGTGCGTGACGAGGGCGTCGTCCGCAACAAGGCCGTCCACATCGCGCTGGGCGTGCGCGCCGACGGCGCCAAGGAGATCCTCGGCCTCTGGCTGGAGCAGAACGAGGGCGCCAAGTTCTGGCTACGGGTCATGAACGAGCTCAGGAACCGCGGCGTCGAGGACGTGCTGCTGGCCGTGGTCGATGGCCTGAAGGGCTTCCCCGACGCGATCCGGGCGGTGTTCCCCGAGGCGCTGGTCCAAACCTGCATCGTCCACCTGCTACGCCATAGCCTCGACTTCGTGTCCTACAAGGACCGCAAGCTCGTGGCGGGTGCGCTGAAGGACATCTACCGCGCGCTCGATGCCGCGGCTGGCGAGGCGGCGTTGGCGGCCTTCGAGACGAGCGAATGGGGTCGGCGCTATCCGGCTATCGCCCAGAGCTGGCGACGGGCCTGGGGCGAGGTGGTCCCGTTCTACGCCTTCCCCGGCGAGGTTCGCCGGATCCTGTACACGACCAACGCCATCGAGACCCTGAACGCCACGCTGCGCCGGGCTGTGCGCGCCCGCGGGCACTTCCCGACCGACGAGGCGGCGCTGAAGCTGCTCTACCTGGTCTTGAACCGCTCCGAGAAGGCGTGGAAGATGGGGCCGCGTGAGTGGGTCATGGCCAAGGCGCAGTTCGCCGTCATCTTCGGCGAGCGCTTCACCCGGGCCATGGCGGCCTGATGTTCAACCCGCCGCCCGCACACGGAATTCCTGACAGTCCCG
>NZ_JBQEPK010000042.1:0-47184 GCF_052045615.1 Methylobacterium sp. 22177 | reverse complement strand
TCGTTGATGAACGTGATCTTCGCCGCCAGGAACGCGTTCGCCGCGTACTTGGTCAGCTCGGCCGTGCGCCGCGACGTGACCATGATCGGCGCCTGGTTGAGGTAGAGCGGCCGGTAGACCTCGCGCATCACCGCCTCGGCGCTGGCCTCCTCGGCACCGACGACGATGCGGTCGGGGCGCTTGAAGTCGGCGATGGCCGCGCCCTCGCGCAGGAACTCGGGGTTCGACGCGACCGCGAACTGCGCCCCGGGGTTGGTCTCGCGGATGATGCGCTCGACCTCGTCGCCGGTGCCGACCGGCACGGTCGACTTGGTCACCACCACGGTGAAGCCGGACAGCGCGCCGGCGATCTCCCGGGCGGCGTCGAACACGAAGCTCAGGTCGGCGAAGCCGTCGCCGCGGCGGGAGGGCGTGCCCACCGCGATGAACACCGCGTCGGCCTCGGCCACGGCCTCCCGCATGGACGTGCTGAACGCGAGCCGGCCCTGGCGCACGTTCTCGGCGACCAGGACGTCGAGGCCCGGCTCGTAGATCGGCATGCGGCCGGCGTTCAGGCTGGCGATCTTGTCGGGGTCCCGGTCGACGCACACGACCGTGTGGCCGAAATCGGCCAGGCAGGCGCCGGAGACCAGGCCGACATATCCGGCCCCAATCATCGCAATCCGCATCGGGCCCTCCCGGCAGCTCGCCCTCGGCTTGCTGCGATGCAACATGATCCGGGGCGCACGCGGATGCAACCCGGGCCAGCCTGGATCTGCTCCAGTCTGTCACGGGAATGCAACACCCGCGAAGGATGACTGTAGTTTGACAGCCGGCCGCGGGGCGGCCCGCATCGGCCGCCGGTCCGCGGGCCGCGCCTCCGCGAAGGCGCGCGGGGCGGCTTCGCAGCGCGGGCGGCTTCCTGTAGAAGCGCCCCCGCCCGGCGGGGAGGCCCGGATCCGCCCCGAGGACCCGACCCAAGGATCGGTGAAGGACCGCGATGACCGAATTGCCCAACGTGCACGTGCGTGCCGAGGTCCTGGCCCAGGCGCTGCCCCACATGCAGCGCTACGACCAGGAGATCGTGGTCATCAAGTACGGCGGCCACGCCATGGGCGACCGGGCCGCGGCCGAGGACTTCGCCGAGGACATCGTCCTCCTGGAGCAGTCCGGGCTGAAGCCGATCGTCGTGCACGGCGGCGGTCCGCAGATCGGCAAGATGCTCGACCGGCTCGGCATCCAGTCCGAGTTCCGCGGCGGCCTGCGCGTCACCGACGAGGCCACCGTCGAGGTCGTCGAGATGGTCCTGGCGGGCCTGATCAACAAGCAGATCGTCGGCTGGATCTCCGCCGAGGGCGGCCGGGCGGTCGGCCTGTGCGGCAAGGACGGCAACATGGTCCGGGCCAAGCGGGCGATGAAGACCGTCGTCGATCCCGAGAGCCACGTGGAGCAGACCGTCGATCTGGGCCTCGTCGGCGAGCCGGACCACGTCGAGCGCGGCGTCCTCGACGCGGTGCTCAAGGCCGAGCTGATCCCGGTCCTCGCGCCGGTCGCCTACGGGGCGGACGGGCAGACCTACAACGTCAACGCCGACACCTTCGCGGGGGCGATCGCCGGGGCGCTCCGGGCCAAGCGCCTGCTGCTGCTCACCGACGTGCCGGGCGTGCTCGACAAGGACAAGAAGCTGATCCCCGAGCTGACCGTGGAGGATTGCCGGCGCCTGATCGCCGACGGCACCATCACGGGCGGGATGATCCCGAAGATCGAGACCTGCATGTACGCGATCGAGCGCGGCGTCGAGGCGGTCGTCATCCTCGACGGCAAGGTCAACCACGCCGTGCTCCTCGAGCTGTTCACCGATTACGGTGCCGGCACCCTGATCCGTCGGGGCTGAGAACGCGGCCGCCCGCGCACCGCGCCGCCCCCGACGGCGCGGTGCGGTGCGCGGACGCAACCTCCGCGCGCCCGGCGCATTGTCGTACCCCCGCCCGCCCCGGAGGGGCCGGCCTCACAAGGTCCGGACAAGCATCAAACTTGCGAGCTTGGCCATTCCGGTCCAGATTCCGGGGCAACAGCAACCTGAGGGGTTCCGGTGCACCACCCCGACAAGGCCCAGTTCACCACGCCGGCGGCGCGCGGCTTCGCCGATGTCGACACCTGGGTGTTCGATCTCGACAACACCCTCTACCCGAGCGACGCCGCGGTCTGGCCGAAGGTCGACGAGCGCATCACCCTGTACGTGATGCAGCTCTACGGGCTCGACGGCATCTCGGCCCGCGCCCTGCAGAAGTACTTCTATCACCGCTACGGCACGACGCTGTCGGCGCTGATGGTCGAGTCGCGGATCGATCCGCACGACTTCCTCGACTTCGCCCACGACATCGACCACTCGTCGATCAAGCTCGACAAGAGCCTCGGCGACGCGATCGAGCGGCTGCCCGGGCGCAAGCTGATCCTGACCAACGGGTCGCGCCGCCACGCCGAGAACGTCGCCGGCAAGCTTGGCATCCTCGACCACTTCGAGGACGTGTTCGACATCGCCGCCGCCGACTTCGTCCCGAAGCCGGAGCGCACGACCTACGAGCGGTTCCTGGAGAAGCACGCCGTCGAGCCGACCCGGGCCGCCCTGTTCGAGGACATCGCCCGCAACCTCGCGGTGCCGCACGACCTCGGCATGGCGACCGTGCTGGTGGTGCCGAAGGTCACCGATCCCTATCGCGAGGCCTTCGAGCAGGAGGCGGTGCGCGAGCCGCATATCGACCACATCACGGACGATCTCGCCGCCTTCCTCTCCGCCTGCGTGCTGCCCGAAGCGCGGTCGGGATCCGAGGAGCGCCGCTGACGCGAAGCCGGGCGGCGCGGTCGCGGTGCCTCCGCGGCCGGGGAGGGGCGCGGCGAAGACCCGGCCCCACCTGGAGGAGCGGGACGCGGCGGAGTTCCGTCCGGGATCGATCGCACGATCCGACATCCCGGCGGCGCCGCGGCTCGATCGCGCCCGTACCCCAATCGACAAGCCGGCGGCGATCCTGTAGAGAGCCGCCCAACTCACAACAGGATCGCCGAAATCCTGGCGCCGATCGCCCATGAGGGGCGGAACGGCGCGACGGCCGGAGCTATGCCATGAACATCATCGAGCAGCTGGAGCGCGAGGAAGTCGCGCGCCTCGCCAAGACCATCCCGGATTTCGAGCCGGGCGATACGCTCATCGTCAACGTCCGCGTGAAGGAAGGCGAGCGCACCCGCGTGCAGGCCTACGAGGGCGTCTGCATCGCCCGCTCGGGCGGCGGCCTCAACGAGAGCTTCACGGTCCGCAAGATCTCGTACGGCGAGGGCGTGGAGCGCGTCTTCCCGGTCCATTCCCCGATGATCGACTCGATCAAGGTGGCCCGCCGCGGCAAGGTGCGCCGTGCCAAGCTGTACTACCTGCGCGACCGGCGCGGTAAGTCGGCCCGCATCGTCGAGCGCACCGACCGCTACAAGGCGAAGGACACCCCGGCCGCGGCGCCCGCCGCCGAGTAAGCTGTCCGATCCGCTCCGCGGGCCGGAGCGATCGTCCCGTTTCATTCAGACCGGTCCGGCTCAGCCGGGCCGGTTTTTTTCTTGGCCGACAGTCTCGTCCAGGCCGCCGGCACGCCACCTCAGGCAGCCCGGATCCCGTCGAGGAACCGGTGGATCTCGGCGGAGAGCTGCTCGGACCTGCGCGACAGGTCGATCGCGGCGCCGAGAACCCGCTCAGCCGCGTCGCCCGTCGCCTCGGCACCCTGCGACACGTCGGCGATGTTGCCGGTGACGGCCTCCGTGCCGGCCGCCGCGCGCGCGACGCTGCGCACGATCTCCTCGGTGGTCGCCCCCTGCTGCTCGATCGCGGCCGCCACGGTCGCGGCAAGCGTACTGACCTCACCCATGGTGCGACCGATCCCGTGGATCGCCTCGACGGCCTGCCGGGTCGAGGCCTGGACCGCGCCGATCCGCGCGGCGATCTCCTCGGTCGCGGCCGCGGTCTGCTCGGCCAGCGCCTTGACCTCGCCCGCCACGACGGCGAAGCCCCGGCCGGCCTCGCCGGCCCGGGCCGGCTCGATCGTGGCGTTGAGGGCCAGGAGGTTGGTCTGTCGGGCGATGCCCGCGATCATGCTGGCGACGACCCCGATCTGCTCGGCCCCGTCGGCGAGATCGCCCACGAGGGCGTCCGTGCGCTGCGCCTCGGTCGCCGCCCGCGCGGTCTTGGCCGACGATTGCGCCATCCGTCCGGAGATCTCCTGGATGGTGATCGCCATCTCCTCGGTGGCCGCGGCGACGCTCTGCACGCTCCCGGCGGTCTCCTGCGCGGCCCCGGCGACGCGCGTCGCCCGGGCACTTGTGCGCGAGGCCGTCCGCGCCATCGCCTCGGCGGTCGCCTGCATCTCGGTCGCGGCCGCGGAGACGCCCGTCATCAGCGCACCGGCCTGGGCCTCGAACGCCCGGGTGAGCGCGTCGAGGCTCTGCGCGTGCCGGGCCTTGGCCTCCGCTTCCTGCGCGGCCGCCCGGTCCATGGCGGCCTTGGCGACCAGGGCCTGTCGGAAGACTTCGACGGTCCGGGCCATCTCGCCGATCTCGTCTGTCCGCTCGAGCCCGGGTATCGGCTCCGCGCCGTCGCCCTGAGCCAGCACCTGCATCCGGCGGCCGAGCCGGTCGAGCGGCCGCGTGATGCCGCGCCCGATCAGGAGCGAGCCGATCACTCCCAGGGCGCCGAGCCCGAGCAGAAGGCCGATCGCCGCGAGGGCGAGCGCCTGGAAGGCGGCCTTGATGTCGTCGGTGTAGGTCCCCGCCGCGATCAAGATGTCCCAGGGCGCGAACCTGACGGCGAGCGTCGTCTTCGGAGACAGGCCTTCATGCCCGGGCCGGGGATAGAGATAGCTCATCGTAGCCGTGTCGGACTTCTTCAGCAGATCGATCAGGGTCCCGGCCACGCGAACGCCGTTGACCCGAGTCTCCAGCTGATTGCTGCCGACGAGTCGGCGGTCGGGAACCGCCAGCGCCGTGCCGTCCATCGCGTAGATGGCGACGTAGTTGGTGCCCGTGTCGAAGCGCATGGCCATGGCGGTCTCGACCAGTGCCGCCAGGGCCGCCTCCCGGGACAGAGCGCCGCTCCTGACCCGGGTCTCGAGGCTTTGCGCATAGGTGGTGAACAGCTCCGTGACCGTGCGCAGGGACTGCAGCCTCTCCGACAGCATTTCCTGATAATACATTCGCAACCCGGCAGCGCCGATGACCGCGATAAGCATTGTTATGAGCGAAATCTGCGCCATCATTCGAAGTGAAAGGCTTTTACTGAAAAATATTCTGATCATAATACATACCGCAGGAGCGCCAGCATCGGAGATGCTGCGGTGAGACCTGATAAATCTGCGCGTACATGTCAACGCAAGCCCGAGGATCCGGGGCGAGATCTGAAAGAGGATAGGATCAGCGGTGCAGAGCGGACGAAGAGGTCGTCGGCCACGACGCGGTCTGCATCGGGCGGAGGAACGGGCCGCGGAACGGCGATGGAGAACCTGAGATCTTGCCCGCGGCGCGCGGACGAAACGTCCCGGCCGTCCGCGGCAGCTGGGCGAAGTCGGCCCATTGCGGGCGCCGCTCGGGCGCGATCGGGGATGATATCGGCGGCGGATCGGCGTGGCGCCGCGGCCCGGCACAACCGCGCTGCCGGGATCGTGGTCAGGCGGCTAGCCGATCCGGGCGGTCACCTCGATCTCGACGCGCATCTCGGAGCGCAGGAGGCCCGCCACGATCACGATCGTGGCGGCCGGTCGGACATCTGCCAGCACCCGGCCGCAGACCGCCAGCACGGCCTCGGCATCGTCCCGGTCGGTGACGTAGTAGGTGGCGCGCACGAGGCCGGCGAGGCCGGTCCCGGCCTCGGCGAGAACCGAGCGGATCGTGCGCCAGCAGGCCTCGGCCTGCGCGGCGGCGCCGTCGGGCATCGTCATCGTGGCGTAGTCGTAGCCGGTCGTCCCGGACAGGTAGACGGTGTCGCCGTCGATTACCGCCCGGGAGTAGCCGTAATCCCGCTCGAACGGGGAGCCCGAGGTGATCAGCCGCCGGCTCATCCGCCGCGCAGGGCTTCCAGCACCTTGCCGCCGGCGCGGCCCGTGGGCGTCATGCCGAGCCGGCGCTCCACGTCCTTGATGGCGTCGCGCGTCTTCTGGCCGACCTTGCCGTCCGGCTCGCCGACATCGTAGCCGCGGGCGGCCAGCCGGGTCTGGAGATCGCGCCGCTCGGCCCGCGACAGGGGCGGGTCGTCGGTCGGCCACGCCGCCTGGACGCCGGCCTTGCCGCGCAGCCGGTCGGACAGGACCGCGATGGCGAGGCCGTACGACTCGGCGGCGTTGTACGAGTAGATCGCGTCGAAGTTCCTGGTGACCAGGAAGGCCGGCCCGTCGATGCCGGCGGGCGCGATGATCCCGGCCGGCCCCTCGCCCGAGAGCGGACGGCCGTCCACGCGGGTCACGCCGAGCGACGCCCAGTGGGCAACCGGCCTCTTGTTCTTGCGCCCGGCGGCGGCGACGTTGAAGCCGCGGGGCAGCTTCACCTCGTAGCCCCAGACCTGACCGTGCTGCCACTTGGCGACGTGCAGGAAGTTCGCCGTGGAGGCGACGGCGTCGGCCGTCGAGTCGACCACGTCGCGCCGCCCGTCGCCGTCGCCGTCGACGGCGAGGCGGTGATAGGTGGTCGGCATGAACTGGGTCTGGCCGAAGGCGCCCGCCCAGGAGCCGGTCAGCCGCTCCGGCGCGATGTCGCCGCGCTCGATGATCCGCAGGGTGGCGATCAGCTCGCCGCGGAAGAAGTCCCGGCGGCGGTTGTTGGAGCAGGCCAGCGTCGCCAGCGACTGCACCAGGGGCATCTTGCCGAGGTTCTTGCCGAAATTCGACTCGACGCCCCAGACCGCCGCGATCGTGTACCGGTCGACCCCGTAGCGCGACTCGGCCTGGGCGAGCGCCGCCGCGTTCTGGCGCATGGCCGCGCGCCCGTCCTCGACCCGCTCTTCGTCGACGAGCGCCGCCATGTAGTCCCAGATCGGCGTCTTGAATTCGGGCTGCGCCTGGGACAGCTCGATCACCTTGTCGTCGTAGCTGATGCCGCTCGTGGCGGACCGGAAGGTCTGCGCCGAGACGCCCGCCGCCGCCGCCTGGGACTGGATGCCGGCGAGGCAGCTGTCGAAATCGGCCCGCGCCGGCAGGCTCGCCAAGGGCAGGACCGCGATGCCGGCGAGCAGCCCGAGCGCGCGCGCCGTCCTCGGTCCCGTCGGGTGCTTCGGCATGCTGACGATCCTCACGATGCGGAACGGAGTCTGGGCGCGGATTCAGGCGACATGTGGGTTAACGAACGGTGAGGAAACCCGCCTTACCTTGACCCATCTGCCTACCAACCAGTAGGTTGATGCGGAGCCGGTCCGCCAGTGGTCGGCCCCACCGAGCAGGGAGACAGGACGCATGATGAAGGACTGGAATCAGTACGGCGCCGAGCTCGTCAGCACACTCGGGCGCATCGGTGCGGTGAGCCCGGACCTCCTCAAGGCCCACGATCAGCTCGCGGCGGCGGCCCCGACCGAGCGCAAGCTGGACGCGAAGACCCGCGAGCTGATCGCCCTCGCGGTGGCGGTGACGACCCGGTGCGACGGCTGCATCGCCGTGCATTCCGACGCCGCCCGCAAGGCCGGCGCGAGCAAGGAGGAGGTCGTGGAGGCGCTGGGCGTCGCGGTGGCGCTGAACGCCGGCGCCGCCCTGGTCTACACCGCCCGCGCCTTCGAGGCCTTCACCGGCGAGGCCGGCTGAACCGGCCGACCCGGGGCCGCGCCCCGGGACCTCGGGCGGCGCCGTGGCGCGTCATCGGGAAGGCCCGACGGCCCGGCCTTCGCCTCCGAGGCGGTCCAGATAGGCGCAGAGCATGTCGGCCAGGGCGTCCGCGCGGGTCTCCAGGGCGGCCTCGTCGCGGATCGACTCCGAGATGCGCTCGCCGACCGTGCCGAGCGTCGTCGCGATGATCTCGCCCGCGACCTGACGCTCCGCCTCGGGAACCGACGGAAGTGCCGCGTGCAGGAAATCGCGGAAGGCCTGCGCGCCGGCCAGCTGCGGCTCCGCGGCCTCGGGCGCGTCGCGATAGGCGGGGGCGGCCGCGTCGAGGGCCCGGCGCATCGCGGCCTCCGCGCATTCCGAGCGCACGAAGGCGTGGACGGCGGCGCGCAGGCGCGCGCCGGGCGCCGTCGCGGGATCCGTCAGGATGCCGGCGAGGAGGGCGGTCGTGTCCCGCCACTCGTCGCTCTGCAACTGGAACAGGATCGCCGCCTTGTTGGGGAAGTACTGGTAGAGCGAGCCGATGCTGACGCCCGCGCGCTCGGCGACCCGCGCCGTCGTGAAGCGCTCCGCGCCGACCTCCCCCAGAACCTGAGTGGCCGCCTCCAGAACGGCCGCGACGAGGTCGCTGGAGCGCGCCTGTCGGGGCTGCTTTCGCTTGGAAATTCCGAGACTTGGCCGGTCGGGCATGGGGTGGTGCTCGGAACGCGAATAGGCGGGGGCAGGGGGCAGCGGTACTCTGCGTCGTGTTCAGTTGAACACGCAAGACGGACAGCAACGCGCCATGTCACTCTCAGCTTCCACACTCGCCGAACCGCGTATCGCCTCGCTGCTGGACAGTCTCTTCGTGCAGGCGGAGGCATCCTCACCGTTGAGCGCCGTCGGGGATCTCTCGGCGGACGAGCGGACGCGCCTCATGGGCAGCCGCACCGGCTACCGGGACTTCTACAGCCGGCTCAAGGACATGCCCCTCGCGGTCTCGCGGGAGACCGGCCGGCTGCTCTACATGCTGGCGCGGACCCGCCGGGCGCGCTCGATCGTCGAGTTCGGCACCTCCTTCGGCCTCTCGACCCTTCACCTCGCCGCGGCCCTGCGCGACAACGGCGGCGGCCGGCTCATCACCTGCGAGTTCGAGCCGTCCAAGGTGGTGCGGGCGCGGGCGAACCTGATGGCGGCCGGGCTCGCGGATCTCGTCGAGTTCCGCGAGGGCGACGCCCTCCAGACCCTCGGCCTCGACCTGCCCGACTCGGTCGACCTGCTGCTCCTCGACGGGGCGAAGGGGCTCTATCCGGAGGTTCTCAGCCTCGTGGAGAGCCGCCTCGGGCCGGGCGCGCTCGTGGTCGCCGACAACGCGGACCACAGCCCGGACTACCTGGCACGGGTGCGCGCGCCGAGCCGGGGCTACCTGTCGGTGCCGTTCGCCGACGACGTCGAACTGTCCATGCGGCTCGGGTGAGGCCGCATCCGGGTCGGACCGGCGGTCGCCTCAGCGCGACGCGAGCGCCGTCGAGACGCGGATACCGCCGCTCAGGCCCACGCGCGCTGGGCGAGCTTCTGCTCGTAGGCGTCGATGGACGAGACGCGCTCGAGGGTCAGCCCGATCTCGTCGAGTCCGTTCAGCAGGTTGTGCTTGCGGCCCTCGTCGACGTCGAAATGCAGGGTGCCGCCGTCCGGCCCCCGGATCGTCTGCGCCGCCAGATCGACCGTCAGGGTGGCGTTCGCGCCGCGCTCGGCGTCCTCGAACAGCTTCTCCAGGTCCTCGGGCGACACGACGATCGCCAGGATGCCGTTCTTGGCGCAGTTGTTGAAGAAGATGTCGGCGAAGCTCGTGGAGATCACGCAGCGGATGCCGAAATCGGCCAGCGCCCAGGGCGCGTGCTCCCGGGACGAGCCGCAGCCGAAATTGTCCCCGCACACCAGGATCTTGCTGTTCCGGTAGGCCGGCTGGTTGAGGATGAAGTCCGGGTTCTCGGAGCCGTCCTCGCGGTAGCGCATCTCGGCGAACAGGCTCTTGCCGAGCCCGGTCCGCCGGATCGTCTTCAGGTACTTCGCCGGGATGATCCGGTCGGTATCGACGTTGATCGTCCGCAGGGGCGCCGCGACGCCCTCCAGGGTGGTGAACTTTTCCATCGTCTGACGGCTCGTGTCGGTGGTCTCTCTGCCGGGCGGTTTAGCAGCCGCCGGCCCGGGCCGGAAGCGTCAGGCGAGGTCGGGCGCCGTCGCCCGGGACAGGGTCCCGTCGTGGAGGGCCGAGGCGACCAGCGCCCCGGCGATCCCGGCCGCCCGCAGCGCCCGCAGGTCGTCCGGGCCGCGCACGCCGCCCGCCGCGTAGAGGCGGCGATCCGGCGCCCGCGCGCGCAGGGCTCCCAGGGCCCCAAGGTCCGGGCCGGCCCCGGCGCCGACCTGCGCCAGCGTCATGGCGATCACCTCCGGCGGCCAGAGCGCCGGATCGTCGTGGAGGGCCGCCGGGCCGAGCCGCTCCGCGCCGCGCGTGTCGAGGGAGAACACCGCCCGGTCGCCGAGCCGCGTCACGAGGTCGGCATCCGCCTGGCTCTCGCTGCCGATCACCGGGCGGCCCAGGCCGGAGGCCAGGAACGCGTCGACGCCCGCCGGCTCGGCGAAGCCCGCATCGACCCACAGGCTGACGCCCGGGCAGGCGCGGGCGATCGCCTCCAGGGCGCGGAGATCGGGCGCGGCGCGATCGATGATCGCGTCGAGATCGGCGACGTAGAGGATGGCGGCGGGCCACGCGTCGCGCAGCCCCCGGGCCACCGCGTCGGGCGCCGAGCCCTTTGCCAAGGGCGTCTCGATCGGGGCATAGGAGGAGCGCTCGCCCCGGCGCGCCCGCACCACGCGGCCGCCCCGGAGATCGAGCACCGGGATCACCGCGAAGCCGGGGCGCCCGATCCTGTGGTCCATCGAGGCGCTCATCGCGGTCCCATGCGCTCATCAAACCCAACGACGATCGGGTGGGACCTCGGCGGGGTCCACGTCAAGGTCGCCCTGGTCGAGGACGGCCGGGTCGCGGCCGCGGCCCAGGTGCCGTGCCCGCTCTGGCAGGGCCTGCCGGCCCTCGACCGGGCGCTGGAGGCCGCCCCCGACTGGGCCCGCGGCGCGGCGCTCCACGCCGTGACCATGACGGGCGAGCTGACCGACTGCTTCGCCGATCGGCGCGCCGGCGTCGCGGCGCTCGCCGGGTGGGCCGGATCGCACCTCGCCGGGACCGTGCGGATCTACGCCGGGCGCTCGGGCTTCGTCGCCCCGGAGGCGGCCGCGTCCCGCGCGGCGGACGTGGCCTCGGCCAACTGGCACGCCACCGCGGCGCTCGCCGGCCGGCACGTCCCGGACGCGCTCCTGATCGATATCGGCTCGACCACCGCCGACCTGATCCCCGTCGCGGGCGGACGGCCGGCCGCGACCGGCTACAGCGACGCCGAGCGGCTGGAGACCGGCGAGCTCGTCTATACCGGCGCGGTGCGCACGCCGGTGATCGCGCTGTCCGACCACGCCCCCTTCGCGGGCCGCCGGACCCGGCTGATGACCGAGACCTTCGCCCACATGGCGGACGTCTACCGCATCCTCGGCCTCCTCCCCGAGGGCGCCGACCAGCAGCCGAGCGGCGACCGCAAGGGCAAGACGGTCGCCGAGAGCGAGACCCGGCTCGCCCGGATCGTCGGGCGGGACCGGGCGGAGGCGCCCGGAGCGGCCTGGACGGCGCTCGCCGCCCACTTCGCGGAGGCGCAGCTGCGCCTGCTGCACGACGCGGCGGCGGAGATCCTCAGCCGGCCCGATCTCGGCGCGGACGCGCCCCTCGTCCTGTGCGGCGCCGGCGCCTTCGTGGGCGCCCGCCTCGCCGAGCGGCTCGGTCGGCCCTCGACGCCGCTGGCGGCGCTGCTGGGGGACCGGATCGGCGGCGCGCGCGACGGGATCTCGACCTGTGGACCGGCGGTGGCGGTCGGCCTCATCGCCGCGGAGGAGGCAGTCGCATGAGTGCAATCAAGATCCTGGCCCGGATCCTGACGGCCCGGGTCGGGCCGCATATCGAGCTGGCCGTGGAGACGGAGACCGGGGAGGTGCTGAAGGTGCTCGCCACCGAGGACCAGGTCGACCGGCTGGTCGACGAGCTGGAGGACATCCTCAACTCGCCCGCCGACCCGGAGGATGACGGGCCGCCCCAGGCGGCCTGAGGCCCCGGGCCCCGCCGGTCGCCATGAGCCTGATCGCCGCCAAGATCGTCGTCACGCCGACCCTGATGTGGGCCGTGTCGGCGGCCGCGCGCCGGTGGGGCAGCCTCGTCGGCGGCCTGCTCTCGGGCCTGCCGCTCACCTCGGCGCCGATCTCGATCTACCTCGCCGCCGAGCAGGGCGAGCGCTTCGCCGCCGAGGCGGCGATCGGCTCGGTGGAGGGACTCGGCGCGGTCACGGTCAGCTACCTCGCCTACGCCGTCTCCGCGCCGCGGACGGGGAACCTCGCGTCCGCGCTGCTCGCCCTGGCGGCCTTCGTCCTCGCGGGCGCGCTGCTGCACGGGGTGGTCCAGCCCGGCCTGTGGCTCGCCACGGCGATCGACCTGCCGGCGATGGCGCTGGTGGTCGCCCTGTGCCGGCCGGCCGCCGGGACCGCGGCGCCGGTCCGCCGGGCGCGCCCGCCGCGCTGGGACATGCCGGCCCGGCTCGCGGCCGCCACCGGCCTGGTCCTGCTGGTCTCGGGCCTGGCGCCGCATCTCGGCTCGGGCCTGAGCGGCGTCCTGGCACCGATCCCGATCATCTCCTGGCCGCTCATCGTCTTCGCCCGGGCGCAGGACGGGGTCGGCGCCGCGCTGGACGTGGTGCGCGGCAGCGCCCAGGGCGCCTTCGGCGTTCTGGCCTTCTATGTCTGCGTGCACCTGCTGCTCGGGCGGATCGACCCAGTCGCGGCCTACGCCGCCTCGATCGCGGTGTCGGCGGCCTGCGTGCTGCCGTGGCTGGTCGCCCGGCGCCGCCCGCGGGCCGCCTGACCGGGCCGCGCCGACGCGACCGCCGAGGAGAATCATGCTGCCCGATACGGGGATCCCGACCCTCACCCCGGGCTACGCGGCGGTGCCGCGGGGCCATCTCGCCACCGTCGTCACGAGCCTGGAGATGCACCGGCCGCCGCCGCCGCGTCCCGGACGGCCGCTCCCGCCCGGCCTCGCCCTCGAGCCGCTGGCGGGCACCGACCCGGAGACCTACCGGACCCTGTTCCGGGAGGTCGGCGCCGACTGGCTGTGGTTCTCGCGCCTCACCCTGGCGGACGGGGCGCTGGCGGCGATCCTGGCCGACGGCGATGTCGAGATCTTCGCGCTCCGGCGCGACGGGCGGAACCTCGGCATGCTGGAACTGGATTTCCGCCAGCCCGGCACCTGCGAGCTGGTCTTCCTCGGATTGACCGACGACGCGGTCGGGACCGGGATCGGCCGCACGCTGATGAACGCGGCGATCGGCCGGGCCTGGGCGCGCCCGATCACGCGGTTCTGGGTGCATACCTGCACCCTGGACCATCCCGGGGCGCTCGCCTTCTACCGGCGCTCGGGCTTCGTCCCCTTCGCGGTCCACGTCGAGGTCGCGCCCGATCCGCGGCTCGACGGGACTCTGCCGCGCGACTGCGCCCCGCACGTGCCGCTGCTCGGCTGAGGCGATCCGGGATCCGGACACGAAGAGACCCGCGGCCTCGCGGCCGCGGGTCTCGTGTCGCCGATCGTGCGCGCCCGGTCAGGCGGCGGTGCGCTTGCGGGCTTCCTGCTTCGTGTCGACGCCGGCCGCTTTGATCTCGGACAGCTTCTGCGCGACGTTGCGCGAGAACACGAACTCGGCCGGGCGCTGGTTCTCCAGGCTGACCTCGGGGGCCATCGCGCCGTCGGTCTTGATGCCGCGAATCGCGTGCACCAGCGGCTTCCAGGGCTTGCGGACCGAATCGACGACCGACGAGGCCTCGTACCCCGAGTGGACCATGCAGTCGGCGCACTTCTCGTAGTTGCCGGTGCCGTAGGCGTCCCAGTCGGTGGTCTCCATCAGCTCCTTGAAGGTCGCCGCGTAGCCCTCGCCGAGCAGGTAGCAGGGCTTCTGCCAGCCGAACACGGTGCGGGTCGGGTTGCCCCACGGGGTGCAGTGGTAGGTCTGGTTGCCGGCCAGGAAGTCGAGGAACAGGCCCGACTGCTGGAAGGTCCACTTCTCGCGGCCCTTCTCCTTGCCGTGCCGGAACACGCCGCGGAACAGCTCCTTCGTCGCCTTCCGGTTCAGGAAGTGCTTCTGGTCGGGAGCGCGCTCGTAAGCGTAGCCGGGGGAGACGGTGATGCCGTCGATGCCCATCCGGGTCACGCTGTCGAAGAAGTCGGCGATCTTCTCCGGCTGGGAATTGTTGAAGAAGGTGCAGTTGATGGTGACGCGGAAGCCCATCTCCTTGGCCTTCGCGATCGCCGCCACGGCCTTGTCGTAGACGCCGCGCTGGCACACCGACTGGTCGTGCATCTCCTTGTCGCCGTCCAGATGGATCGACCACGTGAAGTACGGGCTCGGCTTGTACTCCTTGATCTTCTTCTCGAGGAGCAGCGCGTTCGTGCAGACGATCGCGAACTTCTTCTGGGCGATGATGCCCTCGACGATCTGCGGCAGGTCCTTGTGCAGGAGCGGCTCGCCGCCGGCGATCACCACCACCGGGGCGCCGCACTCGCGCACCGATTCGAGCGCGTCGGCGACCGGCAGGCGCTTGTTCAGGATCTCGTCCGGGTAGTCGATCTTGCCGCAGCCGGCGCAGGCCAGGTTACAGCGGAACAGCGGCTCCATCATCATCACAAGCGGGTAACGCTTGCGGCCCGTGAGGTGCTGCTTCAGGATGTAGCCGCCGATCTTCGCGACGTACCGGAGGGGGATACCCAAGATTGCGGCTCCTTACTTCGTCGACCCCGGGGCGTCGGGGTGCTTAACGCGAAAAAATCTCGAATTCCAGCGATCTAGCTTGGAACTAATCTGAAACGACCCCGTTTGGGCGGGGCGATGACATCTTATTCCGCTCCTGACGCAACGGTGCCACATGGACCGCGTGTGCGAAGTCCGTGGACGGAAGCGCCCGATCGTTGAGGACAGCACGTGCATTGCGTCGGCAATACGACCGAAATCCCAGGATTCGGGAGGCCGCGCCTGAATCGCCGTGCGCTAGCGCACACGGGCGGGCGCGGGATGCGCGCCGCGGCGGCCGCGTTGCAATCTGGCATCGCCCTCTTTACTGAGCCTCGTGGCCGCGATGCAAGTCCTGGCCCGCGATCGGTGTCCGGATCGCGGACCGCATCGGGCGAAGTCAGTCGGGTGCCGGACGCGCGCGGCGCGTTCGGATCGGGCGGTGCGGCGGTCCTCGAACCCGATGCGCGCCCGATCGGATCGCGGAGCGATCGCGCTGCGGAGCCCTGAGCCCGACGGCGTCGGTGGCCCGGGTTCGGACCGGACGGATGGCAGGAGCCGGTCGCGCGCGGGGCGCGTCCGATGCGAACAGGCAGGGTGCTCGTGATCGAAAGTCTCGTCGCGTTCTCGGTGCGGTATCGGTGGATCGTGATTGCCCTCACGGCGTTCCTCACGGTCGCGAGCCTCGGAGTCGCGGCGCACCTGTTCCGAATCAACACCGACGTCGAGCGCCTGATCGACCCGAAGGAGCCGTGGCGGCAGGACGAGATCAATTTCGAGAAGGCGTTCCCGCAGCGCAGCAACACCATCGTGGCGGTCATCAACGGCGAGACGCCGGAGGAGACCGAGGAGGCGGCCGCCAACCTCGCCAAGGCGCTCACGGCGCACAAGAACCTGATCGAGACGGTGTACCGGCCCGACGGCGGCCCGTTCTTCAACAAGAACGGCCTGCTGCTGATGTCTCAGGCGGAGCTCGACAAGACCCTGGAGGCGCTGACCCAGCAGCAGGGTCTGCTCGGGCCGCTCGCCGCCGACCCCTCGCTGCGGGGCATCATGCGGGTGCTGACGCTGGGCGCGCGCGGCGTGAAGACCGGCGACGCGAAGATCGAGGATCTCGAGAAGCCCATGGGGCAGATCGACGCCACCCTGCAGAAGGTGCTGGCCGGTCAGCCGGCGCGGATGTCCTGGCAGGAGCTCCTGTCGGGGGGTGAGACCAGCGTCACCGACAAGATGAAGTTCGTGGTGATCCAGCCGGTGCTCGACTTCAACGCCCTGGAGCCCGGCTACCAGGCGACCAAGCTGATCCGCAACGTCGCCAAGGACCTCGGGATCGACGCCCAGAACGGCCTGCGGATGCGCCTGACCGGCACGGTGGCGGTGGCGGACGAGGAGTTCGCGACGCTGTCGGAGGATGCCGGCCTCAACAACAGCATCATCGTCGGCGCGATCGTGCTGTTCCTGTGGCTGGCCCTGCGCTCGGGCAAGCTCGTCGGCGCGGTGATCATCACCACCTTCGCGGGCCTCGTGGTCACGGCCGCCCTGGGCCTCGTCATGGTCAAGGAGCTGAACCCGATCTCGGTGGCCTTCGCGGCCCTGTTCGTCGGACTCGGCATCGATTTCGGCATCCAGTTCTCGGTCCGCTACCGGGCCGACCGCTACGAGCAGCCGACGCTGGAGAGCGCGATCCGCGCCGCGGCCCGGGGCGTGGGCTGGTCGCTGACGCTCGCCGCGGTGTCGCTGGTGGCGGGCTTCTTCGCCTTCCTGCCCACGGCCTTCCGGGGCGTGTCGGAGCTGGGCCTGATCGCCGGCGTCGGCATGATCGTGGCCTTCGTGTTCTCGCTGACCCTGCTGCCGGCGCTGATCGCGGTGTTCAAGCCGGTCGGCGAGAAGGCGGCGGTGCAGACCGAGTGGCTCGTCGGCGTCGATCCGTGGATCATCCGGCACCGCAAGCCGATCCTGATCGTCGTCGGCCTGATCACCCTGGCCGGCGCTCCGCTGCTCTGGCACCTTCCGTTCGACTCGAACCCGATGCACCTGCGCAGCCCCAAGACGCAGTCCATCGCGACCTACCTGGACCTGATCAAGAATCCCGAGACGAGCCCGAACTTCATCGACGTGCTGGCGCCCAGCGTCGAGGCGGTCCCGGCGCTGTCGAAGACGCTGCTGGCGCTCCCGGTGACGGCCTCGGTCAACAGCATCGACACCTTCGTGCCGCGGGATCAGGACAAGAAGCTGGCCCAGATCGCCGACACGGCCCAGCTCCTCGACCCGGTGCTCAATCCCGGCCGCCGGCCGCCGCCGCCGACCGACGCCGACAACGTCAAGGCGCTCAAGGACGCCGCCGCGGCGCTCAACGGGCTCACCGCCGACGCCAAGGGGGACGCGAAGGGCGCCCAGCAAGCGAAGCAGCTCGCCGGCACCCTCGACAAGCTCGCCGCCGGCCCGGTGCAGATGCGCGAGGCGGCCTCGGTGGCGCTGACCAAGGACCTGGTGCCGCTGCTCGCGCGCCTGCGCGACCTGCTGCATCCCGAGAAGATCACGCTGGAGAACCTGCCGCCGCAGCTCAAGGCCGACTGGGTGGCGGCGGACGGCCGGGCGCGCATCGAGGTTCACCCGAAGGGCGACTCGAACGATGACACGGTGCTCCGCCGGTTCTCGGACGAGGTCCTGAAGGTCGCCCCGCACGCCACCGGCGCGCCCGTGGCCACCACGCAGTCGAGCTACACGATCCTGGGCGCCTTCGTGCAGGCGGCGGTGACGGCCTTCGTGCTGATCTTCGTCATCCTGTCGGTCGCCCTGCGCAAGCCGTGGGACGTGGCGATGACCCTCGGCCCGCTGGTGATCGCGACCCTCTGGACGCTGATGGCGATGCGCATCGTCGGCATGCCGCTGAACTTCGCCAACATCATCGCCCTGCCGCTGATGCTCGCGGTCGGCGTGGCGTTCCACATCTACTACGTGATCGCGTGGCGGGCGGGCGTGACCGACATGCTCGCCTCCAGCCTGACCCGGGCGATCTTCTTCTCGGCGCTGACCACGGGCAGCGCCTTCGGATCGCTGGTCCTGTCGAGCCATCCCGGCACGGCGAGCATGGGCAAGCTGCTGGCGCTGTCGCTGTTCTTCACCCTGGTGGCGGCGTTCTTCGTGGTGCCGGCGACCCTCGGCGAGCCGCCCGAGCAGCCCGACGAGGATCGTCCGGAAGCCGAGAAGGCGGCCGGCGCGGCCCTGCGCAAGACCGCCGCGCACCAGGATCCGGTGCCGGCCAAGTAGGAGGGGCCGAACCGCGCCGGCCCGCGCCCCGGGGCATCCTCAGAGGGCCTTCTCGAAGAAGTGGTCCGGGTAGGGGTCGTCGTTGAAGCGGTCGATCTCCACCCAGCCCGACCGCCGGTAGAGCGCTAGGGCCTCGGGCAGGGCGCTGCTGGTGTCGAGGCGCAGCGTCCGGATCCCGAGGTCGCGGGCGGCGGCCTCGACCTGTTGCATGAGCCGCTTGGCGAGGCCCAGCCCGCGGGCCGCGGGATCGATCCAGAGCCGCTTGATCTCCGCCACCGCGCCGCCGCTCCCCTTGAGCCCGACACATCCGACCGGAAGGCCGTCCGCGATGGCGAGCAGGAAGGTGCCGCGCGGGCGCACCAGGGCGCCGGCCTCGGGGTCGCACGACAGGGCGACGTCGAACCCGCCGGCGAATCGGCTCGCCAGCTCGGCGTAGTAGGCGGCGAGGCAGGCGCGGGCGGACGCGCTCGCGGGATCGGCCTCGGTGATCGCGATGGCGTCGCGGCCGAGGACCAGGGCGATCCGGTCCATGGCGTGCAAGAGCGCCGACACCTGCGGCGCGCGCTCCAGCAGGGCGACGGCGCGGGCATCCGACAGCGCCTCGTAGGCCGCGAACTCGCGCCGCCCGGCCTCGGTCAGGGACGCGACCCGGCGGCGGGCATCCGCGGGATGCGGTGCGGTCGCGACCAGTCCCTCCTCCTCCAGGCCGCGCAGGAGACGGCTCATCAGGCCGGAATCGAGACCGAGATAGGCGCGGATCTCGCCGATCTCCGCGCGCCCCGCCCCGACGGCGTTCAGGACGCGCGCCGCCCCCAGGGGACGGCCTCGGCCGAGGAACGAGGAGTCGAGCGCGCCGACCTCGGCGGTGACGGCGCGGGCGAAGCGGCGGACGCGGGCGATCTCGGCAGGATCCATGGTATCTGACTAAAGTCAGATATCGGCCTGGATCAACCCAGGAAGTCGGAGAACCCGCCGCGGGCCGCGCCCGACGCGCCGGCGGCCGACAGGGACGCGGGGGTGATCAGCGCGTCCCGCTCGTCGGCGTAGCGGTAGCCCGGCGCCTCGCCGGGGAAGCCGCCGGCGGTGGCCGGGTGGGTGTAGAGCTCGGTCAGCCCGTCCGGGAGTTCGGCCAGCAGAGCCGCGACGCGGGCGGGCGTCATCGCACCGGACCACGCGAGGCCGAGGGTGCGGTCGGGGATCAGCAGCCCGGCCTGCCGGGCGCGGACGGCGAGCAGCGCCGCCCAGGGGGCGATGTCGAGGGCCGGCCGTGGCCGGGCACCGGGCTCGGCGCGGCGCAGGATCTCCCGCGGCTCCCGGGGTACCCGCAGGGCGCGCATCCCGAAGTCGCGGCCGATGCGCAGCACCGCCCCGGCGATCAGCGGGTGGACGTGGAAGTGCTTGTGGGCGTTGACGTGGTCCAGCGGCAGGCCGGTCGCCCGGTAGGCCTCGAACTGCGCGCGGATCTCCGCGGCGAGCTGGCGCCGGGCCGCGGGCCTGCGGGCGAAGTCGAGGCCGAGGCGGGCCATGTCGGCGCGCATCAGGCCGGCCGCGTCGGTCAGGTCGGGCAGTTCGGCGGCCGGCAGGGTCGGCCACGCCTCCACGAGGACGAGGTGCAGCCCGACGCGCAGGGACGGCAGCCGTTTGGCCCGGGCCACCGCGTCGGCGGCGGCCGGCGCCGAGACCATCAGGCTCGCCGCCGTGAGGATCCCGTCGCGATGGGCCTGCTCGACGGCCTCGTTGACCTCGGGGCTCAGCCCGAAATCATCCGCGGTGACGACCAGACGCTTCACGCAAACCTCGTAACGGGTATCGACGGGTCCAGGGCGGAGCCCTGGAAGAGGTGCAGGGCTCTGCCCCACACCCCGCCGGGGCCGCAGGCCCCGGACCCCGGACTTACGCCGCCTTGGCGGTGCCCTGACGCTCCTTGAGGAAGCGGTAGAACTCGACGCCCTCGCGCAGGCGGCGCTTCATCATGTCGGGCGAACGCACCATCTCGCTGACGATCGAGGCGATCTTCGGAGCCCGGAAGTAGAACTTCTTGTAGAACTCCTCGACCGAGGTGAAGATCTCGGTGTGCGAGAGGTGCGGGTAGTGCAGCGGCGCGACCTGCACGCCGTTCTCGTCGACGAGCTCGGCGTTCTCGATGTCGAGCCAGCCGTTCTCCACCGCCTGCTTGTACAGGAAGGTGCCGGGGTAGGGGGCCGCCAGCGAGACCTGGATCGTGTGCGGGTTGATCCGCTTGGCGAAGGCGATCGTCTCCTGGATCGTCTCCTTCGTCTCGCCCGGCAGGCCGAGGATGAAGGTGCCGTGGATGGCGATGCCCAGGTCGTGGCAGTCCTTCGTGAACTTCTCGGCGACCTCGACCCGCATGCCCTTCTTGATGTTGTGCAGGATCTGCTGGTTGCCGGACTCGTAGCCGACCAGCAGCAGGCGCAGGCCGTTCTCCTTGAGCACCTTCAGGGTCTCGCGCGGCACGTTGGCCTTGGCGTTGCACGACCACGTGACGCCGAGCTTGCCGAGCTCGCGGGCGATCTCCTCCGCGCGCGGCAGGTTGTCGGTGAAGGTGTCGTCGTCGAAGAAGAACTCCTTGGTCTGCGGGAACTCCTTCAGGCAGTACTTGATCTCCTCGATCACGTGGGCGACCGAGCGGGTGCGGTAGGTGTGGCCGCCGACCGTCTGCGGCCAGAGGCAGAAGGTGCAGCGGCTCTTGCAGCCCCGGCCGGAGTAGAACGAGATGTACGGGTGCTTCAGGTACCCGATGAAGTACTTCTCCATCTCCAGGTCGCGCTTGTAGACGCTGGTGACGAAGGGCAGCTGATCCATGTCGGTCATGATCTCGCGGTCCTCGTTGTGGACCACGACACCGTTGGCGTCGCGATAGGACAGCCCCTTGATCTCCGACATCGGGACGCCCTCGGCGACTTCCTTGACGGTGAAGTCGAACTCGTTGCGGGCGCAGAAATCGACCACCGGGGCCTGGGCCATCGCGCCGGCGGCGTCGACCGCGACCTTGGCGCCGATCAGGCCGGCGATGAGCTTCGGGTTGGCGGCCTTGAGCGCCTCGATCGTCTTCACGTCGGACTTGAACGACGGCACCGAGGTGTGGAGCACGACGAGGTCGAAGTCGTTGGCCTGGGCCACGATCTCGGCGAGCTTGATGTTGTGCGGCGGCGCGTCGATCAGCTTCGAGTTCGGCACCAGGGCGGCCGGCTGGGCCAGCCAGGTCGGGTACCAGAACGACTTGATCTCGCGCTTGGCTTGGTAACGGGAGCCGGCACCGCCGTCGAAACCGTCGAAGGTGGGGGCCTGGAGGAAGAGCGTGCGCATGGGGTTCAAGGCCTCAGGGCAATGCCGGGGGGAGGGCGGAGGACGAGGGAGCCGGGTTCAGCGGAGCGGCGCGCCGGCATCGCGGCCGAGTTCGGCGTCCGGGATCAGGGTGCCATCCGCAACCACGTGATAATCGTGACCTTTCCATGTCACCGCCCCCGACACGAAGGCCCAGGAGAAGTTCAGGAAGGAGAGGATGTCGCGGATCGGCAACAGTCCGTAGGGGTGCGGGGCGAGGCCGAAGGCCCGCTCCAGCTGCCGGCAGAGCAGCACGCGGCTCGCCAGCGCCGCGGCGGCGACCCAGAGCGCGCCGGTCCCGGCGCCGGGCAGGAGCGCGCCCAGCAGGGCGAGGGGAAAGGCGTGGGTGACGATCGAGCCGGCGTAGCCGGCCGGGTCGACGGTGCGGATCGTCCGGTTCCAGCGCAGCTCGTGCCGCCACAGCCCGGAGAGATCGGTGTCGACGCTGGTGTGGCCGATCGTGAAGCTCGGGATCACCACGCGGCCGCCGAGTCCGCGCAGGGCCGCGCCGATGGCGTAGTCGTCCGCCAGATCGTTGCGGAAGGTTCGGAAGCCGCCGACCGCCTCCAGGCTCGCCCGGGTGAAGGCCACGGTGGAGCCGAAGCAGGGCTTCGCCAGCCCGAGGCTCAGGCCCATCACCACGTTGGGCAGGAAGTGGGTGTCGATCGCGAGCGTCGAGAGCTGATCGTACAGGCCCCGGAAGGCCGGGACGCCGTGGTACAGGCAGGTCACGCCGGTGACGCCGTCCTGCGACAGCTCCGCGACGAGGCGCTCCAGGTAGTCGGGGCCGACCACCATGTCGCTGTCGGCCAGCACCACCACGTCGTGGGCGATGGCCTCGGCCATGTTGATCAGGTTCGAGACCTTGCGGTTCGATCCGTGCTGCCGGCCGTCGATCACGAGGTCGATGCGGGCCTCCGGATAGGCCTGCTGCAGGCGCTCGACCACGCCGATCGCGGGATCGGTGGGCTTCTGGACGCCGAACACGACCTGGACCGGCCCGGCGTAGTCCTGGCGCAGAACGGTCTCGAGATTCGCGTAGAGGTTGGGCTCGAGGCCGCAGAGCGGCTTCAGCACGGTCACGGAGGGCCGCGTGGCTCCCCCGGGGAGCGCCGGCGGGCGTCGGCCCGCGTAGCGGCCCGCGCAGATGGCGGCGGCCAGCCCGTAGACGCAGCCCGCCGCCGCCAGGATCAGGCAGAGCAGCGAGAGCCACGAGAGGCCGTGCAGCGCCAGGGAGGAGACATCCATCCGGTCGGGTCCGTGCGGTCGTCCGGCCGCCGAGGCGGCGATGGCCGCGAGCGGCCGGTTCAGGTCGGCGCTGGCGCCGGCGATCCTCAGGGCGTCGGCTTGGCCGCGAGCATGCCGTCGGTCCGCGCCCGGAGGAACTTCACGACGCCGTCGGCGCCCCCGGACTTCAGCGGCGCCGACAGGGCGTTCCGCTGCGCGGCGATCTCGCTGACGTCGCCGTTGAGCAGGACGTCCTGGATGCGATTGTCGGCGTTGACGACGAAGTCTACGGCCGAATCGTCGCCGTCCGCGGCGGTGACGCGGGTCGGCACCACGCGCTGGGCGCCCCGCTCCTCGACCTTCGGGGTCACGTCGAACTTGCCGCCGGCGGCGCGGGCCAGCCGGTTGGCGTAGGTCACGGTCAGGCTGCGCTTGAACGCGTCGATCACCGCCGCCTGCTGCTCGGGGGTGAAGCTCGACCATTTCGAGCCCACCGCGATGCGGGTCATGGCGGGGAAGTCGAACGCCTTGTCGAGCGCGGGGCCGACGGCCTCGACCCGGGCCGGCAGGGGGCCGGGCCCGTCCTTCAGCGCGGCCGAGAAGGCGGCGTAGAGGTCGCGCACGGTCTGAACGGCCGGATCGTCCGCGGCCCGTGACGGGGCCGGGACGAGCAGGGTCAGGGCCAAGGGAGCGGCGACGAGGGCGGCCGCGAGCCGGCGGGTCAGGCGCACTTCTTCAACTCCTCGCCGTCGCCGAGCCGCGCCCCCATGCGCGGCGGGGCGTAGCTGTAGAACGGGCCGAGGGTGGCGGGCTGCGCGACCCTCTTGGCCTTGCGCCCGGCCTCCGGCTCCGGCTCGCGCACCTCTTCCTCGGGCGCCTCGGACCGGAGCCTGGACTCGATCCGGTGCCAGAGCAGGAGGCTCGGGAGCCCGACGCCGAGATCGGCGAAGCGCTTGACCAGCGAGAGGGCGAGCGCCGCCTCGGCCGGGATATCGAACAGGCCGCACAGGGCGATCAGGCCGCCCTCCTGCGCGCCCAGGGCGCCGGGCACCGCGAAGGCCGCGCCGCGCACGGCCTGGGCGAGGCTCTCGATCATGAGCGCCTGCGCGAAGTCGATCGGGTAGCCCATGAACCGCAGGCAGACATAGACCTCGAGCGTGCCGATCACCCAGCCAACGAGGTGGACCGCGAGGGCCGCCGCGAAGCGCCCGTGGTTGCCGTAGAGCCGGCGCAGGCTGTCGTAGAGCTGGTCGATGGCGCCGAAGGCGCGCCACTCGCGCCCGGAGGCGAAGCGGCTGAGCAGGGCCTGGATCAGGCGGTGACCGGCCCGGCGCTGGATCAGGTAGAACGCGCCGAGGGCCGGGACCGCCAGGGCCAGCCCGCCCTCGACCGTGTGGGCGATCGGCCCGTCGCCGGAGATCAGGACCAGCAGGGCGAGTCCGGCCACCGTGAACAGGAGCTGCGTCAGCGCCTGGGTCATCAGGTCGACGAACATGCTGGCGCCCGCGAGCGCGCCCGGGACGTTGCGCTTCGACAGCAGGCGGGCGCCGACGAAGTCACCGCCGACGGTAGCGACCGGCAGCAGCGTGTTGATGCCCTCGCGGACGAAGCGGAGCGAGACGCAGTCGGCGAGCTTGGTCGCGCCGGCGGGGAACACGACGTACCAGCCGAGTCCCGCCCAGGCGACGGCCACGAGGCGCGCCAGCACCACGAGGGCGGCGCCCCAGCCGGCGCTCACGACGGCGGCCGACACGTCCTCCAGGCCGGAGGACATGAACAGGCCGACGACCGTGCACAGACCGGCGATCGAGGCCAAGGTCGTCAGGCGCTTCATTGTCGTCTTTCAAGCTCGCGTAAGGCTTGATGCGGGAAATCGGTCACGGTCGCGGCAGAAATAGGTCCGCCGGGCCGGGAACGTTTCTGTCACGTTGCAGCACGGATTAGCGGTGTCTATCACCCGTTTGACACACCGGGGGCCAAAGCGGCGGCCGGGCCGAGAAGCCCGCGCAGAAGGCCGCGGCACGTCGCAGAAGGGGCACACGTCATGGAGCGCGAATCACCGATCACGGCCCTGGAGGCCGTGACCGACGACACGCATGCGGGCGGCTTTCCGGGCGGGACCGGACCCGGCGTGCCGGCTCCGCAGTCGCCGGTGATGGCCTGGAACGAGTGGGATCCGCTGGAGGAGGTGATCGTCGGCTCGCTCGACGGCGCCACGATCCCGACCCACCACCTGACGGTGATCTTCAACCTGCCGCGCGCCGCGCAGCCGTTCTACCGGCTGGCGAGCGGCTGGAAGTATCCGAAGTTCATGAAGAAGCTCGCCCAGGCCGAGCTCGACAACTTCATCACCATCCTGGCCGGCGAGGGCGTGAAGGTCCGCCGCCCCGACGCGGTGGATTTCTCCAAGAAGTTCAAGGCGCCGCGCTGGTCCTCCCGCGGCTTCTGCGTCGCCTGCCCGCGCGACCCGTACCTCGTCATCGGCGACGAGATCATCGAGAGCCCGATGTGCTGGCGCTCGCGCTACTTCGAGGGCGACGCCTACCGGTCGCTGTTCAAGGAGTACTTCCGCGCCGGCGCCCGCTGGACCTCCGCGCCGCGCCCGCAGCTGACCGACGACCTCTACAACTACGATTACCGGGTGCCGAACCTGAAGGCCGGCGAGCCCATGCAGTTCACGGTCAACGAGTTCGAGCCGGTCTTCGACGCCGCCGACTTCGTCCGCTGCGGCCGCGACCTGTTCGTCACCCGCTCCAACGTGACCAACCTGATGGGCATCGAGTGGCTGCGCCGCCACCTCGGCCCGGGCTTCCGCATCCACGAGATCGAGAGCCGCTGCCCGCAGCCGATGCACATCGATTCGTCGTTCATGCCGCTGGCGCCCGGCAAGGTGCTGGTGAACCCGGACTACGTCGACGTCGAGAAGCTGCCGGCCGTGCTCAAGAAGTGGGACGTGCTGATCGCCCCGCGCCCCGACCCGGTCGAGGGCTTCATGAGCAAGATCTCGATGTGCTCGCCCTGGACCTCGATCAACGTCCTGGCGATCACCGAGAAGAAGATCGTCGTCGACCAGAGCCAGCCGACGCTGATCAAGGCGCTCAAGGACTGGGGCTTCGACCCGATCCCGGCGCCGTTCCTCAGCTACGGCCCGTTCGGCGGCTCGTTCCACTGCGCGACCCTCGACGTCCGCCGCCGGGGCGTGCTGAAGTCGTACTTCTAGGACCGGCCCGCCGTCGTCCCGGGGCGCCGCGAGCGCCCCGGGACGACGGGCGACGTCGCGCGGCGCCTACCGCGCCGCGATGCCCGCGATCAGCGCCGCGTTGAACCCGTCCGGGTCGGACATCTGCGGCGCGTGGCCGAGATCCGGGAACTCCACGAGCCGCGCGCCCGGGATGGCCCTGGCGGCCGCCTTGCCGAGTTCGGGATAGTTGCCGAGGCTCGCCCGCACCTCCGGCGGCGCGAGGTCCTTGCCGATCGCCGTGTTGTCCTTCTGGCCGATCAGGAGCAGCGTCGGCACCGCGATCTGCGGGAACCGGTAGACCACCGGCTCGGTGAGGATCATGTCGTAGAGCAGCGCCGAGTCCCAGGCGACCGCCTCCTTGCCGGGACCGCCGTTGAGGCCCGCCAGCATCGTGACCCAGGGCTCGTAGCGGGGCTCCCAGGCGCCGGCGTAGTAGGTCGCCGTCTCGTAGGCCCGGATCGAGGCCGCCGTCACCTTCAGCTCCCGCTGGTACCATTGCTCGACCGAGGTCGGCGGCACGCCCTTGGCGGCCCAGTCCTCCAGGCCGATCGGGTTGACCAGCACGAGCTGCTCCACCGCCTTCGGGTAGAGCAGGGCGTAGTGGGCGGCCAGCATGCCGCCCGTGGAGTGGCCGACCAGGATCGGGCGCTCGATCCCGAGCTTGGCCAGGAGCGCGTGGGTGTTCTCGGCGAGCTGCCGGAAGGTGAACTGGTAGGCCGCCGGCTTGCTCGACTTGCAGAAGCCGATCTGGTCCGGCGCGATCACCCGGTACCCGGCCGCGCTGAGCGCCCGGATCTGGCTCTCCCAAGTGGCGGCGCAGAAGTTCTTGCCGTGCAGCAGCACCGCGGTCCGGCCGTTCGGCGTCGCCGGGCGGACATCGAGATAGGCCATCTGCAGCGGCTGGCGCTGCGAGGTGAACAGGAACCGCTCCACCGGGAACGGGTAGGCGAAGCCCTCGAGTTCCGGCCCGTAGGTCGGCTGCGGCAGCGGCTCGGCGGAAGCGGGTCCCGCCGGCAGCAGGGCCAGCGGGGCCAGCAGGACGGAGGCGAGGAGGTTTCGGAGCATGGCCGCGTCGGAGCCTGGTCTGCGAGCGGCGTGCGGCGCCGCGCCGCCCGCTCAGATCGGTCATCCGGGCGCCCCTGTCCACGCCCCGCGGAGCGCCGCGGCTTCGCGCCCGCCGCGGCGCGCGCTATCTCCCGGGGGCGACCATCTCCCGCCGCGGATATCCCGATGCTGCGCCTCACCACCCTGACCGCCCTCGCCGGCGCGCTCCTCCTCGGGCCCGCCCCGGCCCGGGCGGCGGATGCCTGCGACGCCCTGGCCGCGCGGGTGATCCGCACCACCGGCGCCTCCCTGGCCGGCCGGGCCGGGCCCGTCGCGGTGTTCCGGGCGCAGGATGCCGAGCGGCTGAGCCTCGACTGCCGCGCCCCGGCCCGGATCACCGTGGCCTCCCGCGACCGCGAGCCGGCGCCGGCCTACTTCGTCCTGATCGGCCGCGCCGCGCAGGCGCTAGCCGGGGCGGACGCCGCCGTGATCGAGGTGCTGGCGCTCAACCTTCACCAGGCCAGCCTGCTGGCGGATGCCCCGCGCCGGGGCGGCGCCGGCCGGATCCTGATGCTGTGCGAGACCGGCCCGCGCACCGACGCCCTCCGGGACGACCGCACGGTCTGCCGGGTCGCGCCCCGGCCCGGGCTTTCGCGGATCCGCCGCGCGGGCTAGACGGGCCGGCATGTCGAAGATCGAGACACCCGGCCCCGTCGTCCAAGTCGGCGACGCGCGCTTCGCCAACCACCTGCCGCTGACGCTGATCGCCGGCCCGTGCCAGCTCGAAGGGCGCCAGCACGCCCTGGAGATCGCCGCCGCCCTCAAGGAGATGGCCGCGGGCCTGGGCGTCGGCCTCGTGTTCAAGACCTCCTTCGACAAGGCCAACCGCACCTCGGGCAGCGCCGCCCGGGGCATCGGCCTCGACGGGGCGCTCCCGGTCTTCGCCGAGATCCGCGAGACCCTCGGGCTGCCGGTGCTGACCGACGTGCACGCCGCCGAGCAGTGCGCCCGCGCCGCCGAGGCGGTGGACGTGCTCCAGATCCCCGCCTTCCTGTGCCGCCAGACCGATCTGCTGCTGGCCGCCGCCGCGACCGGCCGGGCGGTCAACATCAAGAAGGGCCAGTTCCTGGCGCCCTGGGACATGAAGCACGTCGCCGCCAAGGTGACGGAGGCGGGCAACCCCAACGTCATCGTCACCGAGCGCGGCGCCTCCTTCGGCTACAACACTCTGGTCTCGGACATGCGCAGCCTGCCGATCATGGCGCAGGTCACGCAGGGCGCGCCGGTGGTGTTCGACGCCACCCACTCGGTGCAGCAGCCCGGCGGGCAGGGGGCGAGCTCCGGCGGCCAGCGCGAGTTCGTCGCCGTCCTCGCCCGCGCCGCCGTGGCGGTGGGCGTGGCGGGGGTGTTCATCGAGACCCATCCCGACCCGGACCGCGCGCCCTCCGACGGCCCCAACATGGTGGCGCTGAGGGACATGCCGGCCCTGCTCGAGGAGCTCCTCGCCTTCGACCGCCTCGCCAAGCGCCGGACCGCCTGACCGGCTCAGGCGGCCGCCGGCTCCAGGACGTGGATCCGCAGGGGCTGGACGAGGCCGAACGTCCCGTCGGCCTCGCGCGCCGCGGCCCCGAGGAAGGCCTCCGCGACGACGGGCCGCCGGTCCCGGATGGTCGCCTCGCGGGCCGGGTCCACGGCGCTGACGCGGGCGAGGAACGCGTCGAGGGAGTCGAAGCGCTCGCGCCGCTCGATCGTCGCCTCGCGGCGGCACGTGTAGGCGCCGCGGGCGAGGGCGGCCGCGATGGCGTCCTGGGCGGCGGCGCGGACCGCGGTCTCGTCCTCGATCGGCCGCAGCGCCTCGAAGAAGCTGCCCTCCGCCAGGGGCTCGACCACGACGAGCCGTCCGCCCGGGACCAGCACGCGGGCCGCCTCGGCGAGGGCCGCAGCCGGGTCCGGGACGTGGTGGAGGGCGTTCAGCATCACGGCGCCGTCGAAGCTGGCGTCGGGGAAGGGCAGGGCCTCGCCGGTCGCGGCCTCGAAGCGCGCCTCCGGCACGGCGTCCCGCGCCCGGGCGAGCGCCGCCGCGCCGGGGTCGATCCCGGTGACGCGCGCGCCGGCGTCGACCAGCCGCCGCGCCAGCGCCCCGGGGCCGCACCCGATATCGACGATCCGCTTGCCGGCCAGCGGCGCGAGGCTCTCGCGGATCAGGGTCAGGGCATCCATCGTCGGTCCTCCGCGAGGATCCGTAGCACGGCCGGGCCGGGAGAGGAGGGGTTTCCTCCGCGCGCGCCGGGCGGCCGTCGCGGCCTCAGGACAGAAGTCTCGCGCGGCGCAGTCGTCACGCCCGCCCTGAACGGCGCCGCGCAAGAGTTCGGAGGCAGTTCCCGCAGAGGCGCCCAAGCTTGACCAGAGTCGACGGAGAGGCGGGAACGATGAACGGCGGTTCATAATCCTGCCCGCGTGCGGATCCGCACGCAAGCACGTCATGAAATCTGGAACTGTCCGGGTGCGGCCACGTTATTGGGCATGTTCGATCGAGGATCGAGAAGGAACACTATGCGCAAGATCGGTATCATCGCCACCGCTGCCGCCATGGCTCTCGGCAGCGTCGCCGTCACGACCAGCGCCGAGGCGCGTCCCTACGGCTACCACGGCGGCTACGGCGGCTACGGCCACGGCTACTACCGCGGCCGTCGCGGCATCGGCACCGGCGCCGCCATCGGCCTCGGCATCGCCGGCCTCGCCGCCGGTGCGATCGCCGCCGGCGCGGCCCGCGACAGCTACTACGGCGGCGGCTACGGCTACGCCCCGTCCTACGGCTACGGCTACGCCCCGGTCTACGGCGGCTACGGCTACGCGGCCCCGGGCTACGGCTACTACGGCTACGGCTACTGAGATCGGAGATCCGACGAGGATCGGGGGCGACCGGCGCGAGCCGGTCGCCCTTTTCGTCTGTCCGGTCAGCGTCCGCGGTAGGGCGGGACGCCCGGGTCCGGCAGCCACGCGTTCTTCGGCAGCTCGCCCGTCTGCCAGAACACGTCGATCGGGATGCCGCCGCGGGGATACCAGAAGCCGCCAATGCGCAGGTAGCGCGGCTCCAAGAGGTCGCGGAGCCGCTTGCCGATCGCCACCGTGCAATCCTCGTGGAACGCGCCATGGTTGCGGAACGACCCGAGGTAGAGCTTCAGCGACTTCGACTCCACGAGCCAGTCGCCGGGCACGTAGTCGATCACGAGGATCGCGAAGTCCGGCTGCCCGGTGACCGGGCAGATCGAGGTGAATTCGGGCGCGGTGAACCGGGCGACGTAGTCGGTGTCCGCGTGCGGGTTCGGGACCCGGTCGAGCCGCGCCTCCTCGGGCGAGGCGGGAAAGGGCGTCGGCTGGCCGAGCTGGAGATCGTCGGTGGAGGTCATGGCCGGCCATATAGAGCCTGCCGGCCCCGCGCGCATCCGCCTGATCCGCGACGCTTTCCCGGGTGAACCCGGCTGTGCGCCGCCCGTCCCGGCGCTTGCCGCCGGCCGCGGCTTGACGGATAAGCCGCCGCGATGCGCCGCACCCCCGATCGGGGCGCGGTCGCCGACCCGCGGCCCCCGCGAGAGGACGTTCCATGACCGCGATCACCAATATCAGCGCCCGCGAGATCCTCGACAGCCGAGGCAACCCCACGGTCGAGGTCGACGTCATCCTGGAAGACGGCTCCTTCGGCCGCGCGGCGGTGCCGTCGGGTGCCTCCACCGGCGCCCACGAGGCGGTGGAGCTGCGCGACGGCGACAAGAATCGCTTCCTCGGCAAGGGCGTCCTGAAGGCGGTCGAGGCGGCCCAGACCGAGATCCTCGACGCGATCGGCGGCATGGAGGCCGAGGACCAGGTCGCGGTCGACGAGGCGATGATCGAGCTCGACGGCACGCCCAACAAGGCGCGCCTCGGCGCGAACGCGATCCTCGGCGTGTCGCTGGCGGTGGCCAAGGCCGCGGCCGAGGCCTCGGGCCTGCCGCTCTACCGCTACGTCGGCGGCGTGCAGGGCCGGGTGCTGCCGGTGCCGATGATGAACATCATCAACGGCGGCGCGCACGCCGACAACCCGATCGATTTCCAGGAATTCATGATCATGCCGGTGGGCGCCGATTCGCTCGCCGAGGCCGTGCGCATGGGCTCCGAGGTGTTCCACACCCTCAAGGGCAAGCTGAAGAAGGCCGGCCACAACACCAACGTCGGCGACGAGGGCGGTTTCGCCCCGAACCTGCCGTCCGCCGAGGCCGCCCTCGATTTCGTGATGGACGCGATCAGCGCCGCCGGCTTCAAGCCCGGCCAGGACATGGCGCTCGCCCTCGACTGCGCCGCCACTGAGTTCTTCAAGGACGGCGCCTACGCGTACGAGGGCGAGGGGAAGACCCGCACCATCGAGGCGCAGGTCGACTACCTCGCGCAGCTCGTCGCCACCTACCCGATCGTGTCGATCGAGGACGGCATGTCCGAGGACGACTGGGCCGGCTGGAAGCTCCTGACCGACAAGATCGGCGACCGCTGCCAGCTCGTCGGCGACGACCTGTTCGTCACCAACGTCGAGCGCCTGTCCCGCGGCATCGCCGAGGGCACGGCCAACTCGATCCTGATCAAGGTCAACCAGATCGGCTCGCTCACCGAGACCCTGGCGGCGGTCGATATGGCCCAGCGCGCCGGCTACACCGCGGTGATGTCGCACCGCTCGGGCGAGACCGAGGACTCGACCATCGCGGACCTCGCGGTCGCCACCAATTGCGGGCAGATCAAGACCGGCTCGCTCGCCCGCTCGGACAGACTGGCCAAGTACAACCAGCTGATCCGCATCGAGGAGGGCCTGGGCCCGCAGGCGCTCTACGCCGGCCCGTCGGCGCTCAAGCAGCTCGCCCGCCGCTGATCGGTAAGATCCTGCTGGCCGGCCTACTCGGTGTCGGAGCGGCCGGCCCCGCCCGCGCGGACCCGCTCTGCGACGGCGCCCGCCCGACGCTCAGCGCGCAGCTGCTATTCGGCCTGTCGCGGCCGGACGGCGGGCGCGTCTCGGGCCGGGCCTTCGACCGGTTCCTGGCCGAGCGGATCACCCCGCGCTTCCCGGACGGGCTCACGGTCTTCGCCGGCCGGGGCCAGTGGCGCGGACCGGACGGACGGATCGTCCACGAGGCCGCCCGCATCGTCCTGATCGTCACCGAACCCACGCCCGAGGCGGTCGCTTCCCTGCGCGCCGTGCAGGAGGCGTACCGGACCCGCTTCGCGCAGGGCGCGGTCGGCCTGGTGCTGCAGCGGAGCTGCGCGCTGTTCTGAGGGCGGCGCCGATCCGTCCGCTCGTCCGCTCGACTCGGACGGAGGATCTCCGCCTCCTCAGGCCGTCGCCGCACCGGACGGCTCGCCCGGCACGGTCCAGACCCGCATCGGCCGCGATAGGCCCCGGAGCTCGATCGTCCCGACCGGCTCCAGCGGCCGGGCGCACCGTTCGGCGAAGGAGTCCGACACGAGGAGCTCGTGGCCGAGGGCCGCGCACTGGCTCTCGATCCGGCTGGCCTCGTTGACCGCCCGCCCGATGATCGTGAAGTCGAGGCGCCGCTCGGTGCCGACATTGCCGTAGATGACCGTCCCGAAATGGACGACGCACTCGGCCGGGAGCTCGGGCAGCCCCGCGGCGCGGCGGCGGGCGTTGAGCGCCGCGTTGGCGGCGAGCCCCTCGGTCGCGGCGTCGAGGGCGCCGCCGCAGACCGGGCAGGGCAGGGTGTCGGCGTCCGGGACCGGGAAGATCGCCAGGAAGCCGTCGCCGAGGAATTTCAGGATCTCGCCGCCGTGCCGCGCCACCGGGTCGCCGAGGGCGTCGAAGTGCTCGTTGAGCCACGTGACCATGTCGGCGGGATCCACCCGGTCGGCTAGGGCCGTGAAGCCCCGGAGGTCGGTCAGCAGGATCGCCGCCGGCACGGCCCGCCCCTCGCCGCGCCGGATCTGGCCGTCGAGGATGCGCTCGGCGGTGGACCGGCCGAGATAGGTGGCCGACACTTCCCGGAACGTGTGGGCGAGGCCCATCTTGGCCATCGCCAGCGTCAGGAACGGCAGGACATCGGCGATCGCGGCGAGGTCCGCCCCGGTGAAGCCGGCGGCGGCGCGGGTGCAGAATGAGACCGCGATGCCCCGCAGCGCGGTGCCGGGGGCGAACTCGGCGATGTGCAGCACGTAGTCGACGCCGCCCTGCGCCCCGAGGGCGTTCAGGACCGGGAAGTCCACCGCCAGTCCGGGCGCGTCGAGGCGCCAGCGGCCGAAGGTCTCGCCCTTCTCCACCAGGGCGTAGACCGGGCTCAGGAGCCAGTCGCTCTCCTCGTCGGCGCCGTGGGCGTTGGCGACGAAGGACATGCCCTCGCCCGCGTGCCAGTTCAGGCTGACGCCGCGCAGCGTCGGGTCCAGGGCCGGCGCCATGACGCTGACCCGCCAGACGGGGAGGCCGGCCTCGACCAGCGACTCGCAGAAGCCCGCGAGCAGGGTGTCGTGGTCGTCGGTCGCCGTGGCGTGCGCGGCGATCCAGCGCCCCAGATGCGTCAGGTCCATGCCTCAGGCTCGCCCCTGTCCGTGCCGGCCGCGGCCCGGCCCCGACCCGGCCCTGTCCCGACCGCGGCGCGATCGAAAAGAACCGTTAACCTTTCCGCGCGAGGGTCGCGCCATGGTCGTGCGCCGCCGAGTCAGAATGGTCGTGTTGCCGCTGGGTCTCTGGACCCTGTCGGCGCTCGTTGTCGGCTATTTCGTGTGGCAGGCCGAGAGTGGCAACCGCGGCCTCGAGGCCAAGAAGGCCCTGAAGATCCGCGCCTACGGCCTCAGCCAGGAACTCGCCGCGGTGAAGGCCGAGCGCGCCGTCTGGGAGCATCGGGTGAACCTGCTCAAGAGCGACCAGATCGACCGCGACCTCCTGGAGGAGCGCGCCCGGATCGTCCTGGGCCGGGTGCACGCCAACGACGTGGTCATCATCACGCCCTGACCGTCGCGCGAGCATCCCGCGGAAGTCCCGGGGACGGTTTTCCGCAGTCCTGAAAGTGCTCTGACAAGAGCGGCTTCCTGTCAGAGCGGCAGCCCTCGCTTTCCAATCGTCGCTGTCCTACACCCCCACGCAGTCGCGTGGAATCACGGGGAGAGCGCCGATGGACGCCGCCAAGGAGCCTGCCAAAGAGCCCGCAACGGACGCGTCGTCCGCGCCGGTGCAGGCCGCGAGCCCTCAGGCCGCCGAGGCGCACCGCCCCGCGCCGAACATGCCGCAGTTCACGCGGGACGAGGATCTCCACGCCTATCACGAGATGCTGCTGATCCGGCGCTTCGAGGAGAAGGCCGGCCAGCTCTACGGCATGGGCCTGATCGGCGGCTTCTGCCACCTCTACATCGGCCAGGAGGCCGTGGTGATCGGCATGCAGATGGCCTCGGTCGAGGGCGACCAGGTCATCACCGGCTACCGCGACCACGGCCACATGCTGGCCTGCGGCATGGATCCGAAGGGCGTCATGGCCGAGCTGACCGGCCGCCGCGGCGGCTACAGCCGCGGCAAGGGCGGCTCGATGCACATGTTCAGCCGCGAGAAGCAGTTCTTCGGCGGCCACGGCATCGTCGGCGCGCAGGTCTCGCTGGGCACCGGCCTCGCCTTCGCCGACCATTACCGGGAGAACGGCAAGGTCAGCCTGACCTACATGGGCGACGGCGCCGCCAACCAGGGGCAGGTCTACGAGAGCTTCAACATGGCGGCCCTCTGGAAGCTGCCGGTCGTCTACGTGATCGAGAACAACCGCTACGCCATGGGCACCTCGGTGGCCCGGGCCTCGGCGCAGACCGACTTCTCGAAGCGCGGCCTCTCCTTCGGCATTCCCGGCGAGCAGGTCGACGGCATGGACGTGCGCACCGTCCGCGAGGCGGCGACCCGGGCGATCGAGCACGCCCGCACGGGCCAGGGCCCTTACATCCTGGAGATGCAGACCTACCGCTACCGCGGCCACTCCATGTCCGATCCGGCCAAGTACCGGACCAAGGACGAGGTCTCGAAGATGCGCGACGAGCACGACCCGATCGAGATGGTGCGCAAGCGCCTGCTCGAGCTGCACGCCGTGCCCGAGGCCGAGCTGAAGGCCACCGACGCCAAGGTCCGCGAGGTCGTCAATGCCTCGGCCGAGTTCGCCACGAACGACCCCGAGCCGGATCCGTCCGAGCTGTGGACCGACATCCTCCTGGACGCGCACGCCTGAGCGCGGACGACACCGCTGGCCGCCCCCCCAACGAATAAACGACCGCAGAGCTGAGCATGGCGACCGACATCCTGATGCCCGCCCTCTCGCCCACCATGGAGGAGGGCAAGCTCGCCAAGTGGCTGAAGAAGGAGGGCGACCCGATCAAGTCCGGCGACGTGCTGGCCGAGATCGAGACCGACAAGGCCACCATGGAGGTGGAGGCCATCGACGAGGGCGTCCTCGCCAAGATCCTGATCGCCGAGGGCACCGAGGGCGTCGCGGTGAACACGCCGATCGCCGTCATCGCCGGCGAGGGCGAGGACCCGTCGAGCGTCCAGTCCGGCGGCGGCGCCAAGCCCAACGGCGCGGGCGGGCAACCCGCCCCGGCCCCCGACATGCAGGCCGAGGGCATGGCCGACAAACCGGCTCCCGCGGCCAAGACCGGCGACGACGCCCCGAAGGCGCCGGCCGCGCCCGCCGTCATCACCAACAAGGCGCAGGAGCCGGTGATGGAGGAGTTCCCGGCCGACACGCCGATGGTCACGCAGACCGTCCGCGAGGCCCTGCGCGACGCCATGGCCGAGGAGATGCGCCGCGACGGCGACGTCTTCGTCATGGGCGAGGAGGTCGCCGAGTATCAGGGCGCCTACAAGGTCACCCAGAACCTGCTGCAGGAATTCGGGCCGAAGCGGGTGGTCGACACCCCGATCACCGAGCACGGCTTCGCGGGCATCGGCGTCGGCGCGGCGCTGGCCGGCCTGAAGCCGATCGTCGAGTTCATGACCTTCAACTTCGCCATGCAGGCGATCGACCACATCATCAACTCGGCGGCCAAGACGCTGTACATGTCCGGCGGTCAGCTCGGCTGCCCGATCGTGTTCCGCGGCCCGAACGGCGCCGCCGCCCGCGTCGCCGCCCAGCACAGCCACGACTACGCCGCGTGGTACTCCAACGTGCCGGGCCTCAAGGTGATCGCGCCCTACACGGCGTCCGACGCCAAGGGCCTGCTGAAGGCCGCGATCCGCGACCCGAACCCGATCATCTTCCTCGAGAACGAGATCCTGTACGGGCAGTCCTTCCCGGTGCCGCAGCTCGACGACTTCGTGCTGCCGATCGGCAAGGCGAAGATCCACCGCACCGGCAGCGACGTGACCATCGTGTCCTTCGCGATCGGCATGACCTACGCCCTCAAGGCCGCGCAGGCCCTCGCCGAGCAGGGCATCGAGGCCGAGGTGATCGACCTGCGCACCATCCGGCCGATGGACACCGAGACGGTGGTCGCGTCGGTCAAGAAGACCGGCCGCTGCATCACCGTGGAGGAGGGCTTCCCGCAATCCGGCGTCGGCGCCGAGATCGTGGCCCGCCTGATGGTCGACGCCTTCGATTACCTCGACGCCCCGGTCCTGCGGATCACCGGCAAGGACGTGCCGATGCCCTACGCGGCCAACCTCGAGAAGCTGGCCCTGCCGACGGTGGCGGAGGTCGTCGAGGCCGCCAAGAGCGTCTGCTACAAGTGACCGGCGCGCGGGCGACGCCGTCGCCCGCCCCGGCCAGGACCGAGGAACAGCCGGCGCGCCATGAGCCAGGATCCCAGCAGCGACTTCGCCGAACTCGCCATCCCGCCCGACGCCCTGGAGCAGGGCGGTATCGAGGTTCTGCGCGCGGCCGTGGTGGACGGCGCGGTGAGCGTCGCGCTCCGCCGCTCCTTCGACGACCCGGCGACCTGGGGCCGGCTGCTGATCGACCTCGCCCGGCAGGCGGCCCGCGCCTACGCGCTGGAGACCGACATGTCGGAGGAGGAGGCGCTGGAGCGCATCCGCGCGGGCTGGGAGGCCGAGGGGCTCGACCCCGGCGGCCTCAACTGACGATGGCGGCCGACCATGGCTGAGGCGGCTGTCCGGCAGGCGACCTACGCGGATCTGGAGGCAGTCCCGGAGCATCGCGTCGCCGAGATCATCGACGGGGTGTTGGAGACGTATCCGCGACCCCGGCACGGCATCGCCGCGGCCCGCCTGTCGGGAGAGCTGGATCGGCCGTTCGCACGCGGCCGTGGTGGTCCCGGCGGATGGGTCTCCATCACCGAGCCTGAGCTTCACCTCGGATCCCAGGTGGTCGTGCCCGATCTTGCGGGCTGGCGCCGCGAGCGGATGCCGACCGAACCCGAGGATGCCTTCATCGAGACGCCTCCGGATTGGGTCTGCGAGATCCTCTCGCCGTCGACGATTCGCCTCGATCGCGGGCCGAAGCGCCGGATCTACGCCGGGTCCGGCGTCGACCACCTCTGGCTGCTGGACCCGGCGGCCGGCGTGCTGGAAGGCTTCGCCCCCGCGGACGGGCGCTGGGTGCTCCTCGCCACGATCCAGCGCGGCGAGACCGTGGCCCTGCCGCCCTTCGACGCCGTCCCGTTCCCCTTCGACGACCTCTTCCCCTTCGACGATCCGGCCGCCCCGGCCTTGCCCGAGACCTGATGCCATGCCGATCAACGTGCTGATGCCCGCGCTCTCCCCGACCATGGAGAAGGGCAACCTCGCCAAGTGGCTGAAGAAGGAGGGCGACCCGATCAAGTCCGGCGACGTGCTGGCCGAGATCGAGACCGACAAGGCCACCATGGAGGTGGAGGCCATCGACGAGGGCGTGCTCGCCAAGATCCTCGTGCCCGAGGGCACCGCGGACGTTCCGGTCAACGACCTGATCGCCATCATCGCCGGCGAGGGCGAGGACCCGTCGAGCGTGCAGGCCGGCGGCGCGCCGAAGGCCGCCTCGAACGGCGAGGCCAAGGCGGAATCCAAGCCCGAGCCGAAGGCCGACGCCTCGGCGGCCGGGCAGAACACGACGCCCGGCGGCGGCCACATGGCGTACGAGCGGGTGAACGCGGCGCCCGAGGGCGCGCAGCCCGGCGGCGCCCCGCAGGCCGGCGCGCAGGCCGGCTCGGGCGGCCGGGTCTTCGCCTCGCCGCTCGCTCGGCGGATCGCCAAGCAGGAGGGCGTGGATCTCGGCGCCGTCCGGGGCAGCGGGCCGCACGGCCGCATCATCGCCCGCGACGTGCAGGCCGCGAAGGCTTCCGGCGCCACCCAGGCGCCCGCCGCCGCGCAGCCCGCCGCCGAGGCGCCGAAGGCGGCAGCCCCGACCCCGAAGACCGCCCCCGCGGGCGGGGCGCCGGCCGGGCTCACGACCGATCAGGTCAAGGGCTTCTTCGCCAAGGACGCCTACGAGGACGTCCCCCTCGACGGCATGCGCAAGACCATCGCCAAGCGCCTCACCGAGGCGATGCAGGTCGCCCCGCACTTCTACCTGACGGTGGATTGCGAGCTCGACGCGCTGATGAAGCTGCGCGAGACGCTGAACGGCTCCGCCGGCAAGGACAAGGACGGCAAGCCCGCCTTCAAGCTCTCGGTGAACGACTTCGTCATCAAGGCGATGGGCTTGGCACTCACCCGCGTGCCCGCCGCCAACGCGGTCTGGGCCGAGGACCGGATCCTGCGCTTCAAGCACGCCGAGGTCGGCGTCGCGGTGGCGATCGACGGCGGGCTGTTCACCCCGGTGATCCGCCGGGCGGACGAGAAGACGCTCTCGACCATCTCCAACGAGATGAAGGACTTCGCGGCCCGCGCCCGCGCCAAGAAGCTTAAGCCCGAGGAGTATCAGGGCGGCGTCACCTCGGTGTCGAACCTCGGCATGTTCGGCATCAAGCACTTCACCGCGGTGATCAACCCGCCGCAATCGAGCATCCTGGCGGTGGGCGCGGGCGAGAAACGCGTGGTCGTCAAGGACGGGGCGCCGGCCGTGGTCCAGGTGATGACCTGCACCCTGTCGTGCGACCACCGGGTGCTCGACGGGGCGCTCGGCGCGGAGCTGGTCTCGGCCTTCAAGGGGCTGATCGAGAACCCGATGGGCATGCTGGTGTGAGGAGCGACTCTGCTATGATCGCCTGAGCGATCAAAGGAGAGTCGCGTGTCCGAAGTCACCGATCCGGTTCTGCTCGCCCTTCAACGGATGCAGAGCGACATCGCCGAGGTGAAGCGCGATGTCGCAGCGATCAAGACAACCCTGACGGGTCATACCGAGAAGCTGGAAGAACTGGAGATTTACGTCGCCTACGAGACCGGCCTCGGCACGCAGGCGAAGGCGGATCTTCAGTCGATCAAGAAGACGATCAAGGCCATGGAGCAGCGGCTGAGCGCGCTGGAGACCTCGCCCTGATCGCCTCCTCAACGACGGTGCGGTCGCGCGCCCCACAGCGGAGAGCTGAGACACGATGTCCGACACCTACGACGTCCTCATCATCGGCGCCGGGCCCGGCGGCTACGTCACGGCGATCCGCGCGGCGCAGCTCGGCTTCAAGACCGCCGTGGTCGACCGCGAGCACCTGGGCGGCATCTGCCTGAACTGGGGCTGCATCCCCACCAAGGCCCTGCTCCGCTCGGCCGAGATCTTCCACTACTTCCAGCACCCCGGCGATTACGGGCTGACGGCGGAGAAGGTCGGGTTCGACACCGCCGCCATCGTGAAGCGCTCCCGCGGCGTCTCGGCCCGCCTCAACGGCGGTGTCGGCATGCTGCTCAAGAAGAACAAGGTCGACGTGATCTGGGGCGAGGCCTCGGTCGACAGCGCCGCGCAGGGCAACCAGCCCGGCCAGGTCACCGTGAAGGAGACGAAGCGCGCCGAGGCGCCGAAGGGCGCCAAGGGCGCCGGCACCTACCAGGCCAAGCACATCATCGTGGCGACCGGCGCGCGCCCCCGCGCGATCCCCGGGATCGAGCCCGACAAGAAGCTGATCTGGACCTACTACGAGGCCATGGTCCCCGAGACGATGCCCAAGAGCCTGCTGGTGATGGGTTCGGGCGCCATCGGCATCGAGTTCGCCTCGTTCTACCGCACCATGGGCGCCGAGGTGACCGTGGTGGAGCTGCTGCCGCAGATCCTGCCCGTCGAGGATGCCGAGATCGCAGGCCTCGCCCGCAAGCGCTTCGAGAAGCAGGGCATCAAGATCCTCACCGGCGCCAAGGTCACGAAGGTCGAGAAGGGCGCGAACTCCGTCACCGCCACCGTCGAGGGCGGCGACGGCAAGACCCAGCAGATCACGGCCGAGAAGCTGATCTCGGCGGTCGGCGTCGTCGGCAACATCGAGAATATCGGCCTCGAGAAGCTCGGCGTGAAGATCGACCGCGGGATCGTGGTGACGGACGGGCTTGGCCGCACCAACGTGCCCGGCCTCTACGCGATCGGCGACGTCGCCGGCCCGCCGATGCTCGCCCACAAGGCCGAGCACGAGGGGGTCATCTGCATCGAGACCATCAAGGGCCTGCACACCCACCCGATGGACAAGGCCAAGATCCCGGGCTGCACCTATTGCCAGCCGCAGATCGCCAGCGTCGGGCTGACCGAGGCCAAGGCCAAGGAGCAGGGTTTCTCGGTGAAGGTCGGCCGATTCCCGTTCGCGGGCAACGGCAAGGCGATCGCGCTGGGCGAGCCGGACGGGCTGATCAAGACCGTGTTCGACGCCAAGACCGGCCAGCTGCTCGGCGCCCACATGGTCGGGGCCGAGGTGACCGAGCTGATCCAGGGCTACGTGGTGGCGATGAACCTCGAGAGCACCGAGGAGGAGCTGATGCACACGGTGTTTCCGCACCCGACGCTCAGCGAGATGATGCACGAGAGCGTGCTCGACGCCTACGGCAAGGTGATCCACACCTGATCGGCGGCCGACGGGGCGCGCGGGTCGGACGTGGACCCGCGCGCCGCCGAGCGGTCAGTGCGGGCGGGACCGCGCCGCGAGCGTCAGGCTCACGGCCTGGAACAGCAGGATCACCAGAACCGTCGCCGCGCTGCCGCCGATCGGGATCAGCAGCAGGGCGACGACCGGATCGAGCCCCCGGACGAGCAGGAGCGTGATGCAGCTGCCGATCACGGAGGCGATGGTCATCCGAAAGATGCAGCATTCGGACGGTTGCATGCGCGCTCCAACTCAGGCCCCCGTCGGGAGTCTGGCGAGGCGCGCCCGATTATGCAACCGAAGATAGTACTTAGTCGAAACACAATCCCAGATCATGGATCTGAGGCCGCTTTGAGGCGTCAGAGGCGATCCCGAACCTCAGCTATGCCCGCGCTCCACGGGCTCGGCTTGGTCCGGGGACGGCACGTAGGCGCACCACTGGCAGATCCCGCGCTCCGCGCCGCGCTGCGCGTTGCGCTGGGAGCAGAGCGGGCAGACGAGCAGGATCAGCCGCGAGCCGGTGCGCAGCGCGAGCCCGCGCCCCCGGAAGGTGACCTCGGTCGCCGCGTCGCCCGACGCGCGGTCCAGGGCGCTCACGGCGTGCCTCCGTCGCGTGGCCGCAATACGGGTCCGCACGTGGTCTCGATGGCCATGGCGATGCCGCCCCCCAGCGTTCCTGCCAAGTTGTCGCTGGGTATAAGCGGCGAGTCGGCGAATGGCTCCGCTTGCGCATGTGGATCGGCCGGATGCATGCGGGCCGAAACGCCCGTATGAGAGGCTGCCGCGCCCCCGCTTCTTCGGGCGCGGCCCGGGCGGATGGGATGCAGGCGACGATGCAGGCGACGACGCACGACACCCAACAGGGCGAACCCGGCGGGACCGCCGGCGGCCTCCCCACCTTCGCCGACGTGGCCCGCGCCGCGGAGCGGATCGCCGGGGCCGCGCACCGCACCCCGGTCCTGACCTCGCGCACGGCGGACGCGATGACCGGCGGCCGCCTGTTCTTCAAGGCGGAGAACCTGCAGCGGGCCGGCGCCTTCAAGTTCCGCGGCGCCTACAACGCGATCAGCGCCCTGCCGGAGGCGGCCCGCACACGCGGAGTGATCACCTACTCCTCGGGCAACCATGCCCAGGCGATCGCCCTCGCGAGCCGGCTGCTCGGGGCGCCCGCCACCATCGTCATGCCGGGCGACGCCCCCGCGGCGAAGATCGCCGCCACCCGCGGCTACGGCGCCGAGGTGGTCCTGTACGACCGCTACACCCAGGATCGCGAGGCGCTCGGCCGCGAGATCGCCGAGGCCCGCGGCCTGACGCTGATCCCGCCCTTCAACCATCCCGACGTCATCGCCGGGCAGGGGACGCTGGCGCAGGAGCTGATCGAGACGGTCGGGCCACTCGACGTGCTGGTGGCCTGCCTCGGCGGCGGTGGCCAGCTCGCGGGCTGCGCGCTCGCCGCCGCCGCGCTGTCGCCGGGTTGCCGGGTGATCGGCGTCGAGCCGGAGGCGGGCAATGACGGGCAGCGCTCGTTCCGCGAGGGCCGGATCGTCACGATCCCGGTGCCCCGGACCATCGCCGACGGGGCGCAGTCGACGGCGCTGGGCGACCTGACCTTCGCGATCATCCGCGCGCAGGTGTCCGACATCCTCACCGTCACCGACGCGCAGCTCGTCGAGACCATGCGGTTCTTCGCCAGCCGGATGAAGCTCGTGGTCGAGCCGACCGGCTGCCTCGCGGCAGCGGCGGTGCTGAGCGGCCTCGTGGACGTGACGGACAAGCGCGTCGGCGTGGTGATCAGCGGCGGCAACGTCGATCTCGCGGCCTTCGCGCGGCTGACCGGCGAGGCGGCCTGAGGCGGCCTCAGGCGCCGATTGCCGGGCCGGTGTGACCCCGCCGCGGTGGACCGGCCCCGAGCCAATGCTTATCTTGTGCGCGTCGGAATGCGCGTCCCCGGGCCTTGAACCCGGATGGGCGGGAGGGTGACGATGTCCGCTGGTTTCAAGGTTCTCTCGCTGACCGATCGCGCCGCCGATCGGATCAAGGCGATCATGGCGGAGGCCGACCGGCCGATCGCCGGGCTGCGCGTCGGCGTCCGGAACGGCGGCTGCGCCGGGATGTCCTACACGATGGAATATGCCGAGGCGGCCAAGCCCGGCGAGGACGTGGTCGAGGATCGCGGCGTGCGCGTGTTCGTCGATCCGAAGGCGGTGCTGTTCCTGCTCGGCACCGAGATGGACTTCACCACCAACAAGCTGGCGTCGCAGTTCGTGTTCAACAATCCGAACCAGACCTCGGCCTGCGGCTGCGGGGAATCCGTGGCGATCACGCCGGTCTCGGCGGACCGCCTGCCCGCGCAGGTCTGAGCGGGAGCGCCCCGGCGCGCAGCGAGCCGGCGGCGCGCCGCGCCCTCAGGCCACCTGCGACAGCGACTCGGCGGCGTCGTCCAGGAAGCGGTTCCGGCCCGCGCGCTTCGCGGCGAACATGCACAGGTCGGCCCGCTCCATCAGCGAGGCCGGCGTGTCGCCCGGGCGCAGCACCGCGACACCCAGGGAGATCGTGATCTTGCCGAGCGACTCGCCGGTCGAGCGCTTGACGAGCTCGCGCCCCATGACGCTGGTGCGCACCGTCTCGGCCACCTGCTTGGCCACCGCCCGGTCGACGCCGGGCAGGATGATCCCGAACTCCTCGCCGCCGAACCGGGCGAGCTGCGCCTGCTTACCGGCGTTCTCGCGCATCACGATCGCCACGAGCCGCAGGACCTGGTCGCCCGTGAGATGACCGTACAGGTCGTTGAAGCGCTTGAAGAAGTCGATGTCGAGGATGATCAGGCTCATGGGCGTCGTGCGCGCCCGGGCCGTCTCCATGGACGCCTTCAGCGTCTCCTCGAAATGCTTGCGGTTCGCCAGCCCCGTCAGGGCGTCGGTCAGGCTCTCGCGCCGGGTCGCGTCGAGCTTCTCGCGCAGGGTCTCGATCTCGCTGCGGGTCTCGCGCATGCGGGCTTCGAGGATCCGGTTGTTGGCGGCGACCTCCCGGGTCGTCGCGGCCAGGGTCGCGACGATCTCGCCGAACCGCGCCCGGCTCGGGACGCCCTGGGAGAGATCCTGCGCGACCCCGCGCAGGGACTCGCTGTACTGCGCCGTCGAGCCCAGGGAGAGGTCCAGGATCTCGGTGACGGCCGCGATCTCGCTGAGGACGACGCGGCTGACGTCGTCGGTGGTGCTCGCGAGACGGCGCCCGTCGAGATAGGTCTCGTGCAGGTCGTCGATGTCGCCCTCGGTGAGGCAGCCATTCTGGGTGGTGAGGCGCTTCACGGCGTCGGCGAGGAGCGGCAGCTCCCCCGAGACGTAGGCGTACCAGACGGCGTAGGCGCGCGGCGTCGCGGAGGGGCCGTAGTCGCGAATCAGATCGTGGCTGCGCTTCGCCAGCGCGAAGCTGCGATCGCGATCCGAATAGGTCTCCTGGCTCATCCGTATCCCGCGGTCCGGGGCGACCGGCGCGCATGCGCCGTCACCCAGACTTGATATACGGCCGCCTGGTAGCCGGACAGTTAAGCCCGAACAGACGTCTGTTACTTATCCTTCTTCGCCAAGACTGGTCGAAGCAGGAATGCCGGAACGTGGGAGCCGAGGCCGACGGGCGTGTCCCCGTCGGCGTCGATCCGGCGCCCGCGCTCCTCGCGCGCGGCCTCGCCGCGGCCCGACGCGCGGCCCGGCGCGCGCGGCTCCGGACGGCTCTCGGGGCGGGTCTCAGAGCGGCTCTCGGGACGGTCGTCCGGGCGGCTCTCCGCGCGCGCCGCGCCGCGGCCGCCGCGCGACCGGGTCGGGCGCTCGCGGACCTCCCCGGCCTCGCCGGCGCTCCGGGCGCTCTTCTCGACGACGCCCTTGTCGGCACTCTTGTCGCCGCCCTTGTCGCTGCCCTTGTCGCCGCTCCTGCCACCGCTCTTCGCGGAGCGCCCGCCCCGCCGCCCGTCGCTCGACCGGCCGCGGTGGCGCGTGCCGGTGTCGCCGGACGCGTCGGCCACGCTCGTCAGGTCGCCGTCCAGCCAGGGGATCGGCTGCCCGATCAGCGCCTCGATGGCGCCGAGCGAGCGCGCGTCGTCGGGGGCGACCAGCGTGTAGGCCGTGCCGCTCCGGCCGGCGCGGCCGGTGCGGCCGATCCGGTGGACGTAATCCTCCGGGTGATGCGGCACGTCGAAGTTGAAGACGTGGCTGACCGCGGGGATGTCGAGGCCGCGCGCCGCCACGTCGCTGGCGACCAGCAGGGCGGTCTCGCCGTTGCGGAAGCCGTCGAGGGCCGTCGTGCGGGCGCGCTGGTCCATGTCGCCGTGGAGCGCCGCGGCGTCGAAACCGTGGCTGACCAGGGACTTCTGCAGCAGCGCGACGTCGCGCTTGCGGTTGCAGAAGATGATCCCGTTCTTCAGATCCTCCTCGCCGCGGATCAGGCCGCGCAGGCGCTCGCGCTTGGCGTGGCCCTCGGCACCGGTGGCGACGAGGCGCTGCGTGATCGTGGTCGCCGTGGAGGCCGGCCGGGCCACCTCGACCCGCTGCGGGTTGTGCAGGAACATGTCGGCGAGCCGCTCGATCTCCGGCGGCATGGTGGCCGAGAAGAACAGGGTCTGCCGGGTGAACGGCACCATCTTCACGATGCGCTCGATATCGGGGATGAACCCCATGTCGAGCATGCGGTCGGCCTCGTCGATGACCAGGAGCTCGACGCCGGTGAGCAGCAGCTTGCCGCGCTCGAAATGGTCGAGCAGGCGGCCGGGCGTGGCGATCAGCACGTCGGTGCCGCGCATCAGCTTGGCGTCCTGGTCGGCGAAGGAGACGCCGCCGATGATCAGCGCCACGTTGAGCTTGTGGTTGGTCCCGTAGCGGTCGAAATTCTCGACCACCTGGGCGGCCAGCTCGCGGGTCGGCTCCAGGATCAGCGTGCGCGGCATCCGGGCGCGGGCGCGGCCGTTCTCCAGCAGCGTCAGCATCGGCAGCGTGAAGGCCGCGGTCTTGCCGGTTCCGGTCTGGGCGATCCCGAGGACGTCGCGACGTGCCAGCACGTGGGGGATCGCCTCGGCCTGGATCGGCGTCGGCTCTGTGTAACCCGCCGCTTCGACGGCGTTCAGGACTTTCTCGCTCAGTCCCAGGTCGGAAAAAGGCATTTGCGTTCAGGAACCGTTGCGCGCCCGGCCGGCGCGAAGGACACCGTCGCGGCAACGGCTGGGAAAGGCTCGCGCGGGGCGCTCGGACGCTCCCGGGGCCGCGGGGCGCATCGTCCCCGTCAGTTAGGGCCTTGGCGCGACTTGTCAATCTCGCAATCGCGACAGCGCGCGTCCGCGCACAGGGGATCGGCCCCGGGAGCGGCCCCCGATCAGGGCCGGAGACGGTCGAGCGCGGGCACGGCGCAGGGGTCCAGACGGGTGGACCGGGCGGATCGCGCCGCGAGCGCGCCGGTCGTCTCGGGCTCGGCCATCGGCGGCAGCGCCGCCGTCGCGAGGGCGGTCCCGGGCAGCGCCGCGTCGGGCCGGCTCAGCCGCGCGAGCTGGTAGGCGCCGATCACCGCGACGATCCCGGCCAAGCCCGCCACGCGCAGCGCCCAGGGCAGGGGGCCCGCGGTCCGGCTCGGCTTGGCGCGCGCGACCCGCGCGGCAGTCGAGCCGACCTGCGAGCCGGGCGCGGCCTCGACGGTCCGGCGCTTGCCGAAGATTGTCCGGCTCCGATCGTCGGGGCTCTGCATGGACGGTTCTCTCCACCGGCCGGGGACCGGGTTCGGTGCGGGGCGCGACGGGGCTCGCGGGCGAGCCCGCGAGCGCCGGACCATCGGTCAACAGGGTTAACCGATCGCTTACGAGGCGGCGACCTCTCGTCAAAGTTGTGCCGGAATAAAACGTCCGCCCTCGCCCGTCCCTGCAGAGACCTCGGGCGATCTCGCCCGGAACACGCCGGCTTCCGACAATATGCGCGGCGCGCAACGCAGCTCGTCATCCGGGGTTTTGCAACTGTCCGCGCCTCGTGCGGGGCCGCGACCCGGCCCTCTGCTGTGGGGCGGGCCGGCTAGTCTTCATCTTTCGTTGACGGGATGTCCCTAGCCTGAGGAGGCTTGTTGCAGGAAAGCGACAGACCCGCCATCCGAGAGCGCCTAGAAGGCTGCCGGCTCAAGCTAACCCCAGGACCGAACACCACCATGAAGAAGCTTCTCCTCGCATCCACCGTTCTCGCCGGCATGACCGCCGCGGCGTCCGCCGCCGACCTGCCGCGCCGCGCCGCGCCGCCGCCGGTGTTCACGCCGGTGCCGGTGTTCACCTGGACCGGCTTCTACTTCGGTGTGAACGCCGGCTACGGCTTCGACGCCAACAGCCGCAACACCACCAACTACGCCCTGCCCGGCGGCTCGCTGATCAACTCGCCCGGCACCGCCGGCGTCGTCAGCGTCA
>NZ_JBQEPK010000041.1:0-47284 GCF_052045615.1 Methylobacterium sp. 22177 | reverse complement strand
CGGCAGCTCGAGGCCGAGGCCGAGGCGGCCCGGCAGGACGCGGAGCGCCAGCGCAGCCTCGTCATGCGGCAGATCGCCGATCGGTTCGCCGACACCGTCGGCGGGATCGTCGCGCAGGTCTCGGCCGCGGCGACCGGCCTGCAGGCGACGGCCCGGAGCATGACCGAGACCGCCGCGCAGACCGCCGAGCAGTCGAGCACCGTCGCGGCCGCGGCCGAGCAGGCGGCCAGCAATGTCGGCACCGTGGCGGCGGCGGCCGAGGAGCTCGGCACCTCGGTCCAGGAGATCGGCCGGCAGGTCGACGGCTCGGCCAGCCTCGCGCGCGCGGCCGTCGCCGAGGCCGATCAGACCGGCGCGCTGGTCCAGGAGCTGAGCGAGGCGGTGACGCGGATCGGCGACGTGGTCGGGCTGATCTCGACCATCGCGGGCCAGACCAACCTGCTGGCGCTCAACGCCACGATCGAGGCCGCGCGTGCCGGTGCGGCCGGTCGCGGTTTCGCCGTCGTGGCCACCGAGGTGAAGGCGCTGGCCGAGCAGACCGCCCGGGCGACCGAGGAGATCGCCGGCCAGATCGGGCGGGTCCAGGCCTCGACCGGTCAGGCCGTGGCGGCGATCGGGACGATCACGGCGCGGATCCGCGACATCGACGGCGTCGCGACCTCCATCGCGGCGGCGGTCGAGCAGCAGGGCGCGGCCACCCACGAGATCGTCCGCAACGTCGGGCAGGCGGCGCAGGGCGCGGCCGCGGTCACCGGCCACGTCGCCGGCGTCGCCGCGGCCTCCGGCGCGACCGAGGCGGCCGCGGGCGAGGTCCTGGGCGCGGCCGCCGCCCTGTCGACCCAGGCCGTGCAGCTGACCGCCGAGGTCGGCCGCTTCCTCGACGGCGTCCGGGCCGCCTGAGAGCGCCCCGGGGGGCACCAACCGTCTCTCCCTGGCCTGGACGGGTCCGAGGCGATAGAAGGCCTCCCGACGGCCGGCGCGCACGGCGCCGGCTCCAGGGAGAAACCATGCCTCGCCTGTCCCCCCTCTTCGGAGCCGCGTTGATCGCCATGACCACTGCCGCCAATGCCGAGACCGTGACCACCCCGTCGGGCCTCAAGTATCAGGACGAGGTCGTCGGCACCGGGCCTGAGCCGAAGGCCGGCCAGACGGTCACCGTCCAGTACACCGGCTGGCTCGACGAGGGCGGCAAGAAGGGCAAGAAGTTCGACTCGTCCCGCGACCGCAACCAGCCCTTCAGCTTCCCCCTGGGCGCCGGCCAGGTGATCAAGGGCTGGGACGAGGGCGTCGCCACCATGAAGGCCGGCGGCAAGCGCACCCTGATCATCCCGCCGCAGCTCGGCTACGGCGCCCGGGGCGCCGGCGGCGTGATCCCGCCGAACGCCACGCTGATCTTCGACGTCGAGCTCCTCGGCGCGAAGTAAGGCAACGATCGGGGCTCGGGCTGCGCGACGGCGAGAGTTCACAGTACCATGCTGTTCGCGCAGCTGTCCGACGAGCTGTTCAAGCCGCTGGCCTCGCCGAGCCGCGGCTTCAACGCCGCCCTGCTCCTGCACCTGCACCGGCGCGTCCTCGGGGCCGAGCCGGTGCGCAAGGCCGAGCTCCTGGCGGAGATCGGCGACTTCGCCGCCGGCTGGAGCGACCCCGAGGTCAGCGGCGACGAGCCGATCTCGGCCGACCCGGCCGAGCGCCGCACGGCGCTCTACCGGCGCCTCCTCGACACCGGCTGGCTGATCGAGCGCCGCGAGCGCTACGTCCCGGTCGCGGAGTTCGACCCCGAGGCCCGCCTCCTGCTGGAGGAGCTGTCCCGGCTCGAAAGGGGCGAGACGCGCTCCTACGGCGGCGCCGTGCTGGAGGTGCTGGGCGGGCTCGAGAGCGCCCTGTCGGACCCGGCGAACCGCTCCGAGGCGCTGTCCAACGCCGCCCGGGCCGCTGCCGCCTTCCTGTCGCACGTGCGCGGCCTCGCGGCCGGCATGCGCAAGGTCGAGGAGCGCATCCTGCGCGAGCCCGACCGCGCCAAGACCTTCCGGCTGTTCTTCGAGGATTTCGTCGAGCGCCACCTGATCAGCGACTACCGGACGCTGCACACCCGCTTTAACCCGTTCCGCTTCCGCGCCAGCGTGGTGCGCGAGGCCGGTCGGGCGCTGCGCGACGCCCTCACGGTCCGGGCGCTGGCCGAGGGCCTGATCCGCGAGGGGCGGAGCGCCGAGCTCGACGCGGCGCAGAAGGCCGTCCGGGCGGATCTCGCCCAGATCCTCGCGGTGTTCGAGGGCCTCGACAACCACCTCGACGCCGTCGACGCCGTGGTGGCGCGGCTGGAGCGCCGGATCGCTTCCGCCCTGCACGTGATGGACCGCCCGGACCCGAGCGGCGTCGAGCGCGTGGCGGCGATGCTGCGCGCCGTCGGCGGGTCCGAGATCGCCCCCGAGGTGCCGGGCGACGTCTCGCTGCTGCGGCCGCCGATCGGCCACGCGCATCTCCAGGCGCCGCGGGCCCGCAAGTCGGCCATCGACATGGAGCCCCTGCCCGACATCGAGGACGACCCCGTGGTCGACGCCTTCGCGGCCGCCAAGGCGGAGTTCCGGCGCCGCACCACCGTGACCCCGGAGAGCATGAGCGCCTTCGTGGAGGCCCGCCTCGGCAAGGCCGTGCGCCTGCGCGGGTCGCAGATCGTGATCGCGGGCGTCGACGACTTCATCGTGTTCCAGCGCCTGCGCGAGATCGACGTGCTGTTCGACGCCAAGCTCGGCGCGCGCTACGCCCTGACCCGGCTGCCCGAGCGGGTTGTCAACGGCTGGCTGGACTGCCCGGACTTCCTGCTGGAGCGCCGTCCCCGTGCTTGAGGGCTTCCGCGCGATCATCGACGGCGACGAGCCGCCGCCCCCCGGCGCCCGGGCGCCGGACGCCGAGGAGCTGTGCCGCGCTCTCCAGGTTCTGCTGAAGGGGCAGGTGATCTACGCCGAGACGCAGGGGATCGGACGGTCCTACGAGCTCGCCCGGCACTACGCGCCGTTCTTCACCGACTACTTCGCCTGCCTCGGCTACGCGCTGACCGTCTCACACCGCGACCAGATGGTCTCGCTGAGCCCGGCCGCCGACGCCCCGCGGCACGACATCGTCTCGGAGCGCCTGCGCAAGGACGAGACCCTGGTGCTGCTGGCGCTCCGGCTCCTCTACGAGGAGGGCCTGCGCGACCACCGGGCCGGCACGGACGGGATCGTCGACTGCACCACCGACGAGATCGTCGAGAAGATCCGCGCCGTGGCCCGCAACGAGCCCCCCGAGGAGGGCCGGCTCGCCGACATCCTGCGCCTCTACGCCAAGCGCGGCGGCCTGCGCCTCGGCGAGCGCGACCGGGTCGAGCGGGTCACGCCGCTGTCGCTCCTGCCGGGCGTGACGGTGCTGGCCTCCGACGCCTGGATGGAGCGCCTGCGGGCGTGGTCCGAGGCCGGCGAGGCCTGAGCTCACCGCCGATCGCTCCCGAGGGAGCGACCCGGACCACCGCGCCCGCCGGTTCCCGGTTCAGGCCGCCCGGACCGTCGCCAGGAAGTGCTCGACCTCGCTGCCGAGATGGGCCGCTTGGCGGGCCATCTCGGACGCCGAGGCCAGAACCTGCGCGGCGGCCGCGCCGGTCTCCTCGGCGGCGCCCGCGACGCCGCTGACGTTGGCGGTCACCGACTCGGTCCCGGTCGCCGCCTCGGCGACGTTGCGGACGATCTCCTGGGTGGCCGCGCCCTGCTCCTCCACCGCCGCCGCGATGGAGTTGGCCATGCCGCTGATCTCGCGGATGCGGCCGGCGATGCCGTCGATGGCCTGGACGGCCTGGCCGGTCGAGCCCTGGATCTGGGCGATCTGGGCCGAGATCTCGGCCGTGGCCTTGGCGGTCTGGTCGGCCAGCGCCTTCACCTCGGTGGCGACGACCGCGAAGCCGCGGCCGGCGACGCCGGCCCGGGCCGCCTCGATCGTGGCGTTCAGCGCCAGCAGGTTGGTCTGGCTGGCGATCGCCGAGATCAGGTCCACCACCTCGCCGACCCGGCGCGCGCCGGTGCTCAGGGCCTGGACGAGGTCGGCCGTGGCGGCCGCCTCGCGGACGGCGGCCTGCGCCAGGTCCGCGGAGGAGCCGACCTGGCGGCCGATCTCATTGACCGAAGAGCCCAGCTCCTCGGCCGCCGCCGCGACCGTGGTGACGTTGGAGGAGGCCTCCTCGGCGGCGGCCGCGGCGCTGGTCGACTGGCCGGCCGTCTGCGTCGCCGTCGCGGTGAGGCTCTGGGCGGTAGACTGGAGCTGCGTCGCCGCCGACGTCACCGAGCCGACGATGCCGCCGATGGCGGATTCGAACCGGTCGGCGAGCTCGCGCGTCGCCTGCCGGCGCTGCGCCTCGGCGCCGGCCCGGGCCTGCGTCGTCTCGGCCTCCAGGGCGCGGGCGTGCAGCAGGTTCTCGCGGAAGACCGCGACGGTCGCCGACATGGCGCCGATCTCGTCCCGCCGCGCCGCGTAGGGGATCTCGGCCTGCGTGTCGCCGTCGGCGAGCCGCCGCATCGACAGCGTCATCCCGGCGAGCGGCCGCGAGACGCCCGTGAAGGCGTACAGCATGGCGCCGAGCGCGATGACGAGGCTGACGAGCAGGCTCACGACGGTCGTCCGGACCGCGTCCGCCTGGCTGTCGCGGGCCGCGCGCCCGGCCGCCTCACCGTTCCGGATGTTCAGGTCGGCGAGGGCGCGGGTCGCGCTGGAGGCCGCGAGGTAATTGGCGTTCATCGGTCCGCGGAAATAGGCGAGCGCCTGATCGTGCTGATCGGCCGGGAAGGCGCGCAGACGGGTCCAGTCGGCCTGCTGCACCGCCAGCTTGGCGAGCAGGTCGTCGTAGATGGTCTGCTCCTCCTTCGACGCCACCAGGCCGCGGTAGGCCTCGGCCTTCGCCTGGCGGTTCCGCATCATCTCGTCGGCGTTCTTCAGGCTGGTCTCGCGCTCGGCGTCGGTATCCGCCGTCACGTAGCGGAACTGCCACAGTCGCGAGCGCATTACGAGGGCGTTGACCGCCTGGGCCTCGTTGATGGACGGCACGGCGTTGTCGATCAGCTCCGCGAGCCGCTGGTCGACCGCCTGCATCTTGTAGAGGGTCACGCCGCCCTGAACCATCGCCGCCAGGAGCAGGAGGGCGAAGAGGCCGCTGAGTTTTGCTTTGAGACTGAGACGCATCGGTCGGTTCCGGTCGTGCGAACGGCACCCGCAGGACATGAACGGCTTGTGCTAACAGTGTCATAACCTGAGGTAGGATCAGGCATCATGGGTTCGCGCGTGTCGGCTTGCATACGCGGCCGAGTCCGGCCAACTGGGCCGCACATCCCTCATCACCGGCCCGACCCACCGACACCGTGTACGTCCTCACCGACATCGCCATCTCGAACTGGTACCTGATCCGCCGCGAGCAGATCCGCCTGCGCGGCGCCGCGGCGCTGGTCGGGCCGACCGGGGCCGGGAAGTCGACGATCTTCGACGCGGTCGGCACCGTGCTGGCCGGCAACAACGCCAGCCGCCTCGCCCTCAACGCCTCGGCCTCCGGCCGCAGCGCCCGCACGGTGCGCGACTACTGCCTCGGCTGGATCAGCGACCCGGCGGAGGGCGGCCGCCCGACGCGGGAATCCTGCGAGACCGTGCTGGTCCTGGTCTTCGAGAACCCCGATTCCGGCCGCGTGGTCTCGGTCGGCCTCGCCCTGGCGGCCCGGGCCGTGGAGCCGAAGGAGACCGTGCTGTCGCGCTTCATCGCGGTCGGGCACCGGTTCGAGGTCGCCGACTACGCGCGCACCGCTCCCGGCGGCACCTACACGGCGCCCTGGAGCGAGATCGCCGCCGACCTGCGCGCCCGCGCGTCGAGCTTCACCGAGTACCGCACCTCCGGCGAGCGCTTCACGGCCGACGTGCTCGCGACCCTGCGCGAGGGGGCGCCGGCGCCGGAGCCGCGCCACTTCCTGCGCAGCTTCGCCAACGCGGTGGCGTTCAAGCCGATCTTCGACACCAGCGCGTTCGTGCGCGCCTTCGTGCTCGACCCGGAGCCCCTCGACGTCGAGCGCGTGCGCCACTCGATCGCCAACTGGCGGCGCCTCCTGGAGACCATCGCCGAACTGGAGAGCCGGCTCGGGCGCCTGCGGCGCCTGCGCGACCGCTACGAGGCCTGGGGCGAGGCGGTCCTGGCCGCCGCGACCCACGAGCTGCGGGCGGCGAGCGCCGAGCTGCGCCGCCGCAGCCTCGACCTCATCGCCGTCCGGAGCCGCCTCCGCGAGGGCGCCGACACCCTGCGCATCGCGCGCGAACGCGTCACCGCGAGCCGAGGCTACGTCCGCGAGATCGACGGCGAGATCGCCGAGAAGAAGGCGCTGGCCGCCGCGAGCGCCGCCGAGGGCCGGCTCGCGGCCTCGACGCTTGGCCTGTCCATGCTGGAGCGGGACCGGAAGGAGCTGATCGGCCGGATCGGCGACCTCGTGGGGCTCGTCGGGCAGATGGCCAAGCTCCAGCCCGTCGCCCCGCTCCTGCGCCAGAGCTGCCCGCAGGCGGCCCGCCTCGCCGAGGCCTGCGCCCGGGCGGGCCTGCGCCGGGAATCCTCGCCCGAGGAGATCCTGCGCCCCGAGGGCCCGCTGGCCGAGCTGGCAGACGGACTGGCGCGCCTGCCCGATTTCGACGAGGCCCTGGAGCGGGCCGCCGAGGACGCGGCGCTCAAAGCCCGGGCCCAGGAGAGCGAGGCCGAGCGCACGGCCCCGCGCACCGGCGGCGGCCCGGCGGCGCGCCTGTCCTCCGACACGGTGGCGTTTCGCGGCGAGCTGGAGCGGCGCGGCATCGACGCGCTGCCGATCTGCGAGCTGGCGGAGATCGTCGATCCGACCTGGGGGCCGGCCCTCGAAGGCCTGCTCGGGCGCGCCCGCGAGGCGCTGGTGGTCGCCCCCGACCGGCTGAGCGAGGCGCTCGGCGTGCTGCAATCGGGCCGCGACCGCTTCAGCCGCTGCATCCTGGTGAAGACCACCGACACCGCAAAGCAGCGGTCCCGCCGCTACGACGACGGGCCGCTCACCGTGATCGAGACCAGCGACCCCCACGCGGAGGCCTTCCTCGGCGTGCGGCTCGGCGGCTACGACCTCGCCCGGGACGATGCCGAACTGGCGCGCCTGTCCCGCGCCGTGGCGCCGAGCGGTCGGACCACGGCCGGCATGGCCTACACGGTGACCCGCAACGTCGACCTGCTGATGACTCGCGGTCATCGCGGGCCGACCGCCGACAGCCGCCGCGCGCACGAGATCGCCGTCACGGAGGCGCGGCGCCTGCGCGGCGAGGCCGCGGTCCTGCGCGAGGCCGCCAGGACGGCCGCCGCGATCCGGGCCCGCGTCGCCCGGGGCCTCGACGACGTGGAGGCCTTGCGGGCCGAGCTCGACGGGCTCGAGGGACGGCGGCGCACGCTCCAGACCGAGCGGGAGGGCATCGAGAAGCGCGACACGGCGGGGCTCACCGCCGAGATCGCCGCGCTGACCACCGAGCGGGTCGGCTACCTGCGGGAACTGTCGGAGGAGCTGGAGCCGAAGCTCGACCGTCTGCTCGCCGACGAGGCGGCCCTGCGCGCCCGGATGGGGCCTGTGCGCGAGGCCGTCCGCGCCGCCCTGTCGGCCCGCCGCGCGGCCCTGCGCCAGCTGAGCGGGGGCGACGCGGCGCGGGTGCGCCTCGCCCGCGCCGAGCCGTTCGACCTCGGTGCGGTCGCCGAGGCGCGGCGGTCGCTCGCCGGACTCGACGCCAAGGCGGCCGGGGCCCGGGTGAGTGCCGAGCGCGGCCTCGCCCGCGATTCCGCCGAGGCCGCCCGCTCGCACGGGCGGATCGCCGAGCGCGAGCTGGCGGAGGCCTGCGCCGCCTGGCGGGTGGAGAACCCGCTCGCCTCCGGGGACGCCCCGGCGATCGACGGTTTCGCCTGGGTGCGGCGGGAATACGAGGCGGTCGAGGGGCACGAGCTGCGCCGCTACCGGGCGCAGGCCGAGCGGGCCGAGGCCGAGATGCGCCGCCTGATGACCGAGGACCTGCTGACGCGCCTCGCCGACCGGTTCGAGCGGGTCCACGCCCGCCTCGCGGCCCTGAACGAGCGGCTCTCGGCGCGCAGCTTCACCGGCCAGACCTACGCGTTCGAGGCGGCGGTCGACCGCCGCTACGCCGCCGTCCACGCGCTGGCCACCGAGACCGCCCGCTCGCCCGAGGCCGCGCAGGCGCTGCTCGCCGGTGAGGCCGAGGGGCCGATGGCGGCCGCGCTCGAGGAGATCACCGCGCTGATCGCCGGCGAGGAGGACGCGGCGCGGCTCGCCGATTACCGCAACTACTTCGTCTACGAGATCGGCATGCGCGACCGGGCGGGCAACCGCACCACCATGTCGGCCCGGGCGCTGCGCGGCTCCGGCGGCGAGGCGCAGGCGCCGTTCTACGTGGCGATCGCCGCGTCGCTGGCCAGCGCCTACTATCCGGGCGACCGGCCGGGCGACGAGAATCCGGGGCTCGGCCTGTGCCTGCTCGACGAGGCGTTCTCGAAGCTCGACGTGCGCAACAGCCAGGCGCTGGTCGATCTCTACCGCGCCTGGGGGCTGCAGCTCCTCATCGCCGCCCCCGAGGACAAGCGCACCACGCTGACCGAGGTGATGGACACGATCGTGACGGTCTACAAGAGCCCGGATCTCACCTCGGTGCGGATCGAGGCCGAGCACCCCCTCGAGGCGGCCCGGCGGGCGCTGCACGCGATCAATCCCGACCAGATCGGGATCGAGGGCTTCCGCCGGTCGGACGCCGCCGAGTGAACCCGCGGGGTACCGGGGCGGGGCTTCGCGCCGCCGTCCCCGGTATCCCCGTTCTTCGGGCGACGGATCGTCAGTTCAGATAGGTGCGGATCCAGTTCGGCGAGAGGATCTCGCCCTCTTCGGTGATGATCCAGGGCTGCTTGGCCGGGTCGGCCAGGGCGCCGGCCGCGGCGGCGATCGCCTCCCGCAGGGTCTGGTAGCGCTCGGGCTGCGCGAGCGGGGCGCTCGCCGGGGCCGTGCGCCAGATCGTCAGATCCGCGGGCCGTTCCAGAGCTTCGGTTTCCATCTGTACTCGTCCTTCCGAACCGTTTTGGACCGTTCAGACCGCCGCCGCCGGGCTCTGCCGAGGGGCCGCGGCGATCGATGGTCTGAGCGTCAATGCAAGCATCTCTGCGGCAGCTTTGCGATCAATTCGGGCGGTTTTCGAAACCAGCATCCGGTGCCGAGGCAGGAGTCCGGGCGCGGCTCGGTGTTCCATGTCCGTATTGAGCGCAACTGAGCTGCCCTGGACTTGCGAGAATTGTGGCTCCTGAATGATGACCATTCCGTTAGCCAGTCTGCGCCGGTCGCCGACGTGCGCCAGAACACGTCAGGGGCCTGTCGGCGGCGGTGCCCCTCTGTGTTGACGCCCCGATCCTGAACGCGCACTTAAGGCTCCGCCCGTCGCGGGCCCGCCCGCGCGCGTTCCCGCGCGCCCATGCATCGGAGACACCCGTGCCGGATCGTACCGTGCGCATCCTGTTCGCCGCGGTCGTGGTCCTGCTGGCGCTCTACGTCGCCCAGCCCTACCTGCAGCCGCTGCTCTACGCGGCCGACACCCCCCGGGCCGTGACGGCCCGCGGCGATCTGGCGCCGGCCGAGGCCTCGACGGTGGCGCTGTTCGAGCGCGCGAGCCCGTCCGTCGTTCACGTTTTCGCGCAGAGCGCCGCCCAGAACCGCGACTTACTCGACCTCGACGACCAGGGCGGCGAGCAGGGCGGGACCCAGACCGGCACCGGCTTCGTCTGGGACGGCGCCGGCCACATCGTCACCAACACCCATGTCGTGCAGAACGCCGCGCGGAGCGGCGGCTCGGTCTCGGTCCGGATGAGCGACGGCGAGGTCGTGCCCGCCACCCTCGTCGGGATGGCGCCGTCCTACGACCTCGCGGTCCTGCAGCTCGGGCGGGTGCGGAACATGCCGCCGCCGCTGGCGATCGGCACCTCGGCGGATCTCAAGGTCGGGCAGTCGGCCTTCGCCATCGGCAACCCGTTCGGCCTCGACCACACGCTGACGACCGGCGTCATCAGCGCCGTGCGGCGGCGGATGCCGACGAGCGAGGGCCGCGAATTGTCCGGCGTGATCCAGACGGACGCGGCGATCAACCCCGGCAATTCCGGCGGCCCGCTCCTCGATTCAGCGGGCCGGCTGATCGGGGTCAACACCGCCATCGTGTCGCCGTCCGGCGCCAGCGCCGGGATCGGGTTCGCGATCCCCGTCGACGTGGTGAACCGGATCGTGCCGGAGCTGATCAAGGCCGGACGGGTGCGCAATCCCGGCATCGGCATCATCGCCGCCCAGGAGGCGGCCACCGCGCGGCTCGGCATCGACGGCGTGGTGATCGTGCGGGTGCTGCCCGGCTCCCCGGCCGCGCAGGCCGGCCTGCGCGGCGTCGATCCGCAGACCGGCGACATCGGCGACGTGATCGTCGAGGCCAATGACCGCCCCGTCCACCGCCTCGCCGACCTGACGGCGGCCATCGAGGAGGCCGGCCTCGGCGCCGGCGTGACCCTCAAGGTCGAGCGCGATGGCCGGATCCGGCAGGTCCGCGTCACCACCGCCGAGGTCGCGGAGAACCGGCGATGACGCACCCGAACCGCCGCCTGACCCTGCCCCTGCCCCTGCTGCTGATCCTCGTCGCCGGCGCCGCGCAGGCCGGCGAGGTCCCCACCCGCGCGCGCCTCTGCCCGGAGAACCTCCCCGAGGGCGTGCGCCTGCCGCCGCAGCCCGGCTGCGACACCGCGACCCGCCCGCCGAGGCCGTCCCGGCCGGGGCACTTCGATCTCGGCGACGGCACGAGTATCCGGATCGGCGGGAGCGCGTCGGCCATCTACGGCGTGCGGCGCTGAGCGATGGCGCTGTTCGCCGGCCTGCTCGCCTGCCTGACCCTGTGGTGGCTCTCGAAGAACTCGGGCGGCCTCGGCCGTCGGCTGCGCCGCGGTCTCCGGGCGGGCCTCGACGCCGCCCGCGGGCGGGCGCGTCTGCCGACCTTCGGCGCCTTCGCGCTGCTCGCCGCGGGGTTCCTGCTCCTGCGCGGGAACATCGTCCTCGCGGCGCTGCTCGGGCTCAGCGGCGTCTGGATGATCGAGGGTCAGGCGGCCATGACCGCGCGGCTCCGCCGCCTGATCCAGCCGCGATCCGGCGACCGCCCCCGCGACCCGCAGGACCGCCGCTTCCGCACGGTCCTGATCGACGCCCTCCTGCGCCCGGACGGCAGCCTGCGCACCGGCCGCGTCATCGCGGGGCCGGGCGCCGGCGCGTGGCTCGACAGCATGCCCACCGGGGCCGTGGTCGAGCTGCTGCGGCACTGCCGGATCCGCGACGCCGCGGGCGCCGCCCTGCTAGAGCCGTATCTCGACCGCCGGGCGCCCGGATGGCGTGTAGACGCTGAGGGCGATCGCGACCCGCGGCCGCGCCGCCCGCCGCACCCAGGGACGATGACGCAGGAGGAGGCGTACGAGATCCTGGGGCTTCAGCGCGGGGCGACCGCTGAGCAGATCCGGTCGGCCCACAGGTCTCTCATGAAGCGCGCCCACCCCGACCAGGGCGGCAGCGCCGAGGGAGCGGCGCGCGTCAACGCGGCCCGGGACAGGCTTCTGAACCGACATCGCTGAACTCCACGCGCGTTGTCAGAGAGATACCGATCGTCGGCCGCGGGCGAACTCGGTCGCGGCCGTTCCGTATCCGGCGCGCGGGCGCGCCGTCGGGTCTCGCGGGCCTCAGCTCCGGGTGGCGAAGCAGCTGAAGCCGCTGCGCTTCAGGGCCGAGCAGGCCTCCTGGGCGGAATCCTGCTCGGCGAAGCCCGAGAAGCGGGCGCGGAACAGCGTGGTGCCGCCGTGCTCGACCTTGACCGTGTACGGCGCCGCCTTCGACAGGCTGCCGCCGACCTTGGCGCGCGCCTCCGAGAGCATCGAGCGGGCCTTGCCCTCGTCGTCCATGGCGCCGAGCTGGATCACCCAGGCGGTCGGCACGACGCGGGCGCCGGAGACCGCCTTCGGCGGCTCGTCGCGCTCGAGGGAGGCCACCCGGGCCGTGGACTTGGACGCGCCCGGGAAGGGCGGCTGGGCGTTGCCGCCGCCGGCATAGGCCTGGGCCGCCTTCGGGATCGCCTGCGGGCCCGGCTTCCAGGTGCCGCCCGGCGTCGTCGTCTTGGAGGGAGACAGGTCGAGGGGCTCGCCGGTGGTGCCGGTGGTCTCGACGTCCTCGTCGTCCGCGGAGGCGACCTGCGTGCGGGTCCGCGAGACCGCGTCGGCGACGACCGCCGGGCGGGCGCGCTCCGCGACCTCGGTGACCGGCGCCGAGATCCGGGCACCGGCATAGGCGCGCGGCAGGCTGGATCGGACGAGGTCGGCCATGATCCGGTCGCGGCCCGCTCCGGACTTGCCGCCCAGCACGATCGCCACGATCTGGCGGCCCTCGGACTTCGCCGCGGTCATCAGGTTGAAGCCGGAATCGCGGGTGTATCCGGTCTTGATCCCGTCGACGCCCTGGACATTGCCCAGCAGGTGGTTGTGGTTGCCGATCACGCGCCCGCGGAACGCGAAGGACCGGGTCTGGAAGTAGCGGTAATAGTGGGGGAAGCGGTCCTGGATCGCCCGGGCCAGCACGGTCAGGTCGCGGGCGGTGGTGAGCTGCTCCGGATCGGGCAGGCCCGAGGCGTTGGCGTAGTGGGTCCGGCTCATGCCGAGGGCGTGGGCCTTCGCGGTCATCATCTGGGCGAAGCGCTCCTCGGAGCCGGCGATGTTCTCGCCGATCGCGCAGGCCACGTCGTTCGCCGACTTCGTCACGATCGCCTTGATGGCGTCCTCGACCGAGATGGTCTGGCCGGGGCGCAGGCCGAGCTTCGACGGTGCCTGGGCGGCGGCGTGGGCCGAGATGGTCAGATCGGAATCGAGGGCGAACTTGCCCCGCTCCATCTGCTCGAACAGCAGGTAGAGCGTCATCACCTTGGTGATGGAGGCCGGGTGCCGCAGCGCGTCCTCGTTGACCGCGTGCAGCGTCTTGCCGCTCTTCACGTCCACGACCATGGCGGCGTAGGGCGGGTTGTAGCCGCCGGCCGCGCGGGCGTGGTGGTGGTGCCGGCCGCGCCGGGCCTCCGCCGGCGAGGCCAGTGCCGTCAGGACCGCGGCCGCCAGGATCGCGGCCGGGAGCGCTGGAATCGATCGAGAGCGGCCTACTACGCTACGCATCACGCCTGATTGCCTCGCGAGACCGGTCCGGCCGGTCGTATCCCCTGCGGAGCCTCCCGCCGATCGCGTGGCCCCGCTGCATCAGTGGAGAGTTAGGCAAGTGCAGTTACAGGCCCGTTAATGCGGTCGCGGCGAATGCCGGATCGTGTCGTCCCTGCCATCGCTTACCGGTCGTCCCCGACCCGCTGTCGCCGCGCGGCCATCGCCAGCCGGCTCCTGGCAGGGGGCTTACCGGCCCGAGCTTGACGCTGGCTGTCGTGCCGCACACTCTCGCGGCGGTCCGAAACGGCCGGTCGCCCATGGCCAGCCGGCTCGGCTGCGGTCCGGAGATCGGCGATGCAGAGACCCCCTGCCCTTCCTCTGGGCCCGGCCGTCCTCGGGTTCGGCACGCCGCTGCGGCGGTTCGGGATCGCGAGCCGGGCGGCCCAGTCCCTCGGCATCGAGTATCTCGACTCGTTCAAGAAGGCTCTCGACGACCTCGGCGCCACCTGGGGGGCGCTGGCGGCGGCCCGCAGCCCGACCGAGATCCTGGCGGTGCAGACCGCGTACCTGCACCGGGCCGGAGAGCGCGCCGCGGCCCGCTCCGCCGCCGCCGGCGACGCGCTGCTGGGCCTGAGCGGCGAACTCCTGCGGCCGAGAGCGGGGTCGCCGGCGCCCGCGGCCCGTCCTGGCCCGACACGCTAGCGGGTCGGCGGTCATGCGCCGAAGACGCGCCGTGCGGGGCGGACAAGTGCGCACAGGCGTCTGGCGAAGTCGGCTCACCGTCTGTAGATTGATCGGCGCGGAGCTGAGCGCTGCTCCCGGCAGGCCAGGATCAGGATCGGCCGTCAGGGCCGGCGGCGCCCGCTCCGAGCGAGGGATCGGTTCGACGCACATGACACAGGTCCCCATGCAGGGCACCGCGACTTCGACGAGGGACCACCGGCCGGCGCGCATCGCGATCACGGCATCCGGTTCGCGCGCCCCCGGGGGCGACGACCGGTCCAACACCGCGATCATCACGCGGACCAAGCCGCGGACAAAGCGGCCCAGCCTGTACCGGGTACTCCTTCTGAACGACGACTATACGCCGATGGAGTTCGTGGTCCTGGTGGTCGAGCGGTTCTTCAACAAGAGCCACGAGGACGCCTACCACATCATGATGCACGTGCATCAGAACGGGGTCGGCGAGTGCGGGGTCTTCACCTACGAGGTGGCGGAGACCAAGGTGACGCAGGTCATGGACTTCGCGCGCAAACACCAACATCCTCTCCAGTGCGTTATGGAAAAGAAATAGGCGCCGCTCGCGGTAGGCACGAAGGACAGAGGCCAGCTTTGCCAAGCTTCTCACGCAGCCTAGAACAAGCCCTCCACCGCGCCCTGGCGCTCGCCNGGCGAGCGCCGGCACGAATACGCGACGCTGGAGCATCTCCTGCTCGCCCTGGTGGATGACCAAGATGCGGCCGCGGTCATGCGCGCCTGCAACGTCGAGATCGACACGCTCAAGCGCAGCCTGGTCGACTACGTCGACACCGAGCTCTCCAACCTCACCGGCGACGGCCGTCAGGACGCCAAGCCCACGGCCGGATTCCAGCGCGTCATCCAGCGCGCGGTGATCCACGTCCAGTCCTCGGGCCGCGAGGAGGTGACCGGCGCCAACGTGCTGGTGGCGATCTTCGCCGAGCGCGAGAGCCACGCCGCCTACTTCCTGCAGGAGCAGGACATGACCCGCTACGACGCGGTCAACTACATCAGCCACGGCATCGCCAAGCGGCCCGGCGCCTCCGAGGCGAAGCCGGTGCGCGGCGCCGACGAGGAGGGCGCCTCCGAGCGGCCGAGCGACGACGGCGATCCCCGCGGCGCCAAGAAGAAGGGCGACGCGCTCGACGCCTACTGCGTCAACCTCAACAAGAAGGCGCGCGACGGCAAGATCGACCCGCTGATCGGCCGCGAGAGCGAGGTCCAGCGCACCATCCAGGTGCTCTGCCGGCGGCAGAAGAACAACCCGCTGCTCGTGGGCGATCCCGGCGTCGGCAAGACCGCGATCGCCGAGGGGCTGGCGCGCAAGATCATCCAGCACGAAGTGCCGGAGGTTCTGGCCGACGCGACCGTCTTCTCCCTCGACATGGGCACGCTGCTCGCCGGCACCCGCTATCGCGGCGACTTCGAGGAGCGCCTCAAGCAGGTGATGAAGGAGATCGAGGCGCACCCGAACGCCATCATGTTCATCGACGAGATCCACACGGTGATCGGCGCCGGGGCGACCTCGGGCGGGGCCATGGACGCGTCGAACCTGCTGAAGCCTGCCCTGGCCTCCGGCACGCTGCGCTGCATCGGCTCGACCACCTACAAGGAGTACCGCCAGTACTTCGAGAAGGACCGCGCCCTGGTGCGCCGGTTCCAGAAGATCGACGTCAACGAGCCGTCGATCCCCGACACGATCGAGATCGTGAAGGGCCTGCGGCCGTACTTCGAGGAGTTCCACAAGCTCAAGTACACCACCGAGGCCGTGAAGGCCGCGGTGGAGCTGTCGGCCCGCTACATCAACGACCGCAAGCTGCCCGACAAGGCGATCGACGTGATCGACGAGACCGGTGCCTCGCAGATGCTGGTGCCGGAGGCGCGCCGCAAGCGCACCATCGGCATCAAGGAGATCGAAGCGACCATCGCCACGATGGCCCGGATCCCGCCGAAGACCGTCTCCAAGGACGACGCGGTGGTGCTCCAGCACCTGACCGAGAACCTGAAGCGGGTGGTCTACGGCCAGCCGAACGCCATCGAGGCCCTGACCTCGGCGATCAAGCTGGCCCGGGCCGGCCTGCGCGACCCGGACAAGCCGATCGGCTCGTACCTGTTCGCGGGCCCGACCGGCGTCGGCAAGACCGAGGCCGCCAAGCAGCTCGCCGCTTCGCTCGGCGTCGAGATGCTGCGCTTCGACATGTCGGAGTACATGGAGCGCCACACGGTGAGCCGCCTGATCGGCGCGCCCCCCGGCTACGTGGGCTTCGACCAGGGCGGCCTGCTCACCGACGGGATCGATCAGCACCCGCACTGCGTGCTCCTCCTCGACGAGATCGAGAAGGCGCATCCGGACCTGTTCAACATCCTGCTGCAGGTGATGGACCACGGGAAGCTGACCGACCACAACGGCAAGCAGGTCGATTTCCGCAACGTCATCATCATCATGACGTCGAATGCGGGCGCGTCCGATCTGGCCAAGGCCGCCTACGGCTTCACGCAGTCGAAGCGCTCCGGCGACGACGTCGAGGCGATCAACCGCCTGTTCGCGCCGGAATTCCGCAACCGGCTCGACGCGATCATCTCGTTCGGCCACCTGCCGAAGGAGGTGGTGGCGAAGGTGGTGGACAAGTTCGTCCTCCAGCTCGAGGCGCAGCTCGCCGACCGCAACGTCACGATCGAGCTCTCCGACGAGGCTCGGGACTGGCTGGTGGAGCACGGCTACGACGACGCGATGGGCGCCCGGCCCATGGCCCGGCTGATCCAGTCGACCATCAAGACGCCGCTCGCCGACGAGGTCCTGTTCGGCCGGCTGAAGGACGGCGGCGCGGTGCGCGTGGTCGTCCGCAAGCCGGAGGACGGCGAGGCCAAGACCGGCGCGAAGGACGGCCTGACCTTCGAGTTCCCGGCCGGCCCGGTCACGCCCAAGCCCGAGAAGGACGTAACCAACGCCGCCAAGCGTCACAAGCGCGCCAAGCCCCGCACCGCGTCCCGGAAGAAGACGCCGAAGGACAACAAGGGTGGCGGCGGCAGCTCGGGCGGCGGCGTCCGGACCGTGCCGAAGGTGCCACTCGTGCGCGCCTAATGCTGTGCGTGCCGGCCGGCGGCCTTCCGGACTCGGGGGCCGCCGGTCTATGACCGCCGCGACGCGCATGCGCCGCGGCGAGGAGGCGCCCGATGACTGACAACCTGCACGAGGGACCTCTGTCCCCCGTCGCGCAGCCGGCGCCCCCCAAGAAGCTCACCCGGCGCGAGGAGCGGCGCCGGCGTCGCCAGCGGCGCCGCCGCGGCGAGGAGGTGCTCGCCTGGGTGCTCGTGCCGTTCATCTGCTTCGGCATCTACTGGGGCATCGCCGCCGGCTTCGACTTCTTCGGCACCTCGCCGGGCCAGGTCTGGGACCAGCTGATGCAGGTCAAGGCCATGATGGAGAAGCGCTCGGGCAGCCAGGGCGCGCGCGGGTAGCGCGCCGCGCAGCCCGCGCGCGGAGGCCGACGCCTCCGGACGGATCCGCGCGGGCGCGTTCATGACACCGACTCGACGATCGCTTCTCGCTGCTCCCCTCCTGGCGATGCCGGCCCTCCGCGGCCGGGCCAGCGGCGGACCCGTGGTCGTCGTCGGCGCCGGAGCCGCCGGGCTTGCCGCGGCCGCCCTCCTGCGGGCCGCCGGGCAGAGTTTCATCCTCGTCGAGGCGCGGGAGCGGATCGGCGGCCGCGCCTTCACCGACCGGGCGCTCGGCGCCGCGTGCCGGTTCGACGCCGGCGCCGAGTACATCCACTGGGCCGAGCGCAACCCCTGGGCCCCGATCGCCCGGGCGGCGCAGGCGCCCGTCGCCCGCGAGGACGGCTGGGCGCGCAAGCTCGTGATCGACGGCCGTCCCGCCACCGCCGCCGAGGCGGCGCAGCGGCGCGCCGGCTTCTCCGGCCTCGACGCGCTGCTCGCCCCGAAGGCCGGCGACCCGTCCCTGGCGGAGGCGGCCCGGGCCGGCGGTCCGGACGCCGCCACGGCCGCGGCCGGTCTGAGCCGGCTCTCCCTCGGCGAGGATCCCGAGCGGGTCTCGGCCGTCGACTACGACCGGCTCTGGTCCGGCTCCGACCTGTGGATCGACGGCTACGGCGACCTCGTGGCGCGGCACTTCGCCGACCTCCCGGTCAGCCTCGGCTGCCCCGTGCGGGCGATCGACTGGTCGGGCCGAGGGGTCCGGGTCGAGACGGCGCGGGGCACGATCGCGGCCGCCGCCGCGATCGTCACGGTGCCGGTCGGCGTGCTCAAGGCCGGGGCCGTGGCGTTCACGCCGGCCCTGCCGGAGGCCGCCCGGACGGCGCTCGACGGCCTGTCGATGGGCGCCTACACCAAGATCGGCCTGCGCCTCGACCCGGCACGCCTCGACGGAGCCGCCCTCGGCGACGCGGTCTCGGCCGCGACGGGCGGACCGACCATGTACTTCGAGATGCAGCCCTTCGGCCGGTCCCTGGCGGTGGCCAATCTCGGGGGCGACTTGGCGCGGGACCTGTGCCGGGCCGGCGAGGCGGAGGCGGTGGCGCTCGCCACCGAGCGACTCGTCGCGGTGCTCGGCGGCGGCGCCCGGAGCGCCGTCGAGGCGGGCCGCCTCGCCGGCTGGTGGACGGACCCGCACGCGCGGGGCTCCTACTCGATCGCCGCCCCCGGCCACGCGGAGGCCCGCGACCGCCTGCGCGCGCCGGTGGGCGGGCGCTTGTTCTTCGCCGGCGAGGCGTTGGCTGGCGGCGGCGCCATGACGGTCGGCGGGGCGACGCTCGACGGCGAGCGCGCCGCGCGGGCGGTGCTGAAGGCGCTGGGCGCCTGAGCGGCCGTCCGCCGCGGCCGGATCAGGCCGTCGCGGCGCGGCCCGGCAGCGGCCGCACCGGCGCCGCGACGGCGACCCGGCGCCGGACCGCCGCCACGGCCAGGGGCTCGGCGCGGCCGCGCAGGGCGTGGCTGCCGAGATCCTCCGCCACGAGGTCGTCCGGCAGCGGCCCCATCCGGGCGAGGAGGTCGGCCGAGACGAGGACGTCGACCCCCAGGGTCTTCGACAGCGCCTCCAGCCGGGCCGTCGTGTTCACGACGTCGCCGAAATACGCGATCTTGTGCCGCTCCAGCCCGATCTCGGCGGTGACCACCGGCCCGCAATGCAGCGCCGCGCGGAACTGTGGCACCTGTCCGAAGCGGCCGCGCCAGTTCTCCGCCTCGGCGGCGAGCCGCTCCTGGAACGCGAAGACGCAGCGCAGGCAGGCGGCGTCGCGCAGGCCCCGCTCCATCGTCCAGGTCACCAGCGCCAGGTCGCCGACGTAGTCATCGATGGAGCCGCGGGCGCGCGCCACCGGCAGGGCCAGGGCGTTGAAGACCTGCCCGAGATAGGCCTGCGCGGCCCGGTCGCCGTACCGGTCGGCGAAGCGCGTCGACCCCGTCACGTCGAGGAAGAGGAAGATCCGCTCCTCGCTGATCGGCCGGTGGTAACGCCCGATCAGCAGGTTGGCGAAGACGCCGGGGCCGATCAGGTCGCGGACCCGGAACACGAACACCACCAGGGCCGAGATGCCGAGCGCGTAGAGCAGGCCGGACTGCGACATCAGCATCGCGTTCCGCTCGCTGTACATGAACCGGAACAGCTGGTTCAGCACCGTGCTGGCCACGGCGTTCCCGACGACGATGAGCGCGATGTAGAGCGCGACCGTCGCGAGCAGGAACAGCGGCGTCGCGAGGCCGCGGACGCGGTCGCGCAGGCCCGGCGCCAGCAGCCGGCGCTCGTAGAGCAGGATCGGCGTGCCGATGATCGCGCCGCGGATCGCCGTGCCGGTCAGCGGGGCGATCCCGAAGATCGCCCCGTAGAGCAGTCCCGCCAGGGCGCCGAGACCCGGCGCCACCAGCAGGAACCAGCGCGGGCTGAAACGCATGGGTCGCGTCCCCTGCCCGGCCGACCCTCAGTCCAGCCGGAGCGCGTGGACCGAGAACAGCTGCTCCGGGTCCGTCCAGACCGTCAGCCACGTCCAGCCGGCGCGCTCGGTGAGCGCCCGGAACGTGGCCGGCGTGTACTTGTAGCTGCTCTCAGTGTGGATCGTCTCGCCCGCCGCGAAGCGGAAGGTGTCGGCGCCGACCCGCACGGCCTGCGCGTCGCGGGCCACGAGATGCATCTCGATCCGCGACGCGTCGGTGTTGAACACCGCCCGGTGGCTGAAGGCGCCGGGCTCGAAGCGGCCGGCGAGCTCCCGGTTGATCCGGGTCAGCAGGTTGAGGTTGAAGGCCGCCGTGACGCCCTGCGCGTCGTCGTAGGCGGTCTCCAGCACCGCGGCGTCCTTCACGAGGTCGACGCCCACGATCATGTGGGCGCCCGGCCCCAGGATCCGGCCGAACCGGCGCAGCAGCGCCTCGGCCTCGTGCGGGTCGAAATTGCCGATGGTCGAGCCCGGGAAGAACCCGGCGCGCGGCAGGCCGTTCAGGCTCTCCGGCAGGTCGAAGTCGCGGGTGAAGTCGGCGACGACCGGCTCGACCCGCAGGTCGGGGAAGTCGCCCCGCAGGGCCTCCGCCTGCCCGCGCAGGAACTCGCCCGAGACGTCCACCGGCACGTAGGCGGCCAGCGTGTCGAGATGGTGCAGGAGCCGGCGCAGCTTCACGGTCGAGCCGCTGCCGAACTCCACCAGCGCCGCGTGGGCCGGCAGCAGCGCGGCGATCTCGGGGCCGCAGGCCTCGAGGATGCCGATCTCCGTGCGGGTCGGGTAGTATTCCGGCAACTGCGTGATCGCCTCGAACAGCGCGGAGCCGGCCGCGTCGTAGAAGTATTTCGGCGACAGGGCCTTCTGGGGCTTCGAGAGGCCCGCGCGGACGTCGTCGAGGAAGCTCAGCGGCGGCGCGTCCAGCGTGACCGGCGTCGCGTCGGTGAAGGTGGGCTTGATGGTCAAGGGCGGCTCCGGGGCGCGTCAGGCGGCATCGGCGAGGCGCAGGCCCGTGAACTGCCAGCGCTGGTGCGGATAGAAAAAGTTGCGGTACGGCAGCCGGGCATGGCCCTCGGGAGTCGCCACCGACGAGCCCCGCAGCACGAACTGGTTGGCCATGAACTTGCCGTTGTACTCGCCGAGCGCGCCCGGGAGTGGCCGGTAGCCCGGATACGGGACGTAGGCGCTGCGGGTCCATTGCCAGACGAGGCCGAAGGCGTCCGGCAGGCCGCCGTCGCGGGCCGCGACCTCCCACTCGAACTCGGTCGGCAGGAAGCGGCCGGCCCAGCGGGCGTAGGCGTCAGCCTCGTAGTAGCTGACATGGGTGACGGGCGCGTCGAGGTCCACGGGGCGCTCGCCGCCCAGCGTCATGGTCGCCCACCCCTCTCCGATGCGGCGCCAGTATCCGGGAGCCTCCCAGCCCTCCGCCGGCCCGGCGTACCAGCCGTCCGAGAGCCACAGCTCCGGCTTGGCGTAGCCGCCATCCTCCATGAAGGCGAGCCACTGGCGGTTGGTCACGAGCGCCCGATCGATCCGGCCGGCCGGGATCAGCGTCTCGTGCCTCGGGGATTCGTTGTCGAACGAGAAGCCCTCCCCCGCGTGCCCGATCCAGGCGATCGCGCGGTCGAGCGTGACTTGGCCGTCCTGCGCCGCCGCCTTCGGGAACCGCCAGTCCGGGTCGTAGGCCGGGTTGAGCGGGTTCTGCGCGAAGGCGTGCAGGATGTCGGTGAGGAGGAGCTCTTGGTGCTGCTGCTCGTGGTAGAGGCCGATCTCCAGGATCGGCAGCACCGCCTCCAGGGCGCGCTCGGAGGCCTGGCCCAGCAGGGCCTCGACGGCGCGGTCGATATGGGCCCGGTAGGCGGCGACCTCCGCCATGGTCGGGCGGGTGATCATGCCGCGCTGGATGCGCGGCTGACGGGGACCCGCCGCCACGTAGTACGAATTGAACAGATAGTGCAGCCGCGCGTCGTAGATCGCGTAGCCCGGCAGGTGCTCCCGGAGCAGGAACTGCTCGAAGAACCACGTGACGTGCGCCCGGTGCCACTTGGTCGGGCTGGCGTCGGCCATGGACTGGACCTGCTGATCCTCCGGGGAGAGCGGCGCGGCGCGGCGCTCGGTCTCGCTCCGGACCTGCCGGTAGGCGGCGATCCAGGCGGCCCGGTCGATCGGCCGGGCGGTGACCGGCGGCGGCGGGAAGGCCGGTGCCGCAGGGTCGCGTGTCTCGTCCGGGCGCAGTGCGGCTGTCGCTGCCATGACGATGGTCCCTTGTTTCGGGCCTGACCGAGAACCGTCTTCTCGACCTTGGCCGGCGCGCAGAAGATATGTTCCGGCCGTGCTCCGACAACCTCTGCGACAGCGCTCTTCCGCGACAGGGGGCTCGCTCGACGTCGAGGTCGGGCGGCCACCTGCGCGTCCCCGGCTTCTTCGCCGCGGCCGCGCGGCGGTTAACGGAACGGGTTGGGGATCACGGGTCTTTCTCTCGCCGCAGTGAGACTGCCTTAACCCTCGCTGCCGAGATTTTGGGACGCTCTTCGAGGAGTCCGGGGTTCTCATGCGGATCGATCTGATGGCCGGGGCCAGCCTGTCCGCCGCCGCGCTGCGCTGCGCCGCCGAGCCGACCATCCTGGTGTTCGATTCCGGCCTCGGCGGCCTGACCGTTCTCGACGCCGTGCGCCGCGCCCGCCCGGACGCCCGCTACGTCTACGTGGGCGACGACGCGGCCTTCCCGTACGGCCGGCTCTCGGAGGCGACCCTCGTCGCGCGCGTCCTCACGGTGATGGAACGGCTGGTCGCGACCCACCGGCCCGACCTCGTGGTGATCGCCTGCAACACCGCCTCGACGCTGGTCCTCCCGGCTCTGCGCCAGCGCTTCACCACGCCCTTCGTGGGGGTCGTGCCGCCGATCAAACCGGCCGCCGAGGCGACGCGCTCGCGGCTCGTCACGCTGCTGGCGACGCCCGGCACGGTGGCGCGCTCCTATACCCACGACCTGATCGCGACCTATGCCGGCACCTGCGCGGTGACGCTGGTCGGCTCGCAGAACCTCGCCGGCTTCGCGGAGGCCGAGCTCGCGGGCGCGCCGGTGGACGACGCCGCCCTCGCCGCCGAGATCGCCCCCTGCTTCGTCGCCGAGGCCGACGGGCGGCGCACCGACGTGGTCTGCCTCGCCTGCACCCATTACCCGCTGCTGCTACCGCGCCTCCAGGCGGTGGCGCCCTGGCCGGTCACCTGGATCGACCCGGCGCCCGCCATTGCCCGGCGCGTGGTGCAGCTGATCGGCCCCCGCCCCCGCGAGGCGGACCGGCACGGCTCGGCGCTCGGCGCCTTCACGGCCGGCACCTGCCTGACCGATGCCCTGCGCGCGGCCCTCGCCGACCGGGGCATCGGCGACGTCGCCGTCGAGGCGGTCCCGCTGCCGATGCAGTGAGGCGCCGCGGCGCCTCGCGTCCTGCCAGGAACTCGATCGATCAGGACTCGATCGGGGCGTGACCGGCTCAGCCCGGCAGGTCTCTCGCTGCGCCGCTTCGGCCGGACAGGTCGCTCGGGTGCCGCGTAGGGCGTCCTCCGAGAGGGCGCTGCCTACCGAGTGGTGTGCTCACCCGCGGTCTGCGCCGTCGCGACCGGGGCCGCGGCCGCGTCTGCCTCGGCGGGGACGACGAGATGGACGAACAGCATGCCGGCCGCGACGATCAGCGCGAGGGCGAGGATGCGCCACAGCTCCAGGATCGGCTCCTGCGCCGGGGCATCCTGAGTCACTCGGTTCGTCTCGCTCGGCATCGCTTCCGCTTTCCCGCCTCTGACAACCCGGATCGGACACCCGGAGGATGAACGCTTCGTAAAACCCGCCCCGATCGGGCCGGCCCGCGACGACGGCGCTGGGCGCGGCGTCGGGATCGTCGCCGCCACCGCGAGGCACCGGGAGCGGACGCTGGCGATCGCCACGCCGATCCGGGCGCTGTCGCAGCGGAATGGGGCCACAGCAGGACGGGCTCGGTTCCGCGGCGTGCGGTGCCGCACCGGGCGACGCTGCGGTCGGGGTGCGGTCTCTGTCTCGAGGCCGAGCGGAGGCAGCACCCCGTCATCCCGGGGCCGCGTCGCGGAGCCCGGGCGCCGGATCCGCCGGATTGTCCCGGTCGTCCGGGCCGGAGATGCCTGTCTGCCGGATCGATCTTCTCGCCCGCGGGGCCGCTCCGGCGGGCCTACGCGGCGACCGGCAGGGCCGCGACCTCGCAGCTGTCGGCGCGCAGGCGCCAGTCGACCACCCGGGCGTCGGCGCAGAGAAGCGCCTTGGCCTGCCAGACGGCCGACACCTCCGACGACGCCCGGACCAGGATCGAGCGCTGCCGCACCCGGTGCTCGTGGCCAGTATCGTCCGCGACGGTCTTGTAGAAGGTGACGCGATAGAGGCGCATGGTTCGGGCTCCGGTCTGGCGCGGGGATCGTCGGAGACCTGGGCGGCGCGCGCATTGATCCCGCGCAAGGACAGATCCTGCGCAAGGACACGGCGCCCGCGTCGACCCTGGGCGGTCGAGGTGACGCAATCAGTTGTCGACAGTTGAATACCGCTCGATACAGAGCGTTGATTGCACTACCGGGAATGTTCTAGCTTCCTCCACGATCGTGCGCGTCCCCGAGTGGTCCGCGGCGGGGCTCCGGTCCGGGAGTGCCTGATGTTCGAGAGTGTGTTCTGGGGCGCGGTACTCGTCGCGCTGATCGGGTCAGCCGCGCTGGTGGCGATCGGCGCCAGCGTCCAGCCGCGGTTGGGTCGCAAGATGGACGTGGACGCGCGCCTCTCCGATTCCCGCCGGACCTTCGGGCGCAAGCGGCGCTGGGCGCGCCCGCCGCGGACAACGCGGCGCCTCCGCCTGCTCCCCCTGCGGTGACGGGCGCTGCACCAAAGACGTACATCTCCCGCCGACGGCCCGCGTGATAGCCTCCGATCGACTGCGGAAATGCAGTGTTCACGCCGGGCTGGAGGGATCGGTACTGATGAGCGTGCGTCAGATTTGTGATCAGGTTCGGATCGCCGAGCAGGCGTTCACCGCCGCGCTCGGCAACATGAAGGCCACAGGCCTGCGCGAGGCGCTGACCCGCGAGCTGCAGGAGATGGAGAGCGCCGAGATCGACGCCGGTCAGGACGCGGCCTCGGCGCGGTCGGCCTCGTGGAAGCGGGTGAAGATGCTGCACGGGCTCGGCTACCCGGTCGATTTCGGCTGGCTTCACGCCGCCGCCAGCCCGGCCCGCTGAGCGGGGCCGGCCGCCGGCCGGCGATGCTCCCGACGGATTGTTTGCCGGCTTCCGGATCGGGTCGGCGCTTTCGCCCGTTGTGCCTGCCGGGTGTTGTCGCACCCGGCCGACGCGCCGACCTCTCGATCCGGACACGACATGCTGGCTTGGTTTCGCGCCCTGATGCCGCGGGAGGACCGGTTCTTCGACCTCTTCGAGCGCCACGCGCGAACGCTCGAGGATGGCGCGGCCGCGCTGCGTTCCCTTCTCGACGGGACTCAGGCCGTGCCGGCGGCCTACGCGGCGATCGCGGCCCACGAGGACGCGGCGGATGAGATCACCCGGGAGGCGCTGCTGGCGGTCCGCCGGACCTTCATCACGCCGTTCGACCGCGGCGACATCCAGGCCCTGGTCGGCTCCCTCGACGACGCCATCGACCAGATGCTCAAGACCGCCAAGGCGGTCCAGCTCTTCGAGGTCAGCACCTTCGAGCCGGCGATGCGTGAGATGGGCGCGGTCATCCAGGAAGCCGCACAGGTCACCGCCGAGGCGCTGCCGAAGCTGCGGGCCCTCGGCGAGAACGCCGCCGCGCTAAACAGCCTGACCGAGCGCGTCATCGAGCTGGAGGGGCGGGCCGACGACCTGCACAATGACGGCCTGAAGGCCCTGTTCAAGGCCTCGGGGCGGGACCCCATGGCCTTCCTCGTCGGGTCCGAACTGTACGGCCATCTGGAGAAGGTCATGGACCGGTTCGAGGACGTGGCGAACCAGATCAGCAGCATCGTCGTCGAACATGTCTGAGCCGCAGGTCGCCGCGTGACGCTCCTCGTCGTCCTCATCGTCCTCGCCCTGGTCTTCGACTTCCTGAACGGGCTGCACGACGCCGCCAACTCCATCGCCACCATCGTGTCGACGCGGGTGCTGGCGCCCCGCTACGCCGTGTTCTGGGCGGCGTTCTTCAACTTCGTCGCCTTCCTGGTCTTCGGCCTGCACGTCGCCGGCACGGTGGGCTCGGGCATCATCGACGTCGCCACGGTGGACGACCGGGTCATCATGGGCGCCCTCGGCGGCGCCATCACGTGGAACCTCGTCACGTGGTACGCCGGGATCCCGTCCTCCAGCTCCCACGCCCTGATCGGCGGCCTGCTGGGCGCCGGCATCGCCAAGGCGGGAGTCGGCGTGATCGTCTGGCCCGGCGTCATCGCCACCAGCGCCGCCATCGTCCTCTCGCCGGCCCTCGGCTTCGCCCTGGGGCTGCTGCTGATGCTGGCCGTCTCGTGGATCTTCGTCCGCGCGACGCCGCACGCCGTCGACCGCCTGTTCCGGGGCCTGCAATTCGTCTCGGCCTCGCTCTACTCGCTCGGCCACGGCGGCAACGACGCCCAGAAGACCATGGGCATCATCGCGGCCCTGCTCTACGCTCACGGCGAGAGCGGGGCCTTCCACGTGCCGCTCTGGGTGGTGCTGTCCTGCCAGACCGCCATGGCCCTCGGCACCCTTCTGGGCGGCTGGCGCATCGTCCACACGATGGGCTCGAAGATCACGCGGCTGTCGCCCATGCAGGGCTTCTGCGCCGAGACCGGCGGCGCCGCGACGCTGTTCGCCGCGACCGCCTTCGGCATCCCGGTCTCGACCACCCACACGATCACGGGCGCCATCGTCGGCGTCGGCGCGGCGCGGCGGGTCTCGGCGGTCCGCTGGAACGTCGCGCAGGGCATCGTGATCGCCTGGGTGATCACGATGCCGGCCGCGGCCCTGGTCGCGGCCCTGACCTACGCGGCGTCGGGGCTCGTCCTGCCATAGGGGACGGGCGCGGCCGGATCCGGCACCGGTTCACCAGCGATGGCGCCAGCCGCCATGATGCCAGCCGCCGTGCCATCCCCCATGCCAGCCGGCATGGCGGAACCCGCCCCAGCGATAGCCGCCCCACGCGAACCGCCGGTGCCAAGGGTAGCGGTAGCCGTAGTGCCACCGATAGCCGACCCGCGGATAGACCGGGACGTAGACGAACGGCCGATAACCGAGATTCGGGCGGCACCAGCCGTAGGGATTGCGGTGAAAGCCGGGACCGCAGCCGTCGCGCGCCTCGGCGCTCGAACCGGCCATCAGAACCCCAGCGGCGAGCGCCACGGGCATGACGAGGGTGCGGATCATGACTCAACTCCAGCGAAGTCTCGACGGGAGTCCGGCCGCGGGGCCGGGCGAGGAACGGGGGGCGGCTCAGTTCGGCCAGCAACGGCGCCCATAGGGACCGATGTGGAAGCCCGCCGGGCACGAGCGGCCGCGAACGTAGCCGCCCCACTGGCCGCCGGTGCGGCAGCCGCCGTAGGGGCCGCGATGCCCGTAGGGACCGCAGCCGCCGTAGACCTGGATGATCCGGGCGCCGTCGGCCCCGTCGGAGACCGCGTCCTGAACCAGCGGCAGCGCCGAGGCGGGGACCGCGAGGCCGACGAGGAGCGCGGCCGGGACGAGAACCTTCAACATCGATGATCTCCTTCCGCTCGATCGGGCAGTCCGGCCTTGAGCCGACCGCCGCCGCCGGGGCGGAGGATCCGCCGCGGCGTGTGAGCGAAGGTTCGTCCGCGCGCGCTTCCCGGATGTGACCGGGCCGCGCCGTCCTGTAACGATGTGTAACGGCCGGTTGCCTGCTCGTTGCCGCCCGCGTTCAGGACAGGCTCGGCAGGGTCACGACGAGCCGCGCGCCGCCTTCCGCACCGGCCTCCGCCACCACCGTGCCGCCGTGGGCCTCGGCGATCTGCCGGCTGATGGCGAGGCCGAGGCCGGTCCCGCCGGTCTGCCGGCTGCGCGAGCGCTCGACCCGGTAGTACGGGCTGAACACCGCCGTCCGCTCGGCCTCGGGAATGCCCGGCCCGTCATCCTCGACCACGATCCGGCAGACCGTCCCGGCCCGGCTCACCGCCACCGCCACCGAGGAGCGCCCGAACTTGACGGCGTTCCCGATCAGGTTGGCGACGACCCGGCGCAGGGCGACCGCGTCGCCGGCCACCGTGGCGTCCCGCACCTCCTCGCCGGTCAGGCTGATCGTGGCGCCCTGCGCGGCGTGCTCGGCCACCTCGACGGCGACGAGATCGGCGAGGTCCACAGGCGCCCGCGTCGCCTCGACCGCGGTGCCGCGGGCGAATCCCAGCGACGCGTCGATCAGCTCGGTCATGGCGTCGAGATCCGCCACCAGCTTGTCCCGGAGCGTCGGCTCCGCCACCGCCTCCGCGCGCAGGCGCAGCCGGGTCAGGTAGGTCTTGAGGTCGTGCGAGATGGCGCCGATCAGCAGCGAGCGCTCGGCCATGAGGCCCGCGATCCGCTCCTGCATGCCCTGCACCGCCTGGGCGAGGCGCCGGATCTCCGGCGCGCCCCGGGGCGCGCTCACCCGCTCCGGGGCGCGGCCGTCGAACCGGGTGACCGCGTCGGTCAGGCGCCGCAGCGGCGCGAGTTCGTGGCGCGTGCCGACCAGGACGAGTCCCGCCGCCGCGGCGCCCAGCACCGCCACCCAGAGGCTCAGCGGCTGGCCGAACAGCCACGGCATGAGCGAGCGATGGTGCTGGGCCGCGGTGATCACCGCGTACCGGCCGTCGGGCAGCCGGTAGGTCGCCAGCGCGAGGCGCCCGACCGGTCCGGTGCGCTCCGCTGGGTCGATGTTGGCCGGATCGACGCCGCGGCGCAGCAGGGCGGCGTCGGTGTAGGCCTGGACGCGGCCGGCCGGCTCCGCCGTCATCCGGCGAAGCCGGGCTTCGAGGTGGGGCTCGCGGATCAGGTCGGTCGTCTCGGGCGACGCGTCGACGATCTCCGCCCGCAGCACCTCGCCGCTCACCGCCCTCAGGATGGCCGGTCGCTGGGCGGGATCCGCGTCGCGCAGCAGCGTCATGATGCCGGCGGCCTGATCGACCCGCGGGAAGCGCGAGCCGGTGGGCCACCGCTCCTCCCGGCGCTGCCAGTGATCCAGGGCCACCGTGGCGAGGACGAGGAGTGAGAGGGCGCCCAGCAGGAGCAGCATGATGCGCCCGAGGAGCCCGATGCGGCCCATCACGGGGCTCCGGAGCGGACCGGGGCGGCGAGGATGTAGCCGGCGTTGCGCACGGTCTTGAGCAGGGACGCGGCCTGGCTGCCCGAGGCGTCGAGCTTGTGCCGCAGTCGGCTCACCTGGACGTCGATGGTGCGATCGAAGGCGTCGGCGGTACGGCCGCGGGTCCAGTCGAGGAGCTGGTCGCGCGAGAGCACACGCTGCGGCCGGGTGACGAAGCAGTGGAGCAGGTCGTACTCGGCGCTGGTCAGCGGGACCTCGGCGGCGGGCTCACCGGTGAGCACCGTGCGGGCCGCGAGATCGACCACGAGGTCGGCGACGCTCAGCCGCTCGCTCGCGGCCTCGGCGGCCTGGACGCCGGCGCCGTGGGCCCGTCGCAGGACCGCGCGGATCCGGGCCAGCAGGACCCGCGGGTTGAACGGCTTCGAGACGTAGTCGTCGGCGCCCATCTCCAGTCCCAGGACCCGGTCGATGTCCTCATCCTTGGCGGTCAGCATCACGATGGGTGGCCCGCCCGATTCACGCAGGCGGCGGCAGATGGACAGGCCGTCCTCGCCGGGCAGCATCCAGTCGAGGACGACGAGGTGCGGCGCGACGCCCGACGCGAGCAGGCGGTCGAGGGCCGCGCCACCGTCGAGGGCGACGGTGCGGAACCCCTCGCCCTCCAGGTAGCCGGCGAGCAGGGCCCGGATGTCGGGATCGTCCTCGACGATGGCGATGGTGGTGCCCTCGTGCATCGGGCGAGCATAGGGGCGGCGGACGGCACGGCAACGCGAAACTGCGCGGTGTCACAAAACGTTACACGTCCCGATCCGGACGCCGAGCCCGCGCCACCGTCAGGGTTCGCTTACTCGCCTCGCCCCCGAAGACGCTCGAGAAGACACCCATGACGAAGACCTACACCATCGCGGCCATTCCCGCGGACGGCATCGGCGTCGAGGTCATCGCCGCCGGCATCGAGGTGCTCGACGCGCTGGCCGAGAAGGCCGGCTCCTTCGCCTTCCGGTTCGACCATTTCGACTGGGGCTCGGACTACTACAAGAAGCACGGCGTGATGATGCCGGCCGACGGCCGCGAGCAGATCCGGAACCACGACGCGATCTTCTTCGGCGCCGTGGGGGCGCCGGACGTGCCCGATCACATCACCCTCTGGGGCCTGCGGCTCGCGATCTGCCAGCCCTTCGACCAATACGCCAATGTCCGCCCGACCCGGATCCTGCCGGGCATCACCAGCCCGCTGCGCAACGTCTCGGGTCCGGAACTCGACTGGGTGATCGTGCGCGAGAACTCGGAGGGCGAGTATGCGGGCGTCGGCGGCCGGGTCCACCAGGGCCATCCCAACGAGGTCGCCACCGACGTCTCGATGATGACCCGCTCGGGCGTGGACCGGATCATCCGCTACGCCTTCGAGCTCGCCCGCACCCGCCCGCGCAAGTTGCTCACCGTCGTCACCAAGTCCAACGCCCAGCGCCACGCCATGGTGATGTGGGACGAGATCGCCGCCGAGGTCGCGAAGGACTTCCCGGACGTGACCTGGGACAAGATGCTGGTCGACGCCATGACGATGCGGATGGTGACGAAGCCCGAGACCCTCGACACGATCGTGGCGACGAACCTGCACGCCGACATCCTGTCGGACCTCGCGGCGGCGCTCGCCGGGTCGCTCGGCATCGCACCGACCGCCAACATCAACCCGGAGCGGACCTTTCCGTCGATGTTCGAGCCGATCCACGGCTCGGCCTTCGACATCGCCGGCAAGGGCATCGCCAACCCGATCGCGACCTTCTGGACGGCGTGTCAGATGCTCGAGCACCTCGGCAAGAAGCCGGCGGCCGACCGGCTGATGCGCGCGGTCGAGCGGGTCACGGCGGATCCAGAGTTGCACACGCCGGACCTCGGCGGCACGGCGACGACCCGTCAGGTCACCGACGCGGTCATCGCGGCGATCCGGGGCGACAACGCCTGAGGCGCAACCGGGTGTCCGGGCGGCCTCAGGTCACCGCGCTCGCGAGATCCGGGCTCCGGGTGCCGCAGGCGCGGCAGAAGCGCTCGAAGGTGCTCTTGCGCTGCGCGCAGGACGGGCAGTGCGCGAAGATGCCGAGGCCGCAATGGGGGCAGAAGTTCGTGCTCGCGTCGTCGAGGGCGATCGGCCGCTCGCAGCCGGGGCACGCCTTCTTGGCGAGGCGCGCCAGGGCCTGGTCGGTGGCGATCTCGGTCCGCCGCTCGGCGTCCGGGCGCGCCTCCACCACCGCCTGCCGGGCGCGGTAGGCGTGCAGCGCGTTGATCGCCGCGCGACCCGCGACCAGCGTGACGATCACGCCGACGCCGTACTGCACGTAGCCGCCGTAGCTCGGCATGTAGGGGACGAGCTCGACGAAGAACGCGAAGGCCGCCGCGAAGGCGAAGCCCCACACGAACGGCCAGTTGCGGGTGCGGCGGCGTTTGAGCAGGAGCCATCCGGCGAGGGCCAGCAGCGGCAGCGTCAGGGCGAGGCGATAGCCGAAGACGCGCAGTTCCTGGCCGCGCTCGGCCGCGTCGAGCCGCGCCTGCGCCGCCGCCCGCAGATCGCTGTCCACGCGCAGCTGCGCCGCCTCGCGCTCCGACAGGTCGAGCCCCGTCCGCGCCAGGGCCGCGAGCCGCTCCTCGACGCTGCGCTCGGCGGCCTTCAGCGCGTCGAGCTGCTGGGTGCGCGCGACGAGCCCGGGATCCTGGTCGACCCGCTGGGTGGCGTCCCGAGTCTTCAGCCAGTTGGCGAAGGTCTCGCGCGCGCCCTCGGAGGCGGACTGCGCAGCCTCGAGGGCGAGCTGATCCTGCTCGACCTTCCGTCGGTTGTCGTCCTGCTCCCGGCGGATCTGCTTGAGGGCCTCGGCCGACGCCGTGCCCTGGTCGGTGTCGAGGAACTGGTCGAGGGTGTAGCGGTGCTCCACCTGCGGCAGATCGCCGACGACCAGCGATCCCAGCCCGATCAGGAACCACGCGAAGACGAGCGCGACGAGCCAGAGCGCCAGCGTGAACCAGCGTTCGGAGAGCCTTGAACCGGACCGCACGCGAATCGACCTCGCCGAAAACCGTAGCGGGTCCTTATATCCCGCGTCGCGTTCCGGGATACGCGGGCCGAACCTGAGGGGAGAGTGCCGCCACCGCGGACGGGCGGCTCCACCGGGGCCGCGAGCGCGATCGGCGGCATCCCGACAATCGGACCCCTCCGTACCCGGACGGGTGCGGCGTTGCGCCCGGGAACGTCGCCGAGCGCACCGCCTTTTCCGGCGGTGCGCTCGCGGGCCGCGCCGACCCTCCAACCGGGACTGACTCCACATGCTGACACTCGTGCGCGGATCGGCGACGCTCCTGGTTCTCCTGGCCGCAGGGCCGGCTCTCGCTCAGGGCAAGCCCCTGCCGCAGCCTGCCACCGACGCGATGCCGCCCGTGGAACTGACGATCAGCCTGAAGGACGGCAAGCCGGTCTGCGCCCCGGCCGAGCTCAAGCTTCCGGCCGACACCAACGTCGCGCTGAACATCGTGAGCAGCGCCGACGCGCCGGTCACGATCACCGCGCCCGGGCAGTTCGAGAACGGCCTCGTGCTGCACGCCGACGGCGACCTGGTGCATGTCGCCAGCGAGAAGGGCTACACGGTCAAGCAGAACGGGAAGGGCACGCTGCGCCTGCGGACGATGAAGGCCGGGCAGGAAGAGTACGCCTGCACCAGCACGCGCAACGCCGACGCGCCCTTCAAGGGCAAGCTGGTCCTGAGCCCGGCGGCGAACTGAGACCGTGGGCACCGGCGCGGCCACGGCCGACGAACGCTCCGACGGGCCGCTCAGCGTCTACTACGACGGCGGCTGCCCGCTGTGCCGCGCCGAGATCGACCAGTATCGCCGATGCGCCGGCGCGGGCCAGATCGCCTTCGTCGATGTCGGCCGCGGAGCGACCGAGCCGGTGCTCGGCCCGGATCTCGACCGGGATCGGGCCCTGCGGCGCTTCCACGTCCGGACCGCGGACGGGCAGCTGATCTCCGGTGCGGCCGCGTTCGCGCGCCTCTGGCGGACCCTGCCCGGCTGGCGCTGGCTCGGCCGCGTGGTCGACCTGCGCGTCCTGGGCGCGCGCCCGGTGCTCCCGCTCGCCGAATTGGCCTACCGGCTGTCCCTGCCGCTGCGGCCGCGCTTGGCCCGGCTGATCGCCCGCCTGCGGTGAGCCGATGGCCACCCGCTGCGTCCACTACGTCGGCTTCCGTGATGACCGGTACTGGAACGCCTACCGGATCTTCGGCGGCCCGCGCGTGATCCACCGGCGCTGGGATTTCTACGCGACCCGCGATGTCGGACCGGACGACGTGGTGGTCTTCGCCGAGGGTGACGAGACGCAGCCCGTCGCCGACCGGAACGCGACCGACCTCGACGAGCGCTGGCTGTAGCGGTCCAGCCCGGCCTGCGCACTCCTGTCGCGACGCGGCGCGGGCGGCAGGTCGGACATAGGATCGGGACGCGGCAGAAGGCTTGCCAGGCCGCCCGCGCTCTCGGCCCCGCCCCGATCTGCTCACGGGGCGGGGGAGCGCCTGATCTCACCAGCGAGTGAGCCGAGCCGATACGCAACTTGGCTCGAGGATAGATTGACCGACCGGGGTTACCGATACGTGCCGCGTGCCGCGGAACGGCGGTCCCGCGCGGGGATTCCGGAAACAGGACCGGCGCCGGTGGACCGGGCGCTTCCGCGGATGGCGCCCCGCGCGTCCGCGTCGGGCGCCGTCCAGTATCTTAAGAGGTATTGATCCCGCACAAGAAATCGTCAGTCTGACAGCAAGGTTCTACCCGAGATCGAGGAGGTCCGCGGTGGTCGAGATCCGTATGTCGGAGGACAACGACGGCCGCTGGACGGTCTACGCGCCGGGGCTCGTGGTCACCGATCTGACGCACGAGGAAGCCGAGGCGTTCGCCGCGAGCTACCGTCGCGTCACCGCAGCCTGATCGAGGACGCGCCGCGCGGCGGTGCCGGCGGGGCCGAGCGACGATCCCCGGAGGGATGTCGCGCCGTCGCGAGCACCGCGCCAGCGGAACGCCCGGCGCGAAAAAACCGCCGCGGCCGGAGCCGGGCGGTTCGAGGTGGTCTCGCTGGGGAATGTCGAGGCCCGGTCTACGCGCGGGACGGTGGTGCGGTTCCGAGACCGCGGCGCACGGTGGCTGGCCCGGGCCAGGGATCTTCCGTCGAATCGGCCAGGCCCCTCGCCCCCCAGCCTGTCCGACGGCCGCCAGCACGATTCGCGTGAGGGCCGGCAGGCCACGCCATCGAGCGCCTCGTTCTGCAGACCGCTGCCTCCGCGCGCCCGATCCTCGGCAGGTCCGCGTCGGCGAAGACCCGACACCCGGATGCGCGCCGCCGATCCCCGAACGAGGGAGGCGCGACCGGTATCCGGGCCGTCAACCGAACCTCGACGGCTCGCGGCGGGGTCCCGGAGACCGGTCCGGAGTTCTCGGCCTCTAGAAACAACAAAGCCCGCCAAGGCTTTGGCGGGCTGCTGTCAGGCATTTGGTGCCCAGGAAAGGACTCGAACCTTCACCTCTCGCGAGACTGGTACCTGAAACCAGCGCGTCTACCAATTCCGCCACCTGGGCTCGCCGTCGGCCATCGGCCGGCGACGGCTCCGTTTAGGCAACGGAGCCGCCGGCGTCAATCGGGATTTCAGCCCTGCGGCCACTCCCGGACGTCGACGAAGCGTCCGGCCACCGCCGCGGCCGCCGCCATGGCGGGAGACACGAGGTGTGTGCGCCCGCGCGGACCCTGCCGGCCCTCGAAGTTGCGGTTCGACGTCGAGGCGCAGCGCTCGCCCGGACGCAGCTTGTCCGGGTTCATGCCGAGGCACATCGAGCAGCCCGGCTCGCGCCAGTCGAAACCCGCCGCCTTCAGGATCTTGTCGAGACCTTCGGCCTCCGCCTGCGCCTTCACGAGGCCGGAGCCCGGCACGATCATCGCCGAAACACCCTCGTGCACCTTCCGGTCGCCGACGACCCGCGCGACCTCGCGCAGATCCTCGATGCGGCCGTTGGTGCAGGAGCCGATGAAGATCCGGTCCAGGGTGATGTCGGTGATCCGGGTCCCCGGCGTCAGGCCCATGTAGGCCAGCGCCTTCTCCTTCGACTGCCGCTTGTTCTCGTCGGCGATCTCGGACGGGTCCGGGATGCGGCCCTGCACCGAGATCACGTCCTCGGGGCTCGTGCCCCAGCTGACGATCGGCGGCAGGTTGGCCGCGTCGAGGCGCACCTCGCGGTCGAAATGCGCGCCCGCGTCGGTGACGAGGCTCTCCCAGTAGCGGCGGGCCGCGTCGAAGGCCGCGCCCTTCGGCGCCTTGGGGCGGTCCTTCACGTAGGCGAAGGTCGTCGCGTCGGGGGCGACCATGCCGGCGCGGGCCCCTCCCTCGATCGACATGTTGCAGATCGTCATCCGGCCCTCCATCGAGAGGGCGCGGATCGCCTCGCCGGCGTACTCGATGACGTGGCCGGTGCCGCCGGCGGTCCCGATCTCGCCGATGATCGCCAGGATGATGTCCTTCGCGGTCACGCCGGGCGGCAGCGTGCCGTCGACGGAGACGCGCATGTTCCTGGCCTTGCGCTGCACCAGCGTCTGGGTGGCGAGCACGTGCTCGACCTCCGAGGTGCCGATGCCGTGGGCCAGCGCCCCGAAGGCGCCGTGCGTCGAGGTGTGCGAATCGCCGCACACGATCGTCTGGCCGGGCAGTGTGAAGCCCTGCTCGGGGCCGATGATGTGGACGATGCCCTGGCGGCGGTCGAGGGCGTCGTAGAACTCGATGCCGAAGTCGCGCACGTTCTCGGCGAGCGCCTCAAGCTGCGTGCGGCTCTCGGGATCGTCGATGCCCTGCGACCGGTCGGAGGTCTGGACGTTGTGGTCCACGACGGCCAGCGTCTTCTCCGGATGGCGCACCTTGCGGCCCGCCACGCGGAGACCCTCGAACGCCTGCGGGCTCGTCACTTCGTGAACGAGGTGCCGGTCGATGTAGAGGAGGCTGGAGCCGTCCGGCTGGACATCGACGACGTGGTCGTCCCAAATCTTGTCGTAGAGGGTGCGCGGGCTGGTCATCGGTCTTCGTCTTCGGCGAATGGGGTCGGTGCAGAACTCTCGCGATGATGCGTGGTCCTTAGTAGGCATCGCGCGCGGTTTTCGAAAGAGGCGAGCCCTGTGCCGGTCGATTGGCCGCCCGGCTGATCCGCGCGGTTGTCACCGCGGCGGCTCCGACGCGCTGGCGCGCCACCCCGCACAGGCTCTATGCCGGGACGGGGGAGGCGGCCGGCACCGACGAACGGCCGAACGTGGGAGTGAACGATGGCTGAGGCCCCGGCAGAGATCCTGTTGCTCCGGAAGATGCACCCGCTCGTGGAGAAAGCCTTCGACGGACGGTACGGGGTCCACCGGCTGGCGGAGGCCGCGGACCCGGAGGCTCTGCTCGCCGAGATCGGCCCGCGGATCCGCGCGCTCTGCGTCGGCGGCGCGGTGGACGGGGCGCTGATGGACCGGCTGCCGAACCTCGAGCTGATCGCGAATTTCGGTGTGGGCTACGATGCCGTCGACGCCGCCGGAGCGCGGCAGCGCGGCATCGTCGTCACCAACACGCCGGACGTGCTCACCGACGAGGTCGCCGACCTCGCCCTCGGCCTCGTCCTCGCCACCCTGCGGCGGATCCCGCAGGCCGACCGCTACCTGCGCGACGGCCACTGGCCCAAGGCGCCCTTCCCGCTCACGGCGTCCCTGCGCGGGCGGCGGGTCGGCATCCTCGGGCTCGGCCGGATCGGGCGGGCGATCGCCCGCCGGCTGGAGAGCTTCGGCGTCGAGATCGACTATCACGGCCGCAGCCGGCAGGCGGACGTGCCCTACACGTATCACGACACGCTGCTCGGCCTCGCCCGCGCGGTCCACATCCTGATCGTGGTGGCGCCCGGCGGCGCCGACACGCGCAACCTCGTGAACGCGGCCGTGCTGGAGGCGCTCGGTCCCGAGGGCATCCTGATCAACGTCGCCCGCGGCACCCTCGTCGACGAGGCGGCGCTGACCGCGGCGCTGCGGGCCGGTACGATCCTCGGCGCCGGCCTCGACGTGTTCGAGAACGAGCCGCACGTGCCCGCGGATCTCGCCGCCCTCGACAACACGGTGCTGCTGCCGCATGTCGGGTCGGCCTCCGAGCACACCCGCGCGGCGATGGCCCAGCTCGTCGTCGACAACGTCGTCTCGTGGTTCGAGGGGCGGGGTCCGCTGACGCCCGTGGCCGAGACCCCCTGGAGACCCACCGCGTGAGACAGGCTCAGGCCGCCCTGCTGACCGCGTCGGCACTGATCGCGACCGCCGCGATCGTCCGGCCGGCCGCCGCCCAGGACGTGCCCGACGCGACCGACCTGGCCGCGCCCCCGCCCCCGGCCGCGGAGACGCTCGCGGCGCCTCCGGCTCCGACCGCGCCGCCGAGCCTGCCCGAGAAGCTCGGACAGGTGCCGGGCACCTGGGACCTGTCCCGCGACGGCACCAACCGCCGCTGCGTCATGACCCTGGTGCTCGACAGCGGCGAGGCGGGGCAGCGGCTGCGCTTCCCGGCCGGTTGCCGGCGGGCCCTGCCGGTCCTGAACGGGGTCGCCGGCTGGCTCTTCGTCGACGGCGCCCTCCGCCTCGTCGACCGCAACGTCCGCCCCGTCCTCGAATTCGCCAGGCGGCCGGACCAGCGCAGCCTCGTCGCCCAGGCCGAGGGCGGCGAGCGCTACAGTCTCGTTCCCCTCGACATCGTCGCGATGCGGCCGGCCGACGCGGCGGCCGCGCCCGAGATCGCGCCGGCGGATCCGGCAAACCCGGCCCCCTCCCCGCTCCGAACGGCGGCCCGGGTCCCGGCCGAGCTGCAGCCGGCGGCGACCGCCTCGGCGGGGCCGGCGCCGGGCCTCTACGCCCTCGACCGCTTCCAGCAGCGCGACACCTGCCGGATCAACCTCGATGGGAGCGGCGGCGGCGTCCACATCGTTCCCGGCTGCCACGACAGTGGCCTGGAGGTGTTCGACCCGGTGCGCTGGCGCTACACGAACGGCCGGATGACGCTGACCGCCAAGCGCGGCCACAGCATCGACCTCGTGCCGAGCGGCGACGGTCGCTGGCGGCGCGATCCCGAGGTCGGCACCACCTTCGTCCTGCGCCGCGTCGATTGACCGCCCGCGCGGCCCGATGTCGGTCGGGTCAGCGAGACGAGCCGCGCCCGTCCTGGACCGGGAGCATCCGCTCCAGCAGCCCGTCGCGCCGGATGACCAGGTGCCACGCCGTGCCGGCGATATGCAGCAGGACCAGGGCGTAGACGAGCCACTGGCCGAAGACGTGGATCGACTCGAAGACCTTCTGGGTCGCGTCATCCTTCGGCAGTCCCGGAATCGTGAACAGCCAGAAATACGGCGTGTCGCGTCCCGACAGCGCGCTCAGCAGGTAGCCGCTGATCGGCATGATCAGGAAGATCGCGTACAGCAGGTAGTGGTTGACGCGCCCGATCAGCGTCAGGAGCCGGGGCGCCTGCGGGTCCGGCGGCGCGGGCCGGACCATCCGCCAGACGATCCGCAGGACCACGATCGCCAGGATCGTCAGGCCGACCGACTTGTGCAGCACGAACATGCTGCCCTTGGCGGGGGTCGGCGGCAGGCTGATCGCGACCCAGGCGAGCGGCAGCACCGCCAGGACCAGGGCGGCGTTCAGCCAGTGCAGCGCCTGCGACACCGGGTGGTAGCGCGGCAGTCCGGACGCCGTGACGTAGGTGGCGGGCAGCGCGGTCGGCGCCTTGCCGGCCGTGAGCGGAGAGCCTGACATGATCCCTCGCGGATGAGCGTGGTCCCGCATCGATCTAGGGCCCGCCTCAGGTCGGGGGAGTCTCCCGTCAGGCTGATGGGCCGGAGGCGGCCGTCCGCGACACGTCGAGCAGGGCGGATAGTTCCGCGGCCGCGGCGCGCAGCCGGACCGACACGGTCTCGTCGACGATGCGGCCGTCCACGAGGTCGTCGGAGCCGGCATAGACCGAGGTCGGCGCGACATGGGCCGCGAAGAAGCCGAACAGCGGCCGGAGCCCGTGCTCGACCACCAGGGCGTGGCGCAGGCCCCCGCCCGTCGCGGTCAGCGCCACCGGCATGCCGATCATCCGGGCCGGGTCGACGAAGTCGAAGACGTGCTTGAACAGCCCGGCGTAGCCGCCCTGGTAGACGGGCGTCCCGACGATCAGGGCGTCCGCCGCCTCGATCGCCTCGATGAGGCGCGCGGCCGGCGCCGACAGGTCGTCCCGCTGCGTCGCGCCGAGGCCCGGACCGGCATCGATCAGGTCGTAGACGGCGAGGTCGATCCCGCGCAGGCGCCCGAGCTCGGCGCCGAGGGCCTCGACCAGGATGCGGGTGCGCGAGGGCCGCTTGGCGCTACCCGAGAAGGCGACGACGCGGGCACGGCTGGGCTTCACACTCGACTCGACACTCACCACGAAACCTTCCGCCGCAGCACGCCCCGATCCGGGCCTTCCAACACTCTGGCGCATGCGCGGCACGCGACACGAGTCGATTCGACGGTAACGCATTCCCGCGCCGGATAAAGCCTCGGCGCGGCCGCGCGGGTGGCGGTCCGGCGGGACGGTCTCGACGGAACCGTCATCCCCGGAGCCGCCAGACATGGCTGCGCTTGATCTCGGAATCCTCCAGCGTGCGCGAGACCGGCACCGCGTAGGTCGCGAGGCAGTCGAGGCGGTCCCGTGGCAGGTAGGTGCGGCCCGGGTCGCCGATCAGCACGGTGACGCCCCGCGCCTGCAGGCCGACGAGCCAGGCGGTCACGGCCTCGGCCAGGTCGCGCTCGTAGAACACGTCGGCCGCCAGGACGAGATCGGCCTGGGGATCCGTGGCGAGGAGATCGTCGGAGGTTGCGGCGACGCGGTCGCCGACGCCGTTGGCCGCGGCGTTCAGCCCGATCGCCGCGACGGCGAAGGGGTCGAGGTCGCTGGCGACGACGTGGCGCGCCCCGGCGCGGGCCGCCGCGATCGCCACCAGGCCGGACCCCGAGGCAAAATCCACCACGCGCGCCCCGTCCGCGACGTCCGGGTTGTCGAGGACGTAGCGGGCGAGCGCCTGGCCGCCCGCCCAGGCGAATGCCCAGAACGGTGGCGGCAGCCCGATCGCCTGCAATTCCTCCTCGGTCCGCTGCCAGAGATCCGTCGCCTCATCGGCGACGTGCAGGCGGATCTCGGGCGCGTGGGGGACGGGCAGCAGGCGGGTGTTGCTGCGGATGAAGCCGGCGGGATCGTCCGGTGCGCGCACGGTCAGGCCTCCAGCAGGTCGCGCCACACGGCGCGGACCCGGTCGGTCACCGCGTCCTCGGTGAAGCCACCGGTCTCGATCCGGGCCCGCGCGGCCGCGCCCAGGCCGGCGACGAGACCGGCATCGCCGCTCAGGCGCGCCAGGGCGGCGGCCAGGGCCGGCGCGTCGTCGGGGGGGACCAGCAGGCCCTCGACACCGTCGCGCACGAGGCTGCGGCAGCCCGGGACGTCGGACGCGACCAGCGCCCGGCCGCAGGCGGCGGCCTCCAGCAGCGTCCGCGGCAGGCCCTCGCCGCCGCGGGACGGCAGGCAGGCGACGTGGTGGCCGGCCCAGACCGCCGCCACGTCGGTCGTCGGCCCGTGCCAGACGATGCCGTCGCGGCTCCAGGCGCGCAGGGTGGCGGCGTCGATCGCCCGCCGGTTCGACGGGTCCGGCGCGCCGTACAGCGCCAGCTCCACCGGCGCGCCCTCGGCCCGGGCGAGGCGGACCGCCTCGACGGCGACGTCGATCCCCTTCGACCAGAGCATCCGGGCGACGAGTGCCACCCGCAGCGGCGGCATCGGCGGCAGCGTATGCGGGACGAAGATCGTCGGATCGACGCCGGCGCCGCCCACGACGGTCACCGACCGGTCGAGCGGGTCCAGGCCCAGGGCCAGGGCGTCGTCGGGGTTCTCGAACAGGAAGCGCGTGCGGGACGAGGCCAGCGGTCCCCGGATCAGCGCGCGCAGGGCGAGGCGCGCCGCCCGCCCGAGCCGGTCGCTGCGGGCGCCGACGAGGCCGAGGCCGGTCAGGGCGAAGACGCGGGCCGGGATGCCCGCCATGGCGGCGGCCGTGCCGCCGACCAGGATGCCGCGCAGGGCGATGCAGTGGACGACGTCGGCCTTCAGCGCCTTCAGGATCGCCGCGAGCTGCCCGGCCGCGTAGCCCGCGGCCATGGGGTTGAGGCTCGCTCGCTCGGCCTCCAGGGGGACGACCTGCGCCCCGGTCGCCTCGATGGCGGCCCGGTGCGCGCGGATCCGCGTCACCACCGCGACCGAGAGACCCATGCCGATGGCGGCGCGGGCCATCGGCAGGAAATGGGAGGCGAAGAACCAGTCCTCGGTCACCACGAAGACCAGGCGGCGCATCGGAACGGGCAGATTCCCGGGGGCGGCATCGGCGTGCATCCCCCCCTCTAGCACGGCGCCGCGGCCCGTCCTGCGGCGGATGTGCAGGCCCGGAACGGCGATCGCGTGCCGCCGGTTGTCCAAGGCCTTCTCGCCGGGCGAGGCAGCCGGGCGGCGTCGATGGGAGGGGCAGGTCATGGCGTGTGTCGAGACGGCGGAGAGCGGCGGAGACCTCCGCGCCGCGGCCGAGGAGGCCGGACTCGTCTACGTCGACGACGGCCGGCCCGGGCTGACCCGCCGCCGCAGCGGCACCGGCTTCCGCTACCTCGACGCGAAGGGCGCGCCGGTGCGCGACAAGGCGGTGCTGGCCCGCATCCGCAGCCTCGCGATCCCGCCGGCCTACACGGATGTCTGGATCTGTCCCCGCCGCAACGGCCACATCCAGGCGACGGGCCGCGACGCCAAGGGGCGCAAGCAGTACCGCTACCACCCAGACTTCCGGCAGGCGCGGGAGGCCAACAAGTTCTCGCGAATCATGGCCTTCGCGGACGCGCTGCCCGGGATCCGCCGACGCGTCGACGCCGACATGAAGCGGCCGGGCCTCTCCCGCGACAAGGTGCTGGCCACCGTGGTCCACCTGCTCGAGACCACGCTGATCCGCGTCGGCAACGACGACTACGCGCGGACCAACAAGAGCTACGGCCTCACGACCCTGCGCGACCCCCACGTCCGGATCGAGGGGGCGGCCCTGTCGTTCCGCTTCAAGGGCAAGAGCGGCAAGACCTGGGACGTGTCGCTGAAGGACCGGCGGGTCGCCCGGATCGTCAAGGCCTGCCAGGATCTGCCGGGGCAGGAGCTGTTCCAGTATCTGGATCCGGACGGCACCCAGCGCGACGTCACCTCCTCGGACGTGAACGCGTACCTGCGCGAGATCACCGGCGAGGACTTCACCGCGAAGGATTTCCGCACCTGGGCCGGCACCGTGCTGGCGGCGCTGGCGCTGCGGGAGTTCGAGACCTTCGACAGCGAGGCGGGGGCCAAGCGCAACATCCGCGCGGCCATCGAGAACGTCGCGGGCCGCCTCGGCAACACGCCGACGATCTGCCGCAAGTGCTACATCCACCCGCAGATCCTCGACTGCTATCTGGAGGGCGGTCTGCTCCTGCAGGTGAAGGACGCGGTCGAATCGGAACTCAGCGAGGACCTCTCCAGCCTCCGGCCCGAGGAGGCGGCGGTGCTGGGACTGCTGCAGGCGCGCCTCTCAGCCGCGGAGGACGCCGTCAAGGCCAAGGGACGGGTCAAGCCAGCGGGCGCGCGCGGGCGGGGGGCGAAGGCACCCGAGCGGTCCAAGAGCGGGACGGCAGCGGCCAAGCGCGCGTCCGGAGCCCGGAAGGCGGCCGCGGCCGCCTAGGGGGGCGGTCTCCACGAGACCGCCCGATCCCCCTCTCAGTGCCGGGATTGGTTGTCGTTGCCCGAGGAGCGGCTGTCGGTGCCGCGCCGGACCTGGTCGCCGGAGTCGACCACGGGGGCCAGGCCCAGCTGGCGGGCCAGCGAGACCAGGTCCTTCAGCCGGCCGGTCTGGGTCTTGCGCCGCAGGTTGAGCCGGTGGGTCTCCACCGTGCGCACGCTGAGCGCCAGCCGCCGCGCGACCTCCTTGTTGCTGAACCCGGAGCTGAGGAAGCGCAGGACCTCCGCCTCGCGGGGCGTCAGCCCGAGGCTCTCGCCCGCCTCCGGCGGCATCGCCACCGGCTGCTCCGACGGGACCAGGACGTCGGAGCCCTCCGCGAGGGCGAGCAGTGCCGCGCCGAGTTCGCGCGGCGACTTGGAGCGCGCCACGAAGGCGTCGGCGCCCGCAGCCAGCAGGGCGCGGAGGTCGTCCGCCGTGAGGGCACCGAAGGCGACCAGCGTGCGGAGCGCCGGTTGACGCTCCTTCAGGGCGACGATGCGGGCGATCCCGTCGGCCAGCCGGATCTCGTCGAGGAAGACCAGGGCGACGCTGCTGCCGGCGTCGGCGCGGTCGAGATCGGCCTCGCCGATGGTGTGGAATTCGGGCATGTGCTCGAGGGTGGCGCGAACCGTCGCGCTCAGGTCCTCCGGCTCATCCAGGATCAGGACGCCAACGGCCGTACTCATGACCTCGCACCTCTCTCTCCCGGCTTGATACAGGCGGCCGGGATCGAAGGCGAAGTTCCAAGATCCGTTCCAGCAACAGCTCGCGAATATTAAGCTTTATATTGGCAGAATCGCTGCCCGAGAACGGATACTCGGCGGATCAATGCGCCGATCTGGGACGACCGTGGGACACCGCCCGACCGACTGTGCCGATCTGGTACGGGCGGTCCGTGTCAGCCCGCGACGGCGTGGACGCCCGCGCCCTGATCCGGGACCACCCGGTTCCGGCCGCCGCCCTTGGCCGCGTAGAGCGCGACGTCCGCCCGCTTGACCAGGGCCTCGACGCTGTCGCCGTCACGCCACGTGCTGACGCCGAAGCTGCAGCTCAGCGCGATCGGACCCTTGGCCCCGCGGATCCGCAGGGCCTGGACGTCGCCGCGCAGGCGCTCGGCATGCGCCACGGCCTCCCCGAGGTCGCGCCCCGGGAGGATGACGGCGAATTCCTCGCCGCCGAGGCGTCCGGCGATCCCGGAGCCGGAGATCAAGTCGGCCACGGCCTTGATCGCCACGTCGCCGACATCGTGCCCGTGCTCGTCGTTGATGCGCTTGAAGTGATCGATGTCGAGGAGGATGGCCGAGACGGCGTCCGGCCGCGGGTCCTGCGCCACGGCGGCGCGCGCGCGGTTGAAGAAGGCGCGCCGGTTGTAGGAGCCGGTCAGCGGATCCGTCTCGGCGAGGCGGATCAGTTCCTCCTGCATGGTGGTCAGGCGCTCGGCCGCGCGCAGGCGCGCGTTCAGCTCCTCGGCGCTCGGCGGCTTCTCGATGAAGTCGTCCGCGCCGCTGTCGAGGGCCTCGGCGAGGCTGCGGACGTTGCGCGCCGACGACATGGTGATGACGTGCAGCGGCCCGCGGGATTCCGCGAGCAGCCGTGCCGACCAGCAGAGTTCGAGTCCGCAGAGCGGCCGCACCTCCAGGCTGGTGATGAGGACACGGACCGCCGGCGTCGCCGCCAGGAATTCCAGCGCCCGCTCCGAATCCGTGAAGGGGTGCACCGCGTGGCCGCGCGGCTCGATGAGGGACGCGATGATCTGCAGCACAACGCGGCTCGAGTCGACGATGACGATCTGCATGGCGTGACCCGCAACTGATATCCGCCGTGTAAGCTGGAAGGCTTAACCTCCCCCCAACGGAGCTGAACCCCGGCATGAGCCTGGCCATTACCACTCCGGATCGGCGCTACATCGTTGTCCGGGGCCGTCTGTGGCGCCGCGCCAATCCCGATCTGTCGGACGCCTGCCGCGCGGCGCTGGTGAAGCGCCTCATGGCGGCGCGGCGGGGTGTGAAGGAGGCCAAGCGGGCCGAGCGGGCAGGCGCGGCGGCCGCGGCGGGCGCGCTGGCTTCCGCCAGGGCCGAGGTCGACGCGGCCAAGATCGCGCTCGGCGAGCGCGGGCCGGTCTGGTGGACGGACGGTGCCCCGGACCTCAACCGGCACCTCGTCCGCAACACGCCCTACGCGGCGTGGTTCGCGGCGCTCAGCGCCGGGGAACCTGAACCGCGATGACCCGGGCGCCCGCGACCGGGGCGGCGCCGGCGGCGCGCTCGTCGCGGCGGCCGCGGGGGACGGCGTCGATCACCGTCAGGGTCGGCTGGGCCGCCGGAGCGGCCGGGATGCCGGTCACCGTCGGGACGCCGTAGGTGCCGTAGCTCCAGGGACTGGGCACGATCTGGGTCGGGCGCGGCACCCGCGTCAGCGGGGCGCCGATATAGGTCCCGCGCACGAACTCGCCGGCGAAACTCGGATCGGCGGCGTAGCCGGGCGCGTAGGCCACCGGTGCATAGGGATCGGGGCTCCGGACAGTCTGCGCCGAGGCGGTCGTCGCGGCCGCTACGGCGAGCACCGTCAGGATCATCCGGTTCGCCATGGGGCCGGCTCCGATGGTTGTCGGCGCGCGGTCCGCGCCGGATGCAGGGCCAACAGACCGGATCATCGGCCGTTCCGCGTCTCCAGTCGCGCAGAGTGCGTAAGGCCCCGTCATCCCCGGCCGATGGCCCCCAGAGGTGGGCCCGGTCAGCGGCAGGTGGTGATCCGCCGGACCACCCAGCCCTCGCCCTCGATCCACAGGCGACGGCGGGCCCGACTGCAGGTGACGTCGTCGTCCCGCTCCGCCGAGACGGGATGAACCTGCGGATTGGCCTCGGCGACCTTGGTCTCGGCCGGGCCGTTGGCGGCCTGGGCCGCGAGCGGCCCGGCGAGCATGACGGTGCCGGCTGCGGCGGCAGCGATCGTACGGAGTCTCATGGGGAAATGCGCCCTGCGGCCGTGCTTGGAGGTTCGGTCCAGGAATGCGCGGGCCGACGGTTCGGTTGCATCGCGGTTGCACCGACGGCGCGGCCGGTGCGCTCGCTCACATCGCCGGTGACGGTACCCGGCCAGCGCCGGGTCATGTCGCCGGGGCATGCCGCCCGGCGACGGCGCTTAGACTTCGCGGCTTTCACGGGTAAGGAAGAACAAAACCGGACGCGCCGGTGCCCAGCCGTCCTGCGTGGCCGCCCATCGCGGGCCGCGCGACACGGTCCACGAAGCAGGGTTCATGAGCAAGCCGAAGCCTCCGACCAACGCGCTCCTGACGCCGGAGAAGCGCACCGACGACGTGGATCAGACGATCCGCCCTCTGAGCCTGTCGGAGTTCATCGGTCAGCGTGCGGCGCGTGCGAACATGCAGGTGTTCATCGAGGCTGCGAAGAAGACCGGTCAGGCGCTCGACCACGTGCTGTTCGTCGGTCCGCCGGGGCTGGGCAAGACGACGCTGGCCCAGATCGTGGCGCGCGAGCTGGGTGTGAACTTCCGCTCGACCTCCGGGCCGGTGATCGCCAAGGCCGGCGACCTGGCCGCGCAGCTCACCAACCTGGAGGAGCGCGACGTCCTGTTCATCGACGAGATCCACCGGCTCAACCCGGCGGTCGAGGAGATCCTCTACCCGGCCATGGAAGACTACCAGCTCGACCTGATCATCGGCGAGGGCCCGGCGGCGCGCTCGGTCAAGATCGAGCTGCCGAAGTTCACCCTGGTCGGCGCCACGACGCGGGCGGGGCTGCTGACGACGCCGCTGCGCGACCGGTTCGGGATCCCGATCCGGCTGGAGTTCTACGAGATCGACGAGCTGGAGCAGATCGTGGCGCGCGGCGCGCGGGTCCTGGGCTTGGGCATGTCGGCGGAGGGCGCCAACGAGATCGCCCGGCGGGCGCGGGGCACGCCGCGGATCGCGGGGCGGCTGTTGCGGCGGGTGCGGGATTTCGCGGTCGTGGCGGAGGCCGAGACGGTGACGCGGGCGATCGCCGACCGGGCGCTGCAGCTCCTGGACGTGGACGGGGCGGGTCTGGACGTGATGGACCGCAAGTACCTGAGCCTGATCGCGCGCGCGTTCGGGGGCGGCCCGGTGGGGATCGAGACCATCGGCGCGGCCTTGTCGGAGCCGCGCGACGCCATCGAGGACATCATCGAGCCCTACCTGATCCAGCGCGGCTTCGTGCAGCGCACGCCCCGCGGCCGCGTCCTCACACGACACGCGTACCGGCA
>NZ_JBQEPK010000040.1:34503-48275 GCF_052045615.1 Methylobacterium sp. 22177 | reverse complement strand
CCAGCACAAGGGCGTGGCCGCCATCGGCCGGGTCTTCGGACCCGTCATGCTCGTCTGGTTCGTCGTCCTGGTCCTGCTTGCTCTCCCGAGCATCCTGCGCGCGCCGGAGATCCTGTCGGCGGCCAACCCGTTCCGGGCGGTGGACTTCCTGATCCATGCCGGCTGGCACGTCAGCTTCCTGATGCTGGGCGCGGCGTTCCTGGCGGTGACCGGCGGCGAGGCGATGTACGCCGATCTCGGCCATTTCGGCGCCCCGGCGATCCGGATCGCGTGGTTCGGCCTCGTCCTGCCGGCGCTGCTGATCCACTATTGCGGGCAGGGCGCGCTGATCATCGCCGACCCGAGCGCGATCGAGAACCCGTTCTACCGCCTCGCGCCGGACTGGGCGCACTACCCGCTGGTGGCGCTCGCCACGATGGCGACGGTCATCGCCTCGCAGGCGGTGATCTCGGGCGTCTACTCGCTCACCCAGCAGTCGATCCAGCTCGGCTTCATGCCGATGATGCGGGTGGTGCACACCGACGAGGACGAGCGCGGCCAGATCTACGTGCCGGCGGTGAACTGGCTGCTCGCCGCGGCGACCCTGACGGCCGTGGTGGTGTTCGGCTCCTCCGACGCGCTCGCCGGCGCCTACGGCATCGCGGTCTCGGCACTCATGGGCATCACCACGCTGCTCGCCGCGCTGATCGCGCTCCGCTGGGGCTACAACCCGGTCCTGGTCCTCGCGGTCAACGGCTTCTTCCTCGGCATCGACCTCGTGTTCTTCTCCGCCAACAGCGTGAAGCTGTTCGAGGGCGGCTGGTTTCCGCTGCTGCTCGCCGGCGTGGTCGCCTTCCTGATGCTGACCTGGATGAAGGGCGACCACGTCCTCGAATCCGTCCGCCAGACCATGCGCATGTCCGAGGCCTCCTTCCTCTCCAGCCTCGGCTCGCACCCGCCGGTGACGCTGCCCGGCACCGCGGCCTTCCTGACCGCCGCCACCGAGGGCATCCCGATGGCGCTCGGCCGCCTGCTGGAGCGCAGCCGCTGCCTGCACGAGCGGATCCTGCTGATCACCGTCGTCTACGAGGAGGAGCCGGTGATCCCGGCGAGCGAGCGGGCGCAGGTCACGCTGGTGGCGCAGGGGATCCGCAAGGCGATCTCGAAATACACGCCCGGCATGGAGCGCGTCGTGCTGCGCTACGGCTTCATGCAGACCGCCTCGATCCCCGAGGGCCTGCAATGCGCGGTGGCGAGCGGGCTGCTGCCGCCGGAATATCTCGAGGACATGACCTACTTCGTCGGCCACGAGGTGGTGATCCCGTCGCCGACCCATCCCGGCATGGCGCCGTGGCGGGAGGGCCTGTTCGCCTTCATGAAGCGGAACGCCGAGCGCACCGGCGCCCATTTCGGCCTGCCGACCCGGCAGATCGTCGAGGTGGGCACCGAGATCGAGATCTGACCGGCCGCGGCGCGCGGGGACCGCGCTGCGGAGGCCGAGGCCGGCCGTCTTTCGCATTGAAAACGGCCCCGTTCGCCAGCATATCGCCACCGCAATTTCCCCCACAGCGGAGGCATCACCCGTGAGCGAGACGATCGAGCGGCACGAGTTCGGGGCGGAGGTGGGTCGCCTCCTCGACCTCGTCGTGCACGCGCTCTACTCCGACCGCGAGATCTTCCTGCGCGAACTCGTCGCCAACGCCGCCGACGCCATGGACCGGCGGCGATTCGAGGCGCTGACCTCGGCGGCGAGCGCCCTGCCGCCGGATGCCAAGGTCCGAATCGCGCCCGACAAGGAGGCGCGGACCCTGACCGTTTCGGACGCCGGCATCGGCATGACCAAGGAGGATCTCGCCACCAACCTCGGGACCATCGCGCGCTCCGGCACGCGGGCCTTCTCGCAGACGCTGGAATCCGCCAAGGCCGAGGACCGGCCGAGCCTGATCGGCCAGTTCGGCGTCGGCTTCTACTCGGCCTTCATGGTCGCCGACCGAGTCACCGTCACGTCGCGCCGCGCCGGCAGCGACGAGGCTTGGACCTGGGCCTCGGAAGGGCAGGGCAGCTACACGCTGGAGCCGGCCACGCGGGCCGAACCCGGCACCGACATCGTCCTGCACCTCAAGGCGGATGCCGACGAGTACCTCGAGCCCTACCGCCTCGACCATCTGGTGCGGAAATGGGCCGACTTCATCACCGTGCCGATCGCCGTCGTGCGCGACGGCAAGGACGAATCGGCCAATCAGGGCACCGCGCTCTGGCGCAAGCCGAAGTCCGAGGTCACCGAGGAGCAGTACGAGGAGTTCTACCACTCCATCGGCATGAACTTCGACAAGCCGTGGGCGACGCTTCACTGGCGCGCCGAGGGTCAGCTCGAGTTCTCCGCCCTGCTCTTCATCCCCGGCTCGAAGCCGTTCCAGGCCCTCGAGAACGAGCGGCAGAGCAAGGTCCGGCTCCATGTCCGACGGATGTTCATCACCGACGAGGCCGAACTGCTGCCGCCGTGGTTGCGCTTCGTCCAGGGCGTGGTCGACACCGAGGACCTGCCGCTGAACGTCTCCCGCGAGATGCTGCAGTCGACCCCGGCGCTCGCCCGGATCCGCCGCGCGGTTACCGGGCGTGTCGTCTCCGAACTCACCACCCGCGCCAAGGACGTGGAGGGCTACCAGTCCTTCTGGGAGAACTTCGGCCCCGTCCTCAAGGAGGGCATCTACGAGGATTTCGAGCGTCGGGGCGAGATCGCGCCGCTCCTGCGCTTCCGCTCCTCGGCGGTGGAGGGCTGGACCTCGCTGCCCGACTACGTGTCCCGCATGAAGGACGGCCAGGAGGCGATCTACTACCTCGTCGCCGACGATGCCGAGGCGCTGAAGTCGTCGCCGCAACTGGAGGGCTTCCGGGCCCGCGGCCTCGAGGTGCTGCTCCTCTCCGACCACGTCGACGCCTTCTGGCCCGATCAGCTCGGCACCTTCGACGGGAAGACGCTCCGCTCGATCACCAAGGGGGGGCTCGACCTCTCGAAGTTCGCGCTCGAGGGCGAGCAGCCGGAGGCGCCCGAGGGCATCGACGCCTTCGTCGCCGCCGTGAAGACGGCCCTGGGCGCCGAGGTCTCGGACGTGCGCACCACCGACCGGCTCGTGGATTCGGCCGTGGTTCTCTCGGCCGGCAGCGGCGGGCCCGACTTGCAGATGCAGCGGCTCATGCGCCGGGCCGGGCGGGCCGGCGCCGGGCAGCCGGTTCTGGAGATCAACCCGCGCCACCCGCTGATCCGGGCGCTGGCCGCGGCGCCCGAATCGGAGGTGCCGCAGGCCGCCGGCACGCTCCTCGACCTCGCCCGCATCCAGGACGGCGACAGCCCCCGCGACCCGGCGGCCTTCGCCCGCACGGTGGCGGCGGCCCTCGCGGCCGCGCGGGGCGCGTAGGACTACGGAGACCCGCGCCGCGCGCCGCCGGGAGGCCGCGCGCGGCGTGTGTCTCCACACACCTCCGTTCGGGATGATTGTGGGTTCGGTTGATCATTCGGAAATGGTCAAGCCATAACTTCGCCACCGGTCGGGATCATTGCCCGGCCGATGGCGCGGGCGCGGTGGGGGCCGCAGGCGTCTGAGCCGAACCCTCTCGCGCGCCTCGGGCGCGCCTCACGGACGCTGCATGAACCCGGTCGAGGCTGAAGCCGGCAACGGACAGGCGGTCGCGGCGGCGCGGACCCGGGCCCACGCCCGGGCGTATCGCCACAGCGGACGCGTGCGCGCCATGCGCCGGCTGATCCCGGTGGTCGCCGGCGGCGCGGTGGCGCTGCTGTTGGCCTACCTGTTCAACCCCTTCGCGGCACCGTTGCCGGGCGTCTCGGTCGGTCCGGTGACGCTGGCCGGTTCGAAGGTCCGCATGGAGAATCCGCGGCTCTCGGGCTTCCGCCAGGGCACCCGCGGCTACGAGGTGACGGCCGACGCCGCGCTCCAGGACGTGCGCAAGCCGAGCCAGATCGAGCTGCAGCAGATGCGCGGCCACATCGCCACCGACGATCAGGGCGGCATCGCCCGCCTCTCGGCGACGTCGGGCCTGTTCGACACCGCCCGCGAGGCGCTCGACCTGAAGGACGACATCCGCATCTGGACCGACAAGGGCGAGGAGGCGCGCCTGCGCTCCGCCGCCGTCGCGTTCAAGACCGGGTCCATCAGCTCGCAGGAGCCCGTCACGGTCTCGAGCCCGCGGGCCAACGTGAAGGCCGACACCCTCGACGTCGTCGAGAACGGCAAGCGGATCTCCTTCATCGGCAACGTCCACGTGGTCATCGCGAACGAGGAGCAGGCGGAGAAGCCGCAGGCCCGCATTCTGACCTCGGACGCCGAAGCCGCGGACGGTGCCCGATGAGAGCCGCCCGCACCCTCTGGGCCGCCCTGGCGGCCGGGCTGCTCCTCGCCGGCCCGGCGCTGGCCGAGAAGCCGGCGCGGAAAGATTCGCCCTTCGGCAATATCGGCGGCGGCGGCAAGGATCCGATCAAGATCGACGCCGACCGGCTCGACGTGTTCGACCGGGAGAACAAGGCGGTCTTCGCCGGCAACGTCGTGGCCGTGCAGGGCGACAGCACCATCCGCTGCTCGACCATGACGGTGACCTACAAGCGCGGCAGGGACGCCCCCGGCAAGGGCGCCAGGGGCGACGCCAAGACTGAAGCGCGGGACGAGGGCGCTGACGCGGCGCCGCGGAACCCCGCCGAGAACGGGATTCAGAAGGTCGACTGCGCCGGGCCGGTGACGGTGGTGCAGAAGGATCAGGTCGCCACCGGTGACCACGCGGTGTTCGACCAGGACGCCAAGCGGATCGTGCTGACCGGCAACGTCGTCCTGAGCCAGTGCCAGAACGTCACCCGCGGGCAGCGGCTCGTCTACGACATGAACACCGGGCGCGCGAACATGGACCCGGTGGCGGGGGGGCGCGTCTCGGCCCTGTTCGTGCCCGGAGAGAAGTCCGACGCCAAGGACGGCAAGGCGAAGGGCTGCACCCAGCCGCCGCCCAGGCCGAAGGCGCAGGTCGATTGAGCGGCGCCGTGGCGTTCCAGGCGGGCCCGCAGGAGCCGGCGGGCCGGACGGGCTGGCTCGGCCGCCTGTTCGGCCGGCGCGCGCGGCCGAACGAGGCCGCCGAGTCCGACGGCTGGTCCGCGGCCGATGAGGGTGGCCTCGGCATCCTCAGCGTGCGCGGCCTGCGCAAGAGCTACGGCGCCCGCACGGTCGTCCACGAGGCCGGCCTCACCGTGCGCACCGGCGAAGCCGTCGGACTGCTCGGGCCGAACGGCGCCGGCAAGACCACGATCTTCTACATGATCACCGGGCTTGTGGCGGCCGACCGCGGCCACATCACCCTGGACGGCCTGCCGATCACGCACCTGCCCATGTACCAGCGGGCGCGGCTCGGGATCGGCTACCTGCCGCAGGAGGCCTCGATCTTCCGCGGGCTCACCGTGGAGGACAACATCCGCGCGGTGCTGGAGGTGGTCGAGCCCGATCGCAAGACGCGCGCGCGCAAGCTCGATTCCCTGCTCGAGGAATTCGACATCGCGCGCCTGCGCAAGTCGCCCTCGATCGCGCTCTCGGGCGGCGAGCGGCGGCGCTGCGAGATCGCCCGGGCGCTCGCCTCCTCGCCGACCTTCATGCTGCTGGACGAGCCCTTCGCGGGCATCGACCCGATCGCGGTCGGCGACATCCAGGATCTGGTGAAGCATCTGAAGCAGCGCGGCATCGGCGTGCTGATCACCGACCACAACGTCCGCGAGACGCTGGGCCTGATCGACCGCGCCTACATCGCCCATTCCGGCCGAATCCTCACGGAGGGCACGCCCGAGGAGATCGTGGCGAACCCGGACGCGCGCCGGCTCTATCTCGGCGAGGATTTCCGGCTCTAAGCCGGCCGCCGCACCCGCACGGGCAGGGCGGGCGGTCGCTCAGCCCTTCCAGTTCTTCAGCGCCGCGAACGGGCTGTCCGAGCCGGCCGGCTTCTCCGGGTTCAGCACCGGCTCCACCTGGGCGATCGCGTCCGCCATCGAGAAGGCCGACCCGCTCTGGAGCCGGCCGCCCGCCGCGTCGCGGTGGCCGCCGCCGCGGAACAGGCGGGCGCCGTCGAGGGCCGTGCCGTCGTTGGACCGGAACGACAGCGTGCCCATCCGCTGGACGTTGACCACGCGCTTGGCCCGGCCCGCATCCATGATCAGGTCGGAGACCCGCTGGAATGTGCCCGAGTCGAGGGCGAAGGACAGGAGCGTGCCGTCCTTCAGCGGTCGGAACAGGGAGTCCGAGCGGGCGAGCGCCCGGGCGAGTCGCATGCGCGTCGTCAGGGTGGGGTCGTCGTCCGGCGCGTCGCGCAGCAGCGCGTCGACCACGCCGGCGCGGATCGCCGAGGCGCGGCGCTCCAGATCGGCCGGGCTCGCCCCGTCCCGCAGGGCGGCGGCGGCCGCGAGGAGGATCTCGGACACGAAGCGGTCGTGCCAGGGATGCCCGACCGGCACGTAGCTCGACACGACCTCCCAGAACAGCTCGTCCAGGGCGAGGCCGCCCCGGAAGGCGGGGCTCTCCTTGCGCCACAGGTCGAGGGCATCGACCGCGGTGAGCAGGCTCGACAGGTCGGTCGCGGGCTCGTGCGCGGCGAACAGGGCCCGGTGCTCGAAGGTCATCCGCGTGGCGCAGATGTCGTCCTCGATCAGCACGGCGATCTCGGGGTCGCCCAGGTCGATCCGGTGGAGCGCCGGCCGCTCGGCGTCGGGCGCCGCGTCCAGGCCAAGGCGCCGCAGCTGGTCGAGGGAGGAGGCGTGGTGGTCGAGGACCACGAGCCGGTGCTTCTGCCCGTCCGCGCGTCGCCGGTTCATCGCGGCGAACTTCTTCAGGCCCGCGATGGTCTGCTCCTCCAGGCCGAGGTCGGTCATCAGCAGGATCTCGCGCTCCGCCGCGCGGCCGAGGCGCTTGATCTCGTCCTCGAAGACGGGGCCGACATCGCTGTAGCGCGGCACGTGGACGACGCGCTCGACCGTGGCGCAGGCGGCGGCGACCGTGGAGGCGCCGTAGCCGTCGAGGTCGTGGTGGGTGATCTGGATCAGGCGCAACGGGCGGACTCGAAGGGTGACGGAGCGGCCCGTCTACGACGCCCGGCGCCGGGAGGCGAGGGGCGGCGGGCCTTCCGTCCGGCGGCATTCGGTGCAGAATGGTCCCGGGCCGCCGCGAGTCGCGAAGGACCGGCCGGCCACGGAGACCCCCAAGGGGCCCGTCATACCGGGAGGACACGATGGCCCTGGCCGCAACGCCGCGCGTGCGCCGCATCCAGACGATCTCGCTCGCCCTGCTCGTCACGGCGGGCGTCGTCAACTACGTCGACCGGGCCACCCTGGCGGTGGCCAACCCGCTGATCCGCGAGGATCTCGGCCTCTCGATCCCCGACATGGGGTTGCTGCTCTCGGCCTTCCTCTGGGCCTACGCCTTCGCGCAGCTCCCGGCCGGGGCGCTCGCCGACCGGCTCGGCCCGCGCCTGACGCTGACGCTCGGCCTGACCTGCTGGTCGTTCGGCCAGATGCTCGGCGGCGCGGTGACGTCGTTCTGGCAGTTCGTGAGCGCGCGGATCGTGCTCGGTGTCGGCGAGGCGCCGCATTTTCCGACCTGCGCCCGGGTCTCCCGGGACTGGTTCAACATCCGCCAGCGCGGCACCGCCACGGGAATCTGGAACTGCGCCTCCTCGCTCGGGACCTTCCTGGCCCTGCCGCTGCTCACCTTCCTCATGGTGAGCTTCGGCTGGCGGGCGATGTTCGTCATCATGGGCGCGGCCGGCCTCGTGCTCGCCGCGATCGTCTACCTGGTCTTCCGCAACCCGCGCGAGACCGACCTGACGCCGGGGGAGCGCGCCTTCCTGGAAGAGGGCGACGCCCCGAACGCGAGCCGCGCGGTCACCTGGAGCGCGTGGCGACGGCTCTTCGGGTTCCGCACCAGCTGGGGGATGATCGTCGGCTATTTCGGCTGCATCTACATGACGTGGCTCTACACCGCGTGGCTGCCGAGCTACCTCGAGATCGAGCGACACTTCACCCTGCAGAAGACCGGCCTCGTCGGCTCGATCCCCTTCGCCTTCGGCGTGCTGGGCGGGATCCTGGGCGGCCGCGTCGTCGATGTCCTCGTCCGCCGCGGCGTCGACCCGATCCGCAGCCGCAAGATCCCGATGGTCGGCTCCCTGGTGGCGACCGCCGCCTTCACGGTGGTGGCGGCGCTGACGCCGAGCGACACCCTCGCCATCGCCTGCATCTCGGCCTCGCTGTTCCTGGTCTACATGAGCTCGTCGTCGGCCTGGGCGATGGCCTCCGTGGCGGCGCCGGCGAGCTGCACGGCGTCGCTCGGCGCCATGCAGAATTTCGGCGGCTACATCGGCGGCGCCCTGGCGCCGACCGTGACGGGCTTCATCGTCGGCGGCACGGGCCACTTCTCCATGGCCTTCATCACCGGGGCCGCGATCGCCCTGGTGGCGGCCCTGGGCTACTGGACGCTGATCCAGGATCCCATCGCCGACGAGGGACCGGAGAGCCCGATCGTCGGCGCGCTCGGGGCCGCGCGCTAGGCGGGCCGACCGCGCTTCCTTGGCGTCAGCCCCTCGCGTCACCCCCGCAGGTTCGGCGCGGCGAGGATCAGGTCGCGGAGGTGCGTGCGGGCCGTGAAGCTGCGGCGCATCAGGTCGACGAAGGTGGCGGCCGGCCCGTCCCAGTCGTGGCGCGCCGCGTGGGCGCGCGCGGCGGTGGCGTCGAAGGGCAGCCGCCCCTCGATCGCCGCCGCCATCAGCTCGGTGAGCCGCTCGACCCGGTCGGGGGCGTCCGGGTCGAAGTAGCTCGCCGCGCTGCCGCCGGCCTCCGGGATGGCCGTGAGGCTCGAGGCGATCACCGGCGTCCCGCGGGCGAGGCTGTCGAGGACAGGGATGCCCCAGCCCTCGCCGCGGCTCGGGAAGACCAGGGCGGCGGCCCGGGCGTAGAGGTCGGACAGGCCCCGGTCGTCGATGCCGGCGATGTGCACCGCGTCCGGCGTCCGGGCGAGGCGGTCGAGGGTCTCGGGCCGCTCGCCGTCGCCCTTGCCGACGACGATCAGCCGGGCCGCGCCCTGCGGCAGCCGCGCGAAGGCGTCGAGGACGAGGCCGAGATTCTTCCGCGGCTCCAGCCGGCCGACCATCAGCAGGTAGGGGCGCCCGTCGGCGAGCGGCGTCCGCTCCGTGACCGCCTGCGGCGGCGTGGAGCCGCAGCGCACCTCGGCGATGCGCTCCCGCGCGATGCCGTAGACGTTGGCGATGGAGTCGCGGCTGTAGTCGGAGATGGTCAGGACCAGCTTGGCGCGCCGCGCCGAGAGCCGGGTCAGGATCTTGTTCCGCCAGCGCATCGACCAGGGGAAGAATTCGGGATGCGTCTCGAACAGGATGTCGTGGACCACGACCACCTGCCGGTCGCCCGGCACCAGCGGCGGGGCGATGTAGGTAGTCAGCAGCGTGTCCAGCCGGTCGCGCAGGAACAGCCACGGCCAGACCAGGGTCAGCCGCACGGTCGCGGGCACGCGCGGTAGCCGTTGGTGCTCGATGTTGTCGCCCGAGACGATGCGGGCGCAGGCCTCCGGGTCGCCGGAATAGACTACGTAGGTGGCGTCCGGGTGGCGGGCGGCGGCCCGCCCGATGATGTTCACGAGCCAGGTCCGGCTGCCCTGCGGCTTGCCGGTGAGCACGTGCGCGTCGATGCCGATGCGAAGCATGTTACGGGCTCCTGTAGGCGCCGAAGGTCGGGGCCTCGCCGGGGGCGTAGGCCTGGCCGGCGATGTCGCGGGTGGCGCCGAGCGGGATGCCGGCGCGGGCCGGGGGCGCCGTCAGGGCGAGCCCGCCGGTCATGGGGTTCGCGGGATCGCGGAAGGCGGGCGTGCCGGTGAGGTCGGGACCCTGGCCGTTGAGCGGCAGGCTCGCCCCGTCGCCGGTGGCCTGCGTGTCCCAGCGGTAGAGCGGGGCGCCGACGGCGCTGCCGAGGAAGTTCGGCCCGATCGCGTTGTTGTTGTCGGTGGTGGTCGCCTCGACCACGATCGCGGCGACGTTCGGCCGCGTCGCGTAGGCGATGTTGTTGAGGACCCGGTTGTTCGACGTGCGGTCGACCTGCTTGGTGTAGTCGGAGGCGAGCACGATCTCGCCGCGGTAGATGTGCTTGCCGCCGGAATCGCGCATGTTGCCGTAAGTCGTGTTGTTCACCACCGTGTTGGAGCCGGCGTCGAACAGGTTGATCCCGGCACCGTCGTTGTCGGCCGCGACGTTGAACGCGACGACGTTGCCGTCGCACCACTGGTCGATCTGGATCCCGTTGCCGTCCTGGCCGGTCGTCTCCTTCTGGCCGGTGACGATGTTGTACCGGATGGTGTTGCGGTCGCCCGCGTCCTGGGCGGCGTCCTTCGCGTAGACGTGGATGCCCGAGGTGCCCGACATCCCCACGCCGTTGCCCGAGACGCGGTTGCGCTCCACGACGTAGCCGGAGCCGTTGATCTCCATCCCGTGGATGCCGTTGCCGGTCACGGTGTTGTCGAGGATGTAGCTCGGATCCTCCGCGGGCGCGTTGATCACGTCGACGGCCACGCCGTGGGTCTGGTTGTCGGCGAGGGTGTTGCCGGTGATGCGGTGACCCGCCCCGGCGCCGTCGCCGATCCAGATCCCCAGGCCGGAGCGGGACACGGTCGAGCCCGCGACCGTGACGTGGCTCGATCCCCGGCGGATGATGAAGCCGGAATTCACCGCGCCCTGCACGGTGAGGCCTGTGACCGTGACGTAGGCGGCGTTCTCGAACACCACCGAGTTGGACAGGCGCGGCTGCGTGCCGGGTTCGGCCGCCACCGTCACCGGCGCCGCCGCGGTCCCGCGCGACCCGACGAACACGACGTCGCCGTAGCTGCCGCCGCGGACGAGCACGCTCGAGCCGGGGCCGAGCGCGGCGAAGGGCACGTCGGCGAGCCGTGCCACGGTGGTGTAGCCGGGCTTCGCGCCGCCGGCGGGATCGACCAGGATGTTCTGCTGCACCTGCGCGTCGGCCGGCCCGCAGGCGGCCAGGACAGGCAGCACCAGCGCCGACAGGGCGCAGCCGAGGACCGTGCGGGGCCACCTCATGCCGCGAGGGCCCGGGCGATGGCGAGGCGCTTGCGCCGCTGGAACAGACGCCGCCACACGGTGCGGCCGGCCTCCGGGCTGATCCGCGTCAGCGCGCGCGCCGCCATCTGCCAGCCGGGCAGGAGGGCCTGCGGCATCGCGAGGTCGGCGACCCGGTGGCGCGCCGCCGCGCCGAGCGGCGGCGGCCCGACGAGGCCGAGGCGGCCGAGATCGGCCACGAGGTCCGGGCGCTTGCGGTACCACAGCACCAGGGCCGCGCCCTCGCGCTCGGCGATCCGCAGATAGGCCGCCTCGTCGAGGAGATGGTGGTGGTAGCCCAGCGCCTCGGGGGCGTAGAACAGGCGCATGCCGCGCCGGGCCAGCCGCTCGCCCAGCTCAATGTCCTCGTGCCAGAACAGCTTCGGATCGAAGCCCCCGGCTTCCCCCAGGAAGTGCCGGTCGACGCTGACGTTGCAGGTCAGGAACGCGTCCCAGCCGACCTCCTCGCGGCCCGCCAGGGCGTCGTAGGAGGCGTCGTGGTGGAGCGCCGAGAACGGCGAGAAGGGCAGCGCCGGGTCGATGGTCATCCGGCCGAGGATCGCGGTCTCCCGCCCGCCCCGCCGGGTGTGGGCGAGCCGGTGCGCCTCGACGAGGCTCGGCACCGGGATGGTGTCGTCGTTGACGATCAGGAGGCGCTCGCCCCGGGCCGCCGCGATGGCGCGGTTGCGGGCGGCGTTCGCCCCGGCATTCTCCTGGCGCAGGTGCACCACGGGTATCCGGCCCGTGGCGACAGCGCGGCTGACGACCGTCCCGGTGTGATCGGTCGAGCCGTCGTCGCAGACGACGATCTCGAAGGGCGCCTCCGTCTCCTGCCGGTCGAAGGCCCGCAGGCACAGACGCAGCGTGTCGGCGCGGTTGTAGGTCGGGATGATGACCGAGAGCACGGGTCGATCGCTCATGACGAGGCTTCCGGAAGCGGGAGGGGGAGGGGATCGGACGGGTTGCGGCGCAGGCACAGCCACCCCGCGACGGCGGTCGCGAGGGTCGCGACGGCGGGCACCGTCACGGGGACCAGCGCGGCGGGGCCGGCTGCCCAGGCGAGGGCGGTGAGGAGGGCCGGCGCGGCGAGGGTCGGCACGTCGGCCAGGGCGAGCGGCGGTCCGGCCTCCCGCCAGAAGGCGTGGGCCAGGACGCCGAGCATCGCCGCCTCGGCGAGCAGCGCGGCGAGGCCCGCGCCGAGGAGCGGATCCCAGGGGATCAGCAGCGTGCAGGCGACGAGGTTCGTGGCGCAGGCCGCCGCGCTGCCGCGTACCGCGAAACCGGTCCGGCCCAGCGGGACGAGGCCCGCGAACAGGACCGTGGCGGCGATCAGCAGGACGCTCATCCCGGTGGCGACGCGCAGCACCGGGACGGCGCCGCCGAAATCCGGACCGAAGGCGAGGCGTACCAGGGGCTCCGCGAGGGCGCAGGCCGCCACCGCTCCGGCGCAGGACGCGGCGAGGATCGGCACCAAAGCGCCGCGGACCCGCGCGCGCAGGGCGGTCGTGCCGGCGCGCGACCGTCCGTCAACCAGGGGCCCGACGGCGCGCCCGAAGACCGGCACCAGCGGCGCGCACAGGGTGATCGCCACCGCGGCGCCGAGCTCGAAGAACCGGAAGCCGGCCGTGAACTGGCCGAGCTCGGCCGCGCCCGCGAAGGCGGCCAGCATCATCAGGCTGATCCGGCCGTTGAGCGAGCCGAGGGCGTTCGAGACGCCCACCCCCGCCGCGGCCCGGATCGTCGCGAGCGCGTGCGGCAGCGAGGCGGGGCGGGCGGGCACGAGGCGCAGCGCCAGCGCCAGCCCGACCGCGCCGTACGCGATGCCGGCGGCCACCGCCACGAGGCTGAGCGCCGCCTCCGGAAGCTGAAGCCAGAGCGCGAGTGCCGTCCCGCCGATCAGCAGGGCGGCGTTGGCGAGCGACGGCCAGACGGACCAGCCCGGCCGCCCGCAGACCTGGAACAGGGCGTCGAGGAAGCGGGCGGCCGCGAGCGGCATCAGCAGGGCGGCGAGCGCGAGGGCGGGCCGGATCGAATCCGGCAGCATCGGCAGGACGCCGAGGAGCGCGGCACCCGTCCCGAGGCCGAGAACGAGGCGCGCCGACAGCATCCGGCCGAACTCGGCCGCCCGCATCTCCGGTCCGACCGCGCCGAGCCGCGCCCCGAATGTCAGCGTGGTGCCGAAATCCGCCGCGATCAGCGCGACCGCGAGGATCGCCAGGGCGAGGCCGTAGCGGCCCAGCGCCGCCGGGCCGGCGAAATGGCCGACCATCACGAAGGCCGCGAAGCCGGCCGCGAGGTAGACGCCGCGCCCCGCCGCCTGCCCGAGCAGGTTCGCGCCGTAGCGCAGCCCGCCGGCGCGCCTCCGTCCCGACAATCGGTTTACCAAGCGGAGCATCTCTCGGTGAAGCCTGACTGAAAACTGCGACCTACGATTGCATCGTGGCAGGCTGCGTATGGCTTGCAACCGCAAGCTCAATTTATGGTTGCAGAGTTGTCGCGTTGGGAAAAACCGGAGGACTGCGTATGTCCGAGACAGCCGCTGGACCGGATCTGCGTCTCTCGCGCGGAGCGGACGCGGAGGCGGGGCGTCTCCGGTGGGTCGAGGTGCGGGCTGCCCTGTCCGCCGACCGCGATCACTGGCGCCGCCG
>NZ_JBQEPK010000040.1:0-34482 GCF_052045615.1 Methylobacterium sp. 22177 | reverse complement strand
CTGCGCCGGGGCTACCACGCGGTCTGGCTCTACCGCCTGTCCCGCTACGCCCACGAGCGCGGCTGGCGGATGGCGGCGTGGCTGCTGTGGCTGGTGAACGGCTGGTGGACGGGCGCCGACATCCCGCCCTCCAGCCGCATCGCCGGCGGCCTGTTCCTGCCGCAGCCCTACGGAACCGTGATCGCCGGCGCCGTGGGCCGCGACGCCGCCTTCGGGATCCAGGCCTCCATCGGCGGCCTGCTGAAGGAGCCGGATCAGGACATCGGCGGCGGTCCCGGCCTCCCTGTGCTGGGCGACGACGTGGTCCTGGAGGCCGGCGCCATCGTGCTCGGGGCCGTGTCGATCGGCGACCGGGCCCGGATCGGTCCGCGGACCACTATCCTCAAGCCCGTCCAGGCCGACGAGGAGGTCATGCCGCAGCCCTGGCGGCCGCTTCCCGGCCGGGGAGTCGCGGCGTGAGCGGTCCGATGACGGATCACCTCACCCTGTCGGGGCTGCGGCGCCTCCTGGCGGCCGACTTCGCCCGCGTCCTGCGCCAGACCACGGGCGGGAAGCCGACCTCGCGGCTCCGGCGCCTGATGCACCTCACGCTGCCGGCCATGCAGGTGGCGATCCTCCACCGGACCGCGCACCTGCTGCACGGCCGGGGCTGGCGCCGCTGCGCCGCCCTGGTGGCGGACCTGTCCCTGCGGCTCACGGGCGCCAGCCTGCATCCGGGCTCGCGCCTCGGGCCCGGCCTGTTCGTGCCGCACCCGGCGCGGGTCGCGTTCTGCGGCACCGGGGGCGCCGACCTGACGCTCCTGCCCGGCACACTGGTCGGGCCGCGGGACTGGATCCTGCCGAGCCAGCCGTTCCCCGCCGACGGCCCCCGCCTGGGCGACGGCGCCGTGGTCGGCGCGCACGCCGCGGTGCAGGGAGCAGTGACCATCGGCGCGGGCGCGACGGTCGGGATCGGGGTCTGCAGCCTCCGGGACGTCCCGGCCGGCACCGTCACGATGGTGGTCCAGCGGCAGCTCCGCAGCGGCGGGCGCGGCTCGGAGGTGGGCCATGGGCGCTAGGACCGGCCGCGCCCGGCCCGCGCCCGTGTCACGCGCGACCGTGCTCCCGGCGCACCGTCCGCTGCGCGCCCCGGCCCTCCCGCTCCGGGGCGAGCTGGCGGCGCAGGACGCGCTCGTAGGCGTCGAAGATGCCGCGCCACGTGAACGCCTCGGCGTGGCGGCGTCGGGACGCCTCGCCCATGACCTCCAGGCGGCGCGGCCCGGCCCGCACGAGGCCGAGAATACCCCGCCGCAGCTCCGTCTCGTCGCCGAAATACAGCGCTTGCGGCCCCGCCACCCAGCGGTTGAACGGGTTGTCGTGGGCGAGGATCGGCGAGCCCGCCCCCAGCGCCTCGACCAGCGAGGGGTTGGTCCCGCCCACCGTGTGGCCGTGGATGTGGAAGCGGGCGTGGAAGCGGAGCGCGGCCACGCGCTCGGCCTCGTAGATCGCGCCGGCGAAGATCACGTCCGGGCCGCCCGCCGCGCGGACGGCGCGGTGATACGGGTCGGACTCCGCGAGCTTGCCCAGCACGAGCAGCGGCAGCCCCGGCCGGACCTCGCTCCAGGCCCGCACGATCTGGAGCACGAGGTTCTCGGGCACCACCCGGGCGATCAGCAGGCCGTAATCGCGCGGGCGCAGCCCGAACTTCGCAAGCGGGTCGGTCGAGGCCTCAAGCACCGGGTCGGCGCCGTACGCGATGGTGGAGATCCGTGCGGCGGAGGTCCTGCGGGCGAGGTGCTTGGCGATCTCCGGGTGGTCCGCCACGAGGTGGGTCGAGAACAGGCTGCCGAGGCGCTCGTTCAGCCAGAACCAGGCCTTGGCGGGCTTCGACCAGCGGTCACGCTTCCACTCGATGCCGTCCATGTTCATGACGCTGCGCTTGGCCGTCAGCCGGTAGAGCAGCGAGAACGCCGCGGTGTTGTAGCCGAGCACGAGGGGCAGGGCGGGCCTGAAAGCCGCCCGCAGGGTGCATTTCAGGTCGAACACGATCGTCGAGACGGCGCCGTCGCCCCGGACCGCGACCGGGATGAGTGTGATCCCGCGCCAGACCGTCAGCGGCGCCGGCTCGCGCACCTGACAGTAGACCTCGACCCGCCAGCCCCGCGCCACGAGCTCCAGCGCGAGGCGCTCCGCCAAAGTCTCGAACCCCCCGTGCGCCGCCGGCACCCCGCGGGTGCCGAGGATCGCCACCGCCGGGCGCCCGCCCGATCCCCCCGCTTTCACACGCGCCGTGGGCGCGGCACGTTCAGAGGAGCCTGAAGCATGGTCACGGTCGAACAGCGTCTGTTCCGGGAGATGGGAGCCGGGGGCTATTCCCGGCACGACCACCGGATGGAGTACATCGTGCGCGTCAACGCGCTGCTCCGGCCGGACATGCGGGTGATGGAGTTCGGCGCGGGGCGCGGCAAGTGGAGCGATGACCCGGTCCCATTGCGGCGGCACCTCGGCGACTTCCGGGGACGCTGCGCCCAGGTCGTCGCCTGCGACGTCGACGAGGCGGTCCTCGGCAACCGGTCGGCCGACGAGGTCCGGCTGATCGGTCACGACGGGGTGCTGCCATTCCCGGACGGGAGCTTCGACCTGATCTCGGCCTTCTCGGTCCTCGAGCATATCGAGCACCCCGAGGTCACCGCGGCGGAGCTCGGCCGGGTGCTCGCCCCGGGCGGCTGGCTCTGCGCCTGGACGCCGAACCGCTGGGGCTATGTCGGGATCGGGGCGCGGCTCGTGCCGAAGCGGCTGCACGCCCGGGTGCTGCGCCTCGTCGAGCCGCGGCGGGTCGAGATCGACTCGTTCGTGCCGCTCTACACGATGAACACGGAGGCGGCGCGGAAGCGGCTTTTCCCAACTGACCGGTTCGAGCACTTCACCTACAGTTTCGACGGGCAGCCGTTCTATCATGGCGAGAACATCGTCCTGGGCAAGTTCTGGGAGCTGCTGTTCCGGCTCACGCCGGGCCCGTTCAAGGGCTACCACATGGTGTTCATCCGCAAGCGGCCGTGACGATTCACAAGATCAGAGACGAAGACTGCGCAGGTGGCCGGCGAACCTGCGCATGTCGTCGGCTTTGCGGGCGAGGTCCGGCTGCCCGCGCAGCCGGGCCGCGAGACCGTAGGCGAGCGCCCGCAGGGTGAAGCCGAGCCGGAGCGGCCCCGAGAAGAAGGCGGGCGACGACAGGGGCCGGCCGGCATTGCGCAGGCTGTAGATGGCGGCCAGCCCGTCGAGCCAGCGGGCCGAGCGTGTGCTGCCGGAGCCGCCCTGGAGGTGGGTGACGGCGATGTCCGGGCGGTAGGCGACGCGCCAGCCGGCATCGCGCAGGCGGCAGCCCCAATCCACGTCCTCGCCGTAGAGGAACATCGGGCTCTGCAGGCCGCCGATCGCGGCGATCGCCGAGCGGCGCAGGAGCAGGCAGGCCCCGCAGATCCAGTCCACGTCGAGGGGCCGTGCGCCCTTGGCCTGGCGACTGGCGAGGTAGAGGCCGCGCAGCCCGAAGCGGCCCGACAGGCCGGCGGCGTGGACCAGGATCGAGAGCGGGCGCGGTTCGTAGCCGGCGTCACCGACCTGGTGCGTCCCGTCCGGGAAGGTCAGGCGCGGACCGACCGCCCCGACCTCCGGATGCGCGTCGAGATGGTCCAGCAGGCCCGAGAGCGCGCCCGGGTCGCGCAGGAACGCGTCGGGGTTGAGGAGCAGGATCGCCGCGCCGTGCGCGTGCTCCAGCGCGACGGCATTGCCGCCCGCGAAGCCGTGGTTGGTCCGCTCGGCGATCACCTGGACCCAGGGAAAGGCCCTCGCGACACGCTCCGGTGTCCCGTCGGTCGACGCGTTGTCGACGAGGATCACCTCGTAGGGGCGGTCGATGCGGCTCTCCGCCAGCCGTTCCAGGCAGGTCTCGATGTCCTGGCCGGCATTGTACGTGACGATCAGGACGCTGAGGCTGACGGCGCTCACGAACGGTCTCCATACGCTGCCAGGGGCGGACGCCCCCCGGGCGACGCCGGGCGCGAAGGGCCGCGCGGCGCCGGGTTCCGCTCCGGTCGAGCGCGCGCCGCGCCGATCATGCCGGTGGACGCGACCGCCCGGGACGCTTCGACAGCCCTGCGCCGCTGCGCCGCCCGCACCCCGGCGATCAGCCCGAGGCCGGTGTAGAGCAACTCGGCGATGCCGAGATTCAGGCGGAAGCCCGGATCGACCAGCCCGTGCAGCAGGTGCGCGATCAGGCCGACCGCGCAGGCGGCCGCGATCGCCGCGAGCGGATCGCCCACCGGCGCGCGGCGGGCGGCGCGGAAGCCCCGGACGATGCCGGTGCCGAAGACCAGCACGAAGGCGGCGTAGCCGACGATCCCGACCTCGGTGAGGATCAGGATGTGCAGGTTGTGCACCACGTGGTTCGACCGGTCGAACAATCCGGCGAGACGGGACAGGCCAGTCCTGTCGAGGACCGCGAACTGGTTGCCGAAGTTGTTGAGGCCGACGCCGAAGATCGGGAACTGCTCGAACAGCGCCAGGGCCGCCGCGTTCAGCGGGCCGCGCTGGGCGGCCGAGCCGCCGTCGTCGGCGGTGAGCCGCTCCCAGATCAGCGGGCCGGCGTAGAGCGCCGCGACGGCGCCGACGATTGCCAGCAGGCCGAAGACGATCAGGCTCGTCCGGGAGAACAGGCGGTCGCGGTAGACCAGCAGGATCAGGAGGGCGGCCGAGACCGGGAAGGTCAGCCAGGACGCGCGCGACAGGGTCAGGACCACGCCGACCAGGGCCGAGGCGGCGCCCGCGGCGCCCGCGAGGCGCAGGAGGAGCGGCCCGCGCGACAGCGCCAGCGCCAGGGCGAGCGGCCAGACGAACTCGTAGTAGTAGCCGAGGATATTCGGGTGAACCTTCAGTCCGCCGGCGCGGCGCTGGGCCGAGAAGTTGATGTTCTCCTCGACGATCTGTTCCTCGCCGAGCACCGAGAGGCCCAGTTCCGAGCCCGAGACGTATTGCAGGCCCGCCACCGCGGTCTGGACGAGGCAGAGGGCGCAGATCGCCAGCGCGAGGGTCCGGATGTCGGAACCGGACAGGTTCGAGACCGCGACCGAGACCAGGAGCAGGCCGGCGAAGCGCCACGTGTCGAACCAGAGATAGGCCGTGTCGGTGGCGTTGGAGAGCGAGAGCAGCCCCGCGACCAGGAAGCAGAACTGCGTCAGGACGAGGGGCCGGTCGAGGCGCAGGCCCGGAGAAGCCTCCCCGAGGCCCGTGAGCTTCGCGACGATCAGCGCCGCGGCCACCAGCAGGGCGACGCTCACCGTCAGGCCGGCCCCGCCGCCGATGCTCGGCAGGTACTGACCGACGGCCTCGAAATGCTGGAGGAAGCTGACGTCGAGCTTGACCGTCAGCCCGACCGCGAGGGCCACGAGCAGGAGCGGTGTGAGGCGATAGAGGCGCCCGACGATCAGGGCGCCGACCCCGCCGAAGGCCGCCGCGAGGCCGACGACGGCGAATTTCAGCGGCGCCGCGCTCAGGGCGATCGCGCCGGCCGCCGCCGCGAAGCCGATACCGGCGAGCGGCAGGACCCGCAGCGCGCGGACGGGGGCCGCGCTCACCCGAGCCATCGGTAGAGCCATTTCGGGATCGGTCGCCGGGTGCGGTTGAGGACGACGCCGAGCGGCGCACCGCCGGCGGCCTTGAGGTCGGCCAGGGCGCGCTGTGCCACCGCCCGGCGGGTGCGCTCGGCGCCGATCACCACGATGAAGCCGTCCACGAAGGGCGAGAGCGCGGCGGCGTCGCCGATCTCGGTGATCGGCTCACAATCCACGATGGCGAGGTCGAAGCGGTCGTCGATCAGCGCGAGGAAATCCTCGACGCGGCCGTCGTCGAGGGTCGCCTCGCGGATGGCCGACGCGCTGCCCGCCGGCACGACGCTCAAGTTCTCGGCAACCGCGTGGACGCCGCGGCTCGGCGCCACCGCGCCGGCGACGATGTCGGCGAAGCCCGGCCGGCCGGTCAGGCCGTAGGCCTCCGCCAGCGACGGGCGCGACCAGTTCGCCTCGATCAGCACCGCGCTGCGGCCCCGCCGGGCGTAGGCGCCGGCGAGTTCGCGGGCGAGGGTGCTCACGCCCTCGCCGGGCTGGACCGCGGTGACGCCGACCCGGCGGACGCGCGCCTCGTGCCGGGTGAGCTGGACGAGTGCCGGTTCGAGGATCGCCGGATCGATGCGGGGGGCGGCTGCGGCGGCGATCATCCGGCGGCTCCTGTCTGCAGCGGCACCGCGGCCAGCACGGGCACCCGCAGCGAGCGGGCGACCTCGGACGCGCTGCGATAGGTCTGGGCCAGGATCTCCGCGAGGGCGACGTAGGCCAGGGCGGCGAGCAGCCCGAGACCGGCCGCGAGGCCGAGGATCAGCGGCCGGTTCGGGCCGGAGGGCAGCCGCGGCGGAACGGCGCGCGCCACCAGGGCCGAGGAGGTGACGGCCTGCGCGTCGAGCCCGGTGCCAGTTTTCAGCGCGTCGATCCGCTTCTGGGTCTCGGTGATCTCGTCGGTGAGCAGGCCCTTCTGCTGGGTCAGCCGGCCGTAGGCCAGCGCCGCGTCGCTCTGGCCGATGGCCGCGCGGCGGCGGGTCTGCTCGATCCCCGTGATGCTCTGGATCTTCTCGGCGAGGACGGCGAGCTTCGCCGTGTCGGCGGCGAGGAGTGCCTGGTACTTCTGCCGCGCCAGCGCGGCCAGGTCCCGATCGAGGCTGACGAATTCGGGGGCGGTCGGCCGGAACCGCACCGCCAGTTCGGCGCGCTTCGTCCGCAGGTCCGCCCAGCGCTGGTCGAAGGCCGTGACCGTCGGATCGGCGTCGGGCGGCGTCGGCTGCCAGCGGTCGGGCCCGGCCTCGCGTGTGCGCTTGAGCCGGGTCTCGACCACCTCGCGCTCGATCTGCGCCGCCGATTTCTGCTTGGCGAGGTCGGCCAGGGTGCCGAGATCGTTCTGCTGCTCGATCTCGAAGCTCGCGGTGTTGTTGCCCTTGAGGTAGGTCGCGAGCTGCGCGTCGATGGCGGCGAGGTCGGCCCGGGCGCGGTCCAGCTTGCTCTGGTAGAACGAGGCCGGGGTCTCGTCGGCGTAGACCTCGACGTGGCGGCGCTTGTAGGCGTCGAGCAGCCGGTTCAGCGCCTGGGCGGCGAAGTGCGGGTCCGTCCAGGTGAAGCCCGTGAGGATCACGTCCGTCTCCTTCACGAAGACGACCTTGAACGCCGCGAGATAGGCCTCGTAGAGCTTCTCGTCCGGCGTGAGGTGGCGCAGCAGGCCCACCGCCTCGAACGGGATCCGCACCGTGTCGACGATCCAGGTTTTGACCGCCTTGGCCCCGCGCACGGCCTGACGGCCCTGGTAGATCAGCCAGTCGATCCAGTCCGCCGGCGGCGGCCCGAGGTCGCCGGTCGGGGTGATCGCCTTCAGCGCCGCGAACTCGTCGCGCACGATGCTGGGGTCGCGCAGGATCTCGATCTCGTTGTTCACGTTCTGCGCGCGCTCGGAGAACATGTAGTTCTGGTTCGCGCCGCCCTGGAGCGGGGCGCCCGCCTTCTCGCGGCCGAGACGGATGATCAGCTTGGCGTCGGCCGTGTACTCGGCCGGCGTCAGCAGGAGGTAGATCCCGGCGCCGAGGATCGCCGCGACCAGGATCAGCAGCGCGGGCCGGATGTGCCGGAACAGGGCCGCGAGGGCGTCGCGGAGGTCGAAGGCCGGGCCCTCGACCGCGTCGGCGGCGGTCAGGTCGGTCTGCCTCACGTGCCGGACCTCACGGTGGCGGTGGTGGAGGTGCTGGCGGCCGGGCCGGTGATGTAGTTCACGCCGAAGCCCGTCCCGTTGAAGAGCAGGATCTGGCGCACCACGAGGTCCACCGCGCGGGCGGTCTTGGCCAGCAGCGAGGGCGGCACGTAGACAGTGGCGTTGGGCGGCACCACGATCGAATCCGCGAGGCCCGGCTGGCTGATGTCGACGATGCGCACGCTGCCGGCCGCCTCGGCGTCGAAGCGGATGATCCGTACGGCCTCGCCGGCCGCCGTCGGGAGGACGCCGCCGGCCGAGCCCAGGACCTGCGCCAGGGTCCGCGGTCCCTGCAGGGTGACGGGACCCGGGGCGCGGACCTCGCCGAATACCATGGTGTTGGCCGGGACGAGGCTCGCGAGCCGGACGCTGGTCGTTACCGAGGCCAGCTGGTGCTTGTAGGCGGCGTTCAGGCTGCCCATGACCTCGTGCACGGTCCGGCCCGCCGCCTGGACGGGGGGCACCATCGGCAGGTTGATCTTGCCGTCCGGCTCGATCGCCAGAACCTTCACGCGGCCCATGTCGGCCCGCTGGGTGAGGTCGCGGAAATCGTCGGTCACGGTGCGGAACCGGCGCAGCATGACCGTGACGACGGGGTCGATCAGCACGTCGTCGTAGGTACTCTTGATCAGCGCGGCCGCCGCCTCAGGCGACAGCCCCGCGACCTTGATGCCGTTCTTGCCCGGCAGCGAGATCCGGCCGTCCGGTCGGACGATCACCGTACGGTTGTATTCCGGGTGCGTCCGGAAATCGACGTCGAACTCGTCGTTCGGGTTCAGGCGGTAGGTCGGCTGGACGACGCTGGAATCGATCAGGAACGAGACTTCGAGGTTGTCGCCGACGTTCAGCCGGTAGTTCGCCAGCCCGAGGCGCATGGTCCGCCCGACCTCCTCCTGGGCGGCCGCGACCAGTGCCGCGGGGAGGCCCTCGGTGACCGAGCCGGTCTGCGTCACGTCGAGGCCTGAGCGCGACGCGCTCTGCGGGCGGCCCGACATGCAGCCGGCGAGCAGCGGCGCGCAGGCGAGGAGCGCGAGCGCGGTCCCCGCGGCGCCAGATGGTCGGCCGGCACGCCGGTGCGACGCGCCGAGGAACGCAGACAAGGAAAACGCCATCGACCTTCAGCCGCATCCTGCTCGACTGCGCTCGCCCCATCACAACTCGTGATCGAACCGCGCACCGCGATACAATCGCCAAACTTGGTTAACGAGGCTTGAACCCGGCTCACGGCAACTCTATCAGAAGTTGTAGATGGCAAGCCGTGGCAAAGTGCTGAGCCGCGAGCCGCGCGGGATCGGCAAGCCGGGCCCCAGCTCAGGCCGACCTGTCGTGCTGACGGGCGCCGTCGCTCCCTCCGCCGGCGAATGATGCGCGGATTCCGACGCGGCGGTGCGGAGTGCCGGCGAAGTCCGCCCGTCCGCTGCCGACCGAAAGCTGTAAATAGTGGGGTGCTTGCTCGGATTTAGAAACGTGATCTATAGTTCGACGGTATGAAGCCGTACGGATCGAGGTCGATAGTTCGGCGGGCCGCTGTCGCGCGGCAGTATCCGTCACGGGGGAGGCGCGCGACATGTCGGGCGTGAGGCCGGATCTCTTCGCCCGCCTGCACGATGACCTTGAGTCCGGTTTCCGGGAGGACCTCGAGGAGGCGGTGGTCGACCCCGCGCGCTGGCCGGACCTGGCCGAGCGCGTTGTGCGAGCATCCGGCAGCGAGGGCGCCCTGCTGCTGCGCTCAGACCGGACCGGCCTCGAATCGCTCTGCACCGCCTCGCTCGCCGACGCCTCGCGCCGCTACTTCGACGAGGGCTGGCACCGCGACGACCATCGCCTCCGCGGTATCCCGCTCATGCGGACGCGCGGGATCGCGGTCGATCAGGACTTCACCACGCCGGAAGAGATCGCGCGCCTGCCCTTCTACCAGGACCTGCTGGCCTCCCGCGGCCTGCGCTGGTTCGCCGGCATCGGCTTCGCCGTGAAGGGGCGCCTGTGGTGCCTCTCGCTGCAGCGGACCGTGGAGCAGGGGCCGTACGAGCCGCACGAGCAGCGGCGCCTCGCGACCCTGTCGCCCCTCCTGCAGCGCGCGGGCCTGCTGACGTCGATGGTCGAGCGGGCCCGGCTCGCGGGGCTGACGCAGGCCTTCGAGCTGATCGACCGCGCCGCCCTGATCCTCGACGCCGAGGGGCGGGCGCTCCGCTGGAACGACGCGTTCGGCGCCCTCCTGGGGCGAGACCTGAAGCTCGCGGGCGGCCGCCTCACCGCGGAGGATCCGGACGCCGCGCGGCAGCTCGAAGCGCTCGCGCGGCCCTTCGGTCGGCCGCCGATCTCCGCCGTCGTGGCGGCGCGACGCGACGGGCCGCCGATCGTGATCCACGTCGTGCCGCTGGTCGGACCGAGCCGCGGCCTGTTCGCCGGCGCGAGCACGCTGCTCCTCGGGAGCGTTCCCGGGACCCCGGCCGCGCCCGCGACCGCGATCCTCCAGGCCGCCTACCGGCTGACGCCGGCCGAGGCGCGGCTCGCCCAGGCGCTGTCGAGCGGAACCTCCCTCGCGGAGGCCGCGTCGCGCTTCGCGATCACCGCGGCGACCGCGCGCTCGCAGCTGAAGGCGATCTTCGCCAAGACCGGAGCGAGCCGCCAGTCGGACCTCGTGCGGCTCGTGGCCGGGCTCGCGCGCTGACGGGTCACGGTCCCGAGAGGCGCGCGGAGCTGTCGGGTCGGCGCGGGAACGGCTCGGGCCACCTGCCCGTTGCAGCACCAACGACAGGAGAAGTCTCGATGACGAATCGGATCGCACTCGTTTCCGCCCTGGCCGTCGCGGGCCTGCTGGCCGGCGCGCCCGCCCAGGCGAAGGGCTGCCTCAAGGGCGCCGTGGTCGGCGGTGTCGCCGGGCACATGGCCGGACACGGCAAGATGGGCGCGGCCGCGGGCTGCGCGATCGGTCACCACAACGCCAACAAGAAGGCCAAGCAGGGCTGACCGATCCGACGCCGTCCGCGTCGACGGCGATCGGATCGACCCGCTCCGGCGATGACCGGATCACCGCCGCTTCTCCGAAGCCGGATTCCCGACGGGAATCCGGCTTCGCTGCATTCTGAGCCGTGCCGGGTCGCACGTCTCCGGGCCGCCATCGCGGGATGCCCGATGTCGTCGCCCTGAGGGCGGGAGCGCCGGCGCAGGAGGCAGCGACCCGGATCACCTCCCGTCATCGGCCTCGGATCGCTCACCCTTTCCATCCGTCGCACCGCTCCGCGCGTGAGCCGCCGGCCGAGCAAGCCCCGCACAAGCCTGCCGTTGACCTCACTTTCGAGCTATTCTAATTAAGAACTGTGGAGGGCGCACCGCCGACGCGGTCCCACCACCCGAAACATCCGATGGAGAGACCCGATGGCCGGTTCCGCGAACGCCGCCTGCGAAAGCTGCCGCTTCTTCGACGATCACAAGCTCAACGGCGCCCAGGCGAAGGATGACGAGGGCCTCTGCCGCTTCAATCCTCCGGTCAGCCAGCCGGCCCCCGAGTCGAAGGGCCTCTGGCCGGTCGTCGCCTCGAAGGACTGGTGCGGCCACTTCACGGCCGAGATGTCCGCCGCCGAGTAAGACGTACCCCGCTCCAGTCGCGCGGGATCTGCGCCGCGGCGCCGGTCCCGCCGCGGCCGCGAGACCGCCCGCAGGACCGCGCCCCGCCGGGCCCGCGCGGGGCGCATTGCCGGAGCCAGGCGGCTTCGCTTAACCTGCGGCCGTGACAGACGTGATACGCCCGGCCACGCAGGCCGACCTCCCCGCCATCGCGACGATCTACGCTGACGCCGTCACCACCAGCACGGCCAGCTTCGAGACGGAGCCGCCGACGCTGGCGGAGATGACCCGCCGCTTCGAGGTGCTGCGCGCGGGCGGCTTTCCCTATCTCGTGGCCGACCGGGACGGCACGGTCGCCGGCTACGCCTATGCCGGGCCCTATCACCAGCGCGCCGCCTACCGCTCGACCCTCGAGGATTCGATCTACGTCGCCCGGACGGCCCGAGGCGGCGGAGTCGGCCGGCGCCTGCTCACGGCCCTGATCGCGGCGAGCGAGCAGATCGACTGCCGGACCCTGGTCGCCATCATCGCCGAGAGCGGCTCTCCCGCCTCGATCGCGCTGCACGCCAGCCTCGGCTTCACGCCCGTCGGAACCCTCGCGGGTGTCGGCCACAAGCACGGGCGCTGGCTCGACGTGACGCTCATGCAGCGTTCCCTCGGACCCGGCCGCAGCCTCCCGCCGACGCGGATCTGACCGTCAATCGCTTGCCAGTCCCAGTATCGCGGGAGCGATTCTGGTCCAAAACCCCGGCTGAGTTGTCATGATGCGGACAACTTCGCGCGGGAGAGGGCGGGCATGACGCGCACGCCGTCCGGTTCTCGGTGCGGTGCGGGCGCGATGACGCGGAGGGAGAGATCTTTCCGCGCGCGGAAGCGGTTTACGCGAGGGCGGGCGGTCAAGGCTCCATCACGACTCGCGAGGGATGGGAGTTCGGGTATGCGGTTTACATCGATCGGTCGCCGGGTTGCGCCGCTCGCGATCCTGGCGCTCTCGGCGCTGGCGGGCACGGCCCAGGCCAAGACGCCGACCGATCCCAGCGGAACCTATCTCACCGAGGACGGCCGCGCGCGCGTGCGCCTCGAGAAGTGCGGGACCGCGGGTGACCGGCTGTGCGGCTACGTGGTGTGGCTGAAGGTTCCGCTGAACGACAAGGGCGAGCCGCGGATCGACTTCAAGAACCCCGATCCGAAGAAGCAGGCTCGGCCGTCCCTCGGGCACCAGCTCATCATGGGCCTGAAGCCGAACGCCGACGCCCATTACGAGGGCAAGATCTACAATTCCGAGGACGGCAAGTCCTACGACGTCACCATCTGGACCGAGACGCCCGGCGAGCTGACGGTGCGCGGCTGCCTGATCGCGTTCCTGTGCAAGTCGCAGACCTGGACCAAGGTGACCGATCTCGCGCCGGGCCAGCTTCCCGGCCCGACCAACGGCGCGAACGGCCCGCGCAGCGATCCCGAGTACGCTACCGCCGCCCCGAAGCCGACCGCCAAGGCCGGCGCGAAGCCGGCTCAGAAGCCCGCCGCCTCCGAGGCGCCCAAGGAGGAGTGAGCGGCGCCAACCCTCCCGCGGCCGGCCCTCAATCGGCGAGGGCCGCGTAGGTCAGGACGCGCAGTTCGCGCCGGATCGGCAGGGCCGAGGACGGCACGAGCTGCGTCATGAGCACCACCGACAGATCCTCGGCCGGGTCGATCCAGAACGCCGTCGAGGCGAGGCCGCCCCAGGCGACCTCGCCCGGCGTGCCGAGGATCTGGGCCCGGGCGGGGTCGAGCATCACCGAGAAGCCCAGACCGAAACCGATGCCGGTGTAGGAGGTCTCGGCGAAGCGCGGCGTGCCCATCGCGGCGAGATCGCCCGGCAGATGATTCGCGAGCATCAGGTCGACCGTCTTGCGGCCCAGGAGGCGTGCGCCGTCGAGGGTGCCCCGGTTGAGGATCATCCGGCAGAAGCGCTGGTAATCCGTCGCCGTCGAGACGAGGCCGCCGCCGCCCGACGCGATCGCGGGCGGGCGCGCGAAGGCCGTCTCCACCGAATCGTCGAACAGGCGCAGCTGCCGCGCGCGATCGTACGCGTAGGTGGCGCAGAAGCGCGGCATCAGCTCGGGCCGCACGTGGAAATCGGTATCGACCATGCCGAGGGGCCCGATCACCGCCTCGCGGAGGTGGTCGGCGAAGGGGCGGCCGGTGAGCGCCGCCACGTACTGGCCGAGCACGTCGGTGGCGACGCTGTAGTTCCAGGCGCTGCCCGGCTGGGCGAGGAGCGGCAGCTTCGCCACCCGCGCGGTCATCTCGGCGAGCGTGCCCTCGCGCGCCAGGAAGTCGACACCCTGCTCGCGGTACTGCGCGTCGACCAGGGTCGCTTCCATGAAGCCGTAGGTCAGCCCGGCCGTGTGGGTCAGCAGGTCCCGCACGGTGATCGCCCGGCGGGCGGGCTCGGTCTCGAGCTTCGCCCGGTTGCCGCCCACGGCGACGCGCATCTCGGCGAACGCGGGCAGGACCCGCGAGATCGGATCGTCGAGCTGGAACAGGCCCTGCTCGTAGAGCTGCATCACCGCGACCGAGGTCAGCGGCTTGGTCATCGAGTAGATCCGGGTCACCGTGTCGAGGGTGAACGGCGTCGCCCGGGCGAGGTCGGCCTGCCCGCAGGCGCGCGCGAAGGCGATGCGGCCGCGCCGCGCCACGGTGACCGACAGGCCGGCCAGCCGACCGTCGCCGACGAGGCGGTCCATCCACGGCACGATCCGGGCGAGCCCGTCCGGGCTGAACCCGGCACCCGTCGGATCGGTCTCGGTCAGCGCGCTCATGCGGTCTCCTCGTGGTGGCGGTCCGGAAGCGTAGAAGGGGAGGGGAACGAAATCACCAGCCCATTGTCCCGGCCCCACCCTTGAACGGGCCGACGATGCCGGGCGTGATCCAGCCGCCGTAGAAGTTTCCGGGCTGCGGCGTCACCTGGGCCGCCCCGACGAAGCAGGCGTCCATCGGGCCGGCGTAGAACGCGACGTAGCCGGCGATCGCGCGGAAATCCGGCGTCGGGTCCGGGTAGGCCCAGGCGGCCCCGGGCACGAGGCGGTCGCCGGCGCGCACGTCGAACAGGACGGCCTGTCCCTTCCACTCGCAGATCCTGCCGCGCCGCCGGTTCACCAGCGCCCCGTCCGCGATGTCGGCGGGCGGCAGGTAGTAGGTCGGCGGGTGCGAGGTCTCGAGTACCCGGAAGCCGGAACCGGTCTCGGCGATGACGCGGCCGCCGAGCACGACCTGCAGCCGGTCCGGGACGGATTCCAGCCGCGGCGGCCGCGGATAGTCCCAGACGCTCTCCTCGCCCGGCCTGACGGGATCGGGGACGGGCCGGAAAGGCGATCCGCGCATGGGAAACCTCGTGCTGTGTCAGTGCGGATCCAGATAGGGCGCCGCGGCCGGCGTTTGTCGTCCGGCGCGCCCGTGCTAGCCCGTCGCCGACACTCGAGCCCGGGATCGCCCGCGATGGACATCGCCCTCTTCCTCGACTTCGACGGCACGCTCGCCGAGATCGCTCCGCGGCCGGATGCCGTGCGGGTCGAGCCGGGTCTGGTGGAGGATCTGGAGCGTCTCCGGGCACGCCTCGACGGCGCCCTCGCCATCGTCACCGGCCGGCCAGTCACGGTGATCGACGGCTTCCTGACGCCCGCGCGCCTCGACGCGGCCGGTCTTCACGGCGTGGAGCGCCGGGTCGACGGCGCGCTCACCGGCGGCCGCGCGGAGGATCACCCCGACCTGCGCCGGCAGGTCGCGCGCCTGCAGGCCGAGACCGCCGCGCTGGCGCAGGTCCTGATCGAGGACAAGGGCGCCTCAGTGGCGGTCCACTGGCGGCTCGCGAGCCCGGACGACGCGCTGCGGGCCGAGACGCTGGTGAAGGGCGCGGCGGAGGCCCTCGGCGCCGATTATCGCCTCCAGCTCGGCAAGGCGGTCGGCGAGATCGTCCCCGCGCAGGCCACCAAAGCCCACGCGATCCGGGCCTTCATGGCGCAGGCGCCCTACGCGGGACGGATTCCCGTCTTCTTCGGCGACGACCGCACCGACGAGATCGCCTTCGCGTCGGTGAACGAGGACGGCGGCGTCGCGGTGCGCGTCGGGGACGGCGAGACCGTCGCCCGGCGACGCCTGCCCGACCCCGCCGCCGTCCGTGCCCTGCTGAGCAACTGGGCCGCCGGCGGTGCGATCGACCCGGACGCGCTGCCGCCGGCCTGACGCGCCGCGCCGTCCAGGGGAGATCGCGATGACGGGGCGTTCCGTCACGGGCTGGCCGCGCCTGCTGCTGCGGCTGGAGGGAGCCTGCATCCTGGTCGCCGCCCTGCTCGCCTATGGCTGGCTCGGGCCGTCGTGGTGGCTCTTCGCGGCGCTGCTCTTCGTTCCCGACCTGAGCATGCTGGGCTACGCGGCCGGTCCCGCGGTCGGCGCCGCGCTCTACAATGCGGCGCACACGCTCGCGCTGCCGCTCGTCGGCCTGCCCCTGGCGATCGCCGTCGGCCATCCCGAGGCCGTAGGGTTGGCCTTGATCTGGTTCGCCCATATCGGTCTCGACCGCGCCCTCGGTTACGGTCTCAAATACGGCAGCGGATTCGGTGATACGCATCTTGGCGTCATCGGCCGGCCGCGTGACAAGACGATCGCGCCGTCCTGAGCGGTGCAATCGCCGCCGAATGGGACTTGCCCGCGCGGGGTCGCGGGGCCGATCAATCGCCGGAGCCGTGCCGGGCGCGAGTCCCGTCGCGGTGGGCCAGAGAGCAGGGGCTAGTTGCGATGTTCGAGTTTCCGGTTCTGGTCGGCGACATCGGCGGGACGAACGCGCGGTTCGGTCTGATCGAGAAGGCCGGCGACCAGCCCCGCCTCCTCGCGCACGAGGCCACCGCAGACCATCCCGATCCTTCGAGTGCGATCAGGGCGTCGCTGGCGAAGGGCGGCGGCCCGGCGCCGCGCGCGGCCATCCTGGCGATCGCCGGCCGGGTCGACGGGCCGGAGATCCAGCTGACGAACGCGCACTGGAAGATCGCGGGCCAGCGCATCGCCGAGGATTTCGGGCTCTCATCCGCGACGGTCGTGAACGACTACGTGCCGGTGGCGGCCGGCGCCGCCGATATCGAGCCCCACGACCTCACGCCGGTCGGGCCCTGTCCGCCCGTGCCCGGCGGCGCCCGCGTGGTGCTGGGCCCCGGAACCGGCTTCGGCGCGGCGGCGCTGGTCCCCTACGCGGCGCATCTCGCCATCGTGTCCACCGAGGTCGGCCACACCGATATCGGCCCGGCCGACGCCTTCGAGGAGAAGGTCTGGCACGCGCTGGAGCGGGTCGAGGACCGGATCACCGTGGAGACGGTGCTGTCGGGGCCGGGCCTGTCGCGGCTCCACGCGGCCGTCGCCCATGTCCGGACCGGGCAGCCGCACGAGAAGATCGAGCCGGCCGCGGTCACCGAGGCCGGTCTCAGCGCCACCGATCCGCACGCCGCCGAAACGCTCGAGCTGTTCGGCCGGGTGCTCGGACGCGTCTGCGGCGACCTCGCGCTGACCTTCCTGGCGACGAGCGGCGTCTATATCGGCGGGGGCATCGCGCCACGGGTCCTCAAGGTGCTCGAGGAGAGCGGTTTCCGCACCGCCTTCGAGAAGAAGGCGCCCTTCGCCGAGATGATGCGTCGGATCCCGACCAGCGTGATCACCGTCCACGACCCGGCCTTCCGGGGCCTGGCGGCCCTGGCGAACGAGGGCGCCAAGTTCGTCTACCACGGGCAGGTGTGGCGCAGGGAAGCGTGACGGACCGCGACGGCGAGCGCTGTGCGGCGCGAGGCCCGGCGGCCTCGCTCCGCCCGCGCGGACGGCTGTCGCCGCGGGCCTGCCCTCAGGCCGCTGCCAGCGGCTTCGACACCTCCTCCAGGGACTTGCCCTCCGCGGCCGTTCCCCAGATGCCTCCGACCACCGCCGCGATGAGCATCAGCACAGCGCCGAGGCCGTAGCCGAACAGCACCCAGTCGCGCGAGCCGGTCTCGACCAGCGTGCCGAACAGGAGCGGGCCCGAGACGCCGCCGATACCGGTGCCGACCGCGTAGAAGGCCGCGATCGCCAGGGCCCGGATCTCCAGCGGGAAGGTCTCCGAGACCGTGAGATAGGCCGAGCTCGCCGCCGCCGAGGCGAAGAAGAACACCACCATCCAGGCCGCGGTCTGGCCGACCGGCCCGAGCACGTCGAGGCGGAACAGCAGGCCGACACCGGCGAGCAGCAGCGCCGAGATGCCGTACGTGAAGGCGATCATCTTGCGCCGTCCGACCGTGTCGAAGAGCCGCCCGAGGAGCAGCGGGCCGAGGAACGAACCGAGCGCGAAGGGCAGCAGGTACCAGCCGACATGGTTGCCGGGGACCTGGTAAAAGCGCTCCAGCACCAGCGCGTATGTGAAGAACAGGGCGTTGTAGAAGAAGGCCTGCGCGATCATCAGTGCGAGACCGACCATGGTCTCCTTGCGGCTCGTCACGAACAGCGCCTTGAACACCTCGGAGAGCGGGGTGTGGTCGCGGGTGCGGACCTTCATGCGCTTGCTCTCGTCCACCGGCGGCAGGGTCACGCCCTCATCGGTGAAGCGCTTCTCGATGCCGGTGACGACCCGGTCGGCCTCCGCCGCGTAGCCGTGTGTCGCGAGCCAGCGCGGGCTCTCGGGGATCCAGGTGCGCAGCAGCAGGATCACGAGGCCGATGGCGCCGCCGGTGAAGAAGGCGACGCGCCAGCCCCAGGCCGGGTCGATCACCTCGGGCTTCAGGAGCACGATCGACATGAACGAGCCGAGCGCCGCGCCGATCCAGAACGAGCCGTTGATGACGAGGTTGGTCCAGCCGCGGACCCGGGCCGGGACCAGCTCCTGGATGGTCGAGTTGATCGCCGTGTACTCGCCGCCGATCCCCGCGCCCGTGAGGAAGCGGAAGAAGCAGAAGCTCCAGATGTTCCACGACAGGCCGGTGGCGGCCGTGGCGACGAGGTAGAGGGCCAGCGTGATGAAGAACAGCTTCTTCCGGCCGATGCGGTCGGTGAGCCAGCCGAAGCCGATCGCGCCGGTCACGGCGCCCACGAGGTAGCAGGAGGCGGCGAGCCCGACGTCGAACTCCGAGAACGACATCGGCGGCTGGCGCAGCGCGCCCACCAGGGAGCCGGCGAGCGTCACCTCGAGGCCGTCCAGCACCCAGGTGATGCCGAGCGCCACGATCACGAGGACGTGGAAGCGGCCCCAGGGCAGCCGGTCCAGGCGCGCGGAGATGTCGGTGTCGATCACGCGGCCGATCTCCGCGCGCTCCGGCGTCCCGGATCCCCCCTCGACCTTGCTCGCCATGTCCGCGTGTCCTCCCGATTCACCTGTTTAACCGTGCCTGGACAGCGGGCATTTACCGCGACTGTAGGCAGGTGTTGGGAACGGGTTGGAAATCGATTCGGTTCGATTTCGTCTTCACGTGCGCGGCGCAGAACAGGGAGGTCCACGCGGTGCCCCTCCCATGCCTTCAAGTCCCGCCCGTCCCCGCCGATCCTGGCCCCGCTACGCCCTGCTGGCCGCGATGACGCTCGGCGGGCTCGCGACCGCCCCCACCGAGGGCGCAGACCGGCACCTCGAACGGCCCAAGCCCCGCGTCGCGATCCAGGCGGCCGAGCGCTGGCGCCTGCGGCCGACCGAGCCCGTCATGGCGGCGACGACCGGCAGCATCCGCAAGCGGGCGGAGACCGCGATCCCCGAGGATCGGCGCAACGTCCGCCTCGTCTACCCGGCGCTGATCGAGGCGCGCTGACGGAGCCGGCGCCCGACCCATCTCGACGATCCGGATCCCGTCAGGCACAGCGCCTGCTTCGCCCGCGCGTGGACGGGCCGAGCGGTACGGTGCGGAGGATTTAGATGGCGGAGGCGATCGCCCTGGTCGGGTGCAAGGGGCCGGATCAGGAGGCGGAGTACCTGCGGATCCTCTCGGCGGCCATGCCCGAGGAACGCCTGATCCCGTTCCGGTCGATGGACGACGCGGCCCGGGCGGCCGCGCGGGTCGCCGTCGTGGCCAACCCCGATCCGGCCGAGGTCGCGGCGCTGCCGGGCCTCGTCTGGGTGCAGAGCCTGTGGGCCGGGGTCGAGAAGCTCGTCGGCGCCTTCGACCGGCCGCTGCCGATCGTCCGCCTCGTCGACCGCGAGATGGCCCGCACCATGGCCGAGGCCGTGCTGGCCTGGACCTACTATCTCCAGCGCGACATGCCGGCCTATGCCCGCCAGCAGCGCGACCGGGTCTGGCGCCCGCACGCCTACCGCAAGCCGTCCGAGACGACGGTGGGCCTGCTCGGCCTCGGGGCGCTCGGGACCGCGGCGGCGGAGCGGCTCACCGGAGCCGGCTTCCGCGTCGTCGGCTGGAGCCGCAGCCCCAAGGCGGTGCCGGACCTCGAGACGTTCCACGGCGCCGACGGCCTCCCGGCGATGCTCGGCCGGTGCGACATCCTCGTCTGCCTCGTGCCGCTGACGCCGGAGACGCGGGGCCTCGTGAACGCCGAGCGCCTCGCCGCCCTGAAGCCCGGCGCCGCGCTGATCAACTTCGCCCGCGGACCGATCGTCGTCACCGAGGACCTGATCGCCGCCCTGGACAAGGGCCACCTCGCCCACGCCGTGCTCGACGTCTTCGCGGTCGAGCCCCTGCCGGCGGAGTCGCCGCTGTGGTCGCATCCCGGCGTGACGGTGCTGCCGCACGTCTCGGGGCCGACCGACATGGATTCGGCGGCCGCCACGGTGGCGGCCAACCTGCGGGCCTACCGGCGGACCGGCCAGGTGCCGGACGGCGTCGACGCAGCGCGCGGATACTAGGGCGCGTGCCTCACAGCTTCGGGAATGTCGCCGCGAGGTGGTCGATCAGCACCCGCACGGCCGGCGGCAGCCCGCGCCGGGTCGTGAAGACGATGTGCACGATGCCGGGCTGACCCTGCCAGTCCGGGTAGACGGGCACGAGCCGGCCGGCCGCGACGGCATCGGTGCAGGCGTGGTCGGGCAGGAACGCGACCCCGAGGCCGTCGGCCGCCGCGTCGCACAGCGCGGCGAAGTCGCCGCAGGTCAGGCGCGGCTCGTGGCGCAGGGTGACGACCGTGCCGTCACGGTGCTCGAGCCGCCACTCCGCCTCGCCCGGATCGTCGCGGGTGCCGAGCGTCGGGACAGCGCCGAGCGCGGCGATGTCGGGACCGAGGCCGCGCGCCACCTGCGGCGCGGCGACCAGGATCCAGCGCGAGGATCCGAGCGTGCGCATGGTCAGCGACGCGTCGCTCGTCAGGTCTCGCCGCACACGCAGCGCCACGTCGATCCGCTCCTCGATCAGGTCGACGGGCCGGTCGGTCACGACCAGCTGCAGCCTCACCTTCGGGTAGCGGACGAGGAAGCCGCGGACGCGCGCGGCGACGATGTCGGCGAGGCCCGACGGGCAGCTCATGCGGATCCGCCCGTGCGGCTCGGTCTGCGCTTCCGCGACCAGCGCCTCGGCCCGCTCCGCCTCCAGCATCATCGCCCGGCAGCGCTCGTAGAAGCCCTGGCCGACTTCGGTCACGCGGAAGCGCCGGCTCGACCGCTCGATCAGGCGGGCGCCCAGGCGCGCCTCCAGGGCCGCGACGCGGCGGCTCAGCTTCGATTTCGGCTGGTGCAGCGCCCGGCCCGCCGCGGCGAAGCCGCCGTGCGCGACGACCTCGGCGAAGTAGACGTAGTCGTTCAGATCGGCGCGGACCATCGTTCCTCCAGTGGAACGCTGGGTGCCACATTCGCGGGCTACCCGCATCATCGTTCCGGCGGCATCTCTCCGGCCAGCGGCGCATACGGGGCCGCAGCACGGAGAACGACGATGGCTGGCAGGTTTCAGGACAAGGTTGTGGTGGTGACCGGCGGCACCAGCGGCATCGGCCTCGCCACCGCCAAGGCCTTCGTGGCCGAGGGGGCCTCGGTGTTCATCACCGGGCGCCGCCAGGAGACCCTCGACGCGGCGTTGAAGCAGATCGGCGGCCGGATCACCGGTGTGCGCGGCGACATGGCGAACCTCGCCGACATCGACCGCCTGTACGATGCGGTCCAGCAGAGGCACGCGCAGATCGACGTGATCTTCGCCAACGCCGGCGGCGGCACCTTCGCGCCATTGGGCGCGATCACCGAGGCGCACTACCAGAGCATCTTCGACACCAACGTGAAGGGCGTGCTCTTCACCGTCCAGAAGGCGCTGCCGCTGCTGCGGGACGGGGCCGCGATCGTGCTCACCGGCTCGACCGCCGGCAGCTCCGGGACGCCCGGCTTCAGCGTCTACTCGGCCACCAAGGCGGCGGTGCGAAACTTCGCCCGGAACTGGATCCTCGACCTGAAGGACCGGCGCATCCGGGTGAACACGATCAGCCCGGGCGTGACCGAGACCGCCGGGCTCGACGAGCTCTTCGGCGGCGGCGATCAGGCGGCGGCCACCAAGGATTTCCTCGCCGGCCAGATCCCGGCCGGCCGCGTCGGCCGGCCCGAGGAGATCGCCCAGGCGGTGCTGTTCCTCGCCTCGGACGCGGCGAGCTTCGTCAACGGCGTCGAGCTGTTCGCCGATGGCGGGCAGGTCCAGATCTGAGGATCCGGGGCGGCCGGGACGCGACACCCGGTCCCGGCCGCCCCCGTGAACCCTGGCAATGGCCGGCGGTTAAAGGCCCGGCCCTCCGGTCCCGCTTCCTCGCGGGCGGGCGCCGGGAAGGACAATCGGGTCTCATGGGTTGGCCGCGCCGCATCCTCATCACCGCCGGGCTCCTGGCCGTCGCGGCCGGCGCGACGCTGAGCCTCGGCCGCTTCAGCTACGCGCCGATGCCTGACCGCGCGGACCTGCTCAATCCGGACCGATACCCGATCCAGACCGCTTTCGACCTTCTCGGCCGCCGTGTCTCGCGCGCGGAGGCCGACGGGCTCGAAGCCACCGAGGACGGACGGAAGGCGCTCGCGCCGAGGAGCGGCGCGGTCGCGATCGATCCGGCCATGGTCGAGCGTGGACGCCAGGCCTTCTATCAGGAGACGTTCGGCAACGAGGTCTTCCTGACCGACGTCATGGGCATGCTCGACGGCGGCCTCACGCCCGGCGCCGTCGCGCTGGCGGTGGCGAAGCTCGGAGGTCAGGGCACGACCAACCTCCAGGTCGCCATGGCGAAGGACGTGCGCGTCGGCGACCGCGTCTACCGGACGGGCGAGCTGGTCCCGACCGGGCTGGACGTGCCGAAGGGCGGCGCCTTCATCATCGGGATCAAGACCTTCTCCGACCGCGGTCACCTGCGCATGGGGATCACCTGCGCCCTGTGCCACGCCGCAGTCGATCCCGGCACCGGCAAGGTGGTTGAGGGCGCGCCCAACACCGACCTCAATGCCGGGCTGCTGATGGCGCTCGCGAGGAACTCCTCGGCCTACTTCATGCACGCCAGCGTGCCGGAGGCCGATGCCCGACCTTCCGCCGACCCGCAGCATACCGGCTCGACCGACGCGGGGCCGGCGCTGCCGGACGCCGCGGCCGTGGAGGCGGCCACCAAGGTGCAGGTGGCGAGCTGGCCGCCGGGCAGCTTCGACTCGTCCGCCGACCGGGTCACCAATCCGACCTCGATCCCGTCGAGCTTCTCCGCCCACGGCGAGCCCTACAGCTGGAGCGGGCGCGAAGCGATCGGACCCTTCGCGGGCCTGTCCTCGCTCAACAACAACGTCCACGCGGCCAATTCCGACACGACCCAGCTCGCCGCCGCCGCGCCCTGGCTGTTCGGCATGGATCCGGAGACGTATCTCGGCATCGTGCTGCGCGGGGCGGCCACCGAGGCTTTCCGCTACAAGCTGAACGGCGGCCGCAGCCCGTCGGAGGTGCTGCGCAGCGTGGATCCGACCCCGGCCTCGCCGGGCCTGAACAGCTACGCGGTGCTGCCGACCTATCCGGCGACCAACTACGTCACCGACAACGGCCTGTTCACCTCGGTCCCCGGGGAGCCGGTCAACCACGCCAACAACGCCATGTCGGCCTTCCAGAACCTGCTGCACCCGCCGGCCGCCGGGCAGGATCCGGACCGGGTTCGCGCCGGCCGGGCGGTGTTCGAGAAGGCCGGCTGCGGCACCTGCCATTCCGGCCCGGCGCTCACCAACCACCGGGTCGTCCCGGAGGCCGAGATCGGCACAGAGCCGACCCGGGCCCGGGCGGGCGCCAAGATGGAGGCGCGCCTGTCGGCGCCGGCGATGTTCGCCACCGACACGCCGTTCCCAACCCCGGCCGATCCCGTCATCGTCCCGGTTCCGCTCGCGGGCGCGGCGCTCGCGCAGGTGCAGCTCGCCTGGGGGCAGGGGGGCACTGAGGGCGGCTACAAGGTGCCGAACCTCGTCGGCCTCGCCTGGACGGCGCCGTACCTGCACGATTCCGGCGTCGCGGTCGGCCCCGATGCCGAGGGCCAGCTCGGCGTTCCGGGCACGCTGTACAGGGGCGTCGCCCCGGATCCCGCCAACAGCCTGCGCGCCCTGGTCGACCGGGATCTGCGGGCCAAGGTGATCGCCGCGAACGCCGCCTCGGATACGGCGCGGATCGCCCGCGTTACCGGCAAGGGGCACGCCTTCTGGGCGGATGCCGGCTCCGGCGTGACGGCGGAGGAGCAGACGGCGCTGATCGCCTACCTGCTCTCGGTCGATCGCCTGACGGAGCCGGCCGCGACGCCCTGACCCCGCCACCCGAGTTCAGGACATGCCATGACGCAGAACAGCGATCCGGTCTGGTTCATCACCGGCTGCTCCACGGGCTTCGGCCTGGAGCTCGCCCGGCTCATCATCGGGCGCGGCTGGCGGGCGGTGGTGACGGCCCGCGACCGGGCCAAGGTCGCCGACCTCGCGCGGGGCGCCGAGGACCGGGTGCTCGCCCTGTCCCTGGACGTGACCGAGGCCGGTCAGATCCGCGAATCCGTGCGCGCCGCGACGGACACGTTCGGGCGGATCGACGTGCTCGTGAACAATGCCGGCTACGGCTACCAGTCCTCCATCGAGGAGGGCGAGGAGGACAAGGTCCGCGCCCAGTTCGATGCCAACGTCTTCGGCCTGTTCGCGCTGACCCGGGCGGTGCTGCCGGTCATGCGGTCGCAGCGTTCCGGCCACATCCTCAACATCACCTCGGTGGCGGGCTTCGTCGGCTTCCCGGCCTCGGGCTACTACGCGGCTACCAAGCACGCGGTCGAAGGGTTCTCGGATTCGCTCGCCGCCGAAGCCGGCCCCCTCGGAATCCGTGTGACCTGTATCGAGCCGGGGCCGTTCCGCACCGACTGGGCCGGGCGCTCCCTCGTCCAGACGCCGAACGCGATTCCCGACTACGCCGAGACCGTTGGCGCGCGCCTCAAGGCGACCTCGGAAAAGAGCGGCACCCAGGCGGGCGATCCGGTTCGGGCCGGCGAGGCGATGATCCGGGTGACCGAGATGGAGAACCCGCCGCGCCACCTCGTCCTCGGCGCCTGGGGGTACGACGCAGTCACGAGCCGGCTGAAGCAGCGTCTCGCCGAGATCGAGGCATGGCGCGAGACCAGCCTCGAGGCCGATTACCCGCAGCCGTGAAACCCGGCGATCTTCGCGAGCGGAGCGAAGCCGTCGAGCAGCGCCGCGCGCGCCGGTGTCGCGCTGCCCTGGGTTGCTTCACGGCATCCGCAAAGACGCGGCTCAGATGACCGCCTCGATCAGGCCGCGCCGCTTGGCCTCCTCGGCCTCGAGGTACCAGTTGGCCGGCGCCTTCTCGAGCACCTCGTCGAGGGTGACGTCCGAGCCCGCGACGAGGTTGGCAAACCCCTCGTTCTGGATCTCGATCGAGCACAGGATCTCGTTGAGCGTCGCCTTCACGGCGGCGATGCAGGTGGTGAGCGGCCCCTCGACGTGGAGCTGCTTGTTCATCTTGCGCTCGTGGATCATCAGCCGCGTGCCGCAGGTCAGGTAGCGGTTCGGCCGGGCGAAGAAGCTCATGAAGGTCGTGCCGGCCGAGTAGATCGCCGCCTTGCCGAGGAAGACGAACCGCCGGTTCGGGTCCATCGCGGTGTTGAAGCGGATGTCCTCCCCCATCATCCGGGCGACCTCCGGATCGCCCCCGAGCGTCGTGAGCTCGACCACGACGATCTCACGGTCCCCCGCCGCACCGAGCTGGCGCCGGAAGTCCTTGTACATGTCGTAATCGACCGGGCCGGAGAGCAGCACCGCGGGGGCCCGGAAGGCGGTGGGGCCGAGGGGAGTCGTGTCCATGGTTCTCCTGGTCCAAGGTCCGGCCCAGGGCCGCCCCCCGCGGCGCCCAGCCGGCGATCAGCGCGCCGGGTCGGGCGCACCCTGACTCTTGCCCACGAAGGGGATGCCCTCGATCGGGCATTCCTCCGTGCCGACGCTCTGACGGGTAATGGCCCGGACGGCGTCGCGGGTTCCGTCGGGATCCTCGATCCAGCGTCGGTAGAAGTCGTAGGGGCATTCCGACATCCCGTGCCGGTTCTCCTTGGAATTGATCATGCCCGTGTAGCCGCGGTGCAGCAGCTTGAAGAGGTGGTTCTCCGACTGGCCGTGGGCGCGGAAATCCCGGATCAGGAACTTGGAGAGGGCGGCGTACTGAATGCCCATCTCCTCCTCGCCGCATTCGCCGAGCGTGCGGCCGTCGAAGCCGATGATCGCCGAGTGGCCGAAATACGTGTAGACGCCGTCGAAGCCCGCCGCGTTGGCCACCGCCACGTAGGTGTTGTTGGCGAAGGCCATCGCCTTCGAGATGACGACCTGCTGCTCCTTGGCCGGGTACATGTAGCCCTGGCAGCGGATGATCAGCTCGGCGCCCCGCATAGCGCAGTCGCGCCAGATCTCGGGATAATTGCCGTCGTCGCAGATGATCAGGCTGATCTTCAGCCCCTTCGGCCCGTCCGACACGTAGGTGCGGTCGCCCGGATACCAGCCCTCGATCGGGGTCCAGGGCATGATCTTGCGGTACTTCTGAACGATCTCGCCCTGATCGTTCATCAGGATCAGGGTGTTGTAGGGCGCCTTGTGCGGGTGCTCCTCGTGGCGCTCGCCGGTGAGCGAGAACACGCCCCAGACCTTGGCCTCCCGGCAGGCGGCGGCGAAGATCTCGGTCTCCGCGCCCGGGACCGTCGAGGCGGTCTCGTACATCTCGGCGGCGTCGTACATGATGCCGTGGGTCGAGTATTCCGGGAAGATCACGAGGTCGAGGCCGGGCAGGCCGGTCTTCATCCCGACGATCATCTTCCCGATCGCCTTGGCGTTCTCCAGCACCTCCGCGCGGGTGTGGAGGCGCGGCATCTTGTAGTTCACGACGGCGACGCCGACGCTGTCCTGGCTGGACGAGATGTCTCCGTGCATCATGGCGTGAAGTCCTCCTGACCGTGTTCGTCCCTCGGATGCGCGCGGCTCAGTGGCTGATCATCCAGGGCCGCGCCTTCGGGAAGCTCTTGGCGGCGGCCGGGGCGGCGGTCGCTTTCTTGGGTGAGCAGCAGCCGCAGCCGGCTCCGTGACTGCCCGAGCGCTTGGGCGCGTGGCGGCTGCGCTCGTTGGTGGCGTGGGCGGTCCTGAGGCCCGCATCCATGCCGGCGATGCGCGGCGCGGTGAGGAAGGCGCGCTGGCTCGTGCCGCCGCAATCCGGGCAGGCATGCGGCTCGCGGAACTCCGCCATCGGCCGCATCACCGTGAAGGGGCCGCAGGCCTCGCAGGCGTAATCGTAGACGGGCATGGGGTGCTTCCAGAAGGGCTGCCGGGTTAAGCGCGGGTCCCCTCTCCCGTTCGGGAGAGGGACAGGGTGAGGGGCGAGACCTGTCCGGAGAGGTCGCATCCCTCACCCCAACCCTCTCCCGCCCGGGAGAGGGAGCCTGTCGCGTCAGCCGCGACCGGGCGGGGAACCGAAGAATCAAAGATCCGGCGAGAGCGGCATCTGGATCGAGCCGTCGAGGAACTTGGTCGGTCCGTCGGCGCCGGGATTGATGTCGAACTCGAAGATCTTGGTCGGTATCCAGAGTGTCGCGCAGGCATTCGGGATGTCGACGACGCCCGAGATGTGGCCCTGCACCGGCGCCGTGCCGAGGATCGAGTAGGCCTGCGCGCCCGAATAGCCGAACTTCTTGAGATACTCGATCGCGTTCAGGCAGGCCTGCCGGTAGGCAATGTGGACGTCGAGGTAGTGCTGACCGCCGCTCTCGTCGACCGAGATGCCCTCGAAGATCAGGTGATCGTCGTATTTCGGCGTGATCGGCGACGGCTTGAAAATCGGGTTCTTGATCCCGTACTTGGCCATGCCGTCCTTGATCAGCTCGACCTTGAGGTGCACCCAGCCGGCCATCTCGATGGCGCCGCAGAAGGTGATCTCGCCGTCGCCCTGGCTGAAGTGCAGGTCGCCCATGGAGAGGCCGGCGCCGGGGACGTAGACCGGGAAGTAGATCTTCGAGCCGCGCGACAGGTCCTTGATGTCGCAATTGCCGCCGTGCTCGCGCGGCGGGACCGTGCGGGCACCGGTGGCGGCGGCCGCGTCCTTCGCGTCGCCCTTCAGGCGGCCCATATGGGCGGTCGGGCCGAAGGGGAGGGTGGCGAGCGCCGGCACGCGCTCCGGATCGGTGTCGTAGAGCGCCTTCTCGCGGGTGTTCCAGGTCTCCAGCATCTTCGGATCGGGCAGGCAGCCGATCAGGCCGGGATGGATCAGGCCGGGGAAGCGCACGCCCGGGACGTGGCGGGACTTGGTGAACATCCCCTCGAAGTCCCAGATCGACTTCTGGGCCTGCGGGAAGTGCTCGGTCAGGAAGCCGCCGCCGTTCTTCTTGGAGAAGAAGCCGTTGAAGCCCCACTGGCTCTCGGGCTTGGCGCCGATGTCGAGGAGGTCGACCACCAGCAGGTCGCCGGGCTCGGCGCCCTCGACGCCGATCGGGCCCGAGAGGAAGTGCACGATCGACAGGTCGATGTCGCGCACGTCGTCGGCGGAATCGTTGTTCTTGATGAAGCCGCCGGTCCAGTCGTAGGTCTCGACGATGAAGTCCGCGCCCGGCTTCACGTAGGCGACCATCGGGATGTCGGGGTGCCAGCGGTTGTGCACCATGTCGTTGTCGTAGGCCGATTGCGTGAGATCGACCTTGATCAGCGTCTCGGGCATCTCGTGTCTCCAGCTCCCTGACTCAACCGGGGCAGGCCCCGTCCGCGCGCCGCTGCGCGTCTCTCACCCGCTCGCGAGCAGCTCTCTCAGCGCGTCGTCGAGGACCTTGATGTCGTCCGGGCTGGTGCCGGGCCCGCCCGCGAAGTGGCCCCACCACGTGTCGATCACGCGCAGCTCCGCATTCGGCATGGCGGCCGCCTCGATGGCGTTGTCCTCGGGCGGAAAATACAGGTCGGTCGAGGCGGGCATCAGGATTGCCTTGGCGCGGATGGCGCCGAGCGCGGCCTTGAAGTCGCCCTTGAAGGTGTCGTTGGCGCTGATGTCGCCGTGCTGCCACGTCCACAGCATGGCGAGCAGGTTGTTGGCGTCGCGCTCGTAGAACAGGCCTTCCCAGAACCCGATCAGGAAATCCTCCAGCGAGGCGTAGCCCATGTGGGTGATGTCGGCCTCGAGCCGGTAGAAGGTCTGCGACAGGCCCCAGCCGGCGTAGACCCGGCCGAAGGCGCGCAGGCCCCGCGTCGGCGGGCTCGCGTACCAGCCCTCCGCCCAGGCGGCGTCGGCCTGCAGCGCCGCCTTGGCGCCTTCCAGGAAGACGTAATTGTGCCGGGAGCACTTGGCCGAGCCCTGAAACGGCAGGATCCTCGGCACCATGTCGGGGTACATCGACGCCCAGTGGTAGGTCTGGAGGGCGCCCATCGACCAGCCGGTGACCAGAACCAGCTTCTCGATGCCGAAATGCTCGGTGACGAGGCGGTGCTGGGCGCGGACGTTGTCGTAGGCGGTGACGTTGGGGAAGCGCGGCCCGTTCCAGGGCGCGGGCGTGTTGCTCGGCGAGGACGAGAGCCCGTTGCCGAACATGTTCGGGATGATGATGAAGTACTTCTCCGGGTCGAGCGCCTTGCCCGGGCCGATCAGCCACTCGTTCTCGGTGTGCTGGCCCGAGTACCAGGTCGGGTAGACGATGGCGTTGTCCTTGGCCGGGCTCAGCGTCCCGAAGGTCTTGAACGCGAGCTTGGCCGCGCGCAGCGTCTTGCCGCACTGGAGTACGAAGTCGCCGAGTTCGAAGATCTCGTGGTCGGCCATGCTGTGCCCCTAGACCGACAGGAACCGGGCGACGGCGGCCTCGTCGATCCCGTCGCGCGGGGCCTCGTGGACGATGGACCCGTTCTCCAGCACGATCACCCGGTCGGCGACGTCGAGGGCGAAGCTGAGGACCTGCTCGGACACGACGATGGAGAGGCCGCGCGCGTCGCGGATCGCCTTCAGCGTCCGGCCCATCTCGCGGATGATCGAGGGTTGGATGCCCTCGGTGGGCTCGTCGAGGAGCAGGACCTTCGGCCGGCTCGCCAGCGCCCGGGCGATGGCGAGCTGCTGCTGCTGCCCGCCCGAGAGGTTGCCGCCGCGCCGTCCCTTCATCTCCAGCAGGACCGGAAACATGTCGTAGAGGTCCTGGGGCACCTTGCGGGTGCCGGTGACCGTCAGGCCGGTCTCGATGTTCTCCTGGACCGTCATGGTCGAGAAGATCATGCGGCCCTGCGGCACGTAGGCGAGGCCCTTGGCGACCCGGGCATGGCTCTTGAGCCCGGCGACATCCGCGCCCTCGACCTGGATCGACCCGGCCTTGACCGGCACGAGGCCCATCAGGGTCTTCATCAGCGTGGTCTTGCCCATGCCGTTACGGCCCATCACGGCGACGATCTCGCCGGGCGCCACCGAGAAGGTCAGCCCGTGCAGGACCTCGCTCTGGCCGTAGGCGGCGTGCAGGTCCTCGACGGCGAGCGCCGGCGTGGCGGACGGGATCGTGGCGAGCGGGGGCGCCTGGACGGGGGCCGCGTGCGCGGTCTGGAGCGAGGCCATCGTCAATGTCCCAGATACACTTCGATGACCTTCGGGTCGTTCTTGACCCGCTCCATCGAACCCTCAGACAGCACCTTGCCCTGGTGCAGGACGGTCACCCGGTGGGCGATGTCCTCGACGAACTTCATGTCGTGCTCGATCACCAGCACCGAGCGGCCCTTGATGATCTGGTTGAGCAGCTCGGCGGTCTTGATCCGCTCGCCGACGCTCATGCCAGCCACCGGCTCGTCGAGCATCAGCAGTTCCGGGTCCTGGATCAGCAGCATGCCGATCTCCAGCCACTGTTTCTGGCCGTGGCTCAGGAACTCGGCCCGCTCCCGGAGCTGGTCCTTCAGGAAGATCGTCTCGGCGATGGCGTGGATGCGGTCGCGGACCTCCGCGTCCCGCTTGAACGTGAGGGCGCCGAAGACCGAGCGGCCGCGGGGGAACGAGATCTCCAGGTTCTCGAACACCGTCAGGTCGTCGTAGATCGACGGCGTCTGGAACTTGCGGCCGACGCCGGCCTGCACGATGGCGCTCTCGGAGAGCTTGGTCAGCTCCTGGCCCTTGTACTTGATCGAGCCGGCGCTGGCCCGGGTGCGCCCGCAGATCAGGTCGAGGACCGTGGTCTTGCCGGCGCCGTTCGGCCCGATGATCACCCGGATCTCGTCCGGATCGACGTAGAACGACACGTCGTTCACCGCCTTGAACCCGTCGAACGAGACCGTGAGCGCCTCGACGGCGAGGAGGTAGTCGGGCGGGGCCGCCTCGGCGCCGACCACGGGGGAGGAGAGGATCGCGGCGTTCATCGGAGACTCACTCGGCCGGGGCGCCGTGGGGCGGGACGATGGCGGGCGGCGGGGCGCGCAGGCCCTTCACCCGGCGGGTGAGGCGCGGCTCGATATGCTCGCGCCAGATCCCGGCGAGGCCGTTCGGGAAGGCCAGCACCACCGCGATGAACAGGGCGCCGAGGCCGAACAGCCAGAGATCCGGAAAACTCTCGGAGAAGCTGGTCTTGGCCCAGTTGACGAGCAGCGTGCCCCAGACCGCGCCGAACAGCGACAGGCGCCCGCCGACCGCGGCGTAGATCACCATCTCGATCGAGGGGACGATGCCCACGAAGGAAGGCGACATGAACCCGACCTGGAGGGTGAACATCGCGCCGCCGATGGCCGCCAGTCCGGCGGCGAAGCAGAAGGCGAAGACCTTGAATCCGGCGACCGAGTAGCCCGAGAAGCGGACCCGGTCCTCCTTGTCGCGCATGGCGACGAGGATGCGGCCGAGCTTCGACTTCTTCACGTACTGCGCCGCCAGGATGCAGGCGATCAGCAGGCCGCCGTTGACGAAGTACAGGATGACCTTCGCGTGGTCGGTGCGGATGTCCCAGCCGTGGACGGTGCGCAGGTCGGTGATGCCGTTGATGCCGCCGGTATAGCCCTGCTGGCCGACGATCAGGATCGTCAGGATCGCGGCGATCGCCTGGGTGATGATGGCGAAGTAGGTGCCGCCGACCCGGCGCTTGAACATCGCGAAGGAGATCAGCATCGCGAACAGGACCGGGACGGCGACCGCCAGGATCAGCGTCAGCGGCAGGCTCTTGAACGGCTGCCAGAACCAGGGGAGGGCCGTGATCTGGTTCCAGTCCATGAAGTCCGGGATGCCGGGCGTGGACTGGATCTTCGTGTTCTCGATGCTCGACGCTTCGAGCTTCAAGTACATCGCCATGCAGTAGCCGCCGAGGCCGAAGAACACGCCCTGACCGAGCGACAGGATCCCCGCGTAGCCCCAGCAGATCACCAGCCCGAGGGCGACGAACGCGTAGGTCAGGTACTTGCCGACGAGGTTGAGGCGGAAGCCGTCGAGCACCAGCGGCAGGACGACCAGGATCACCCCGGCGAGCAGGAGCAGGCTCAGCCACTCCACCGGCTTCATGAACGGGTTGTCGTTGACGGTGACGGATTTGGTGAGGGTCTGGACCGGATTCGTCATGGTCGAAAAATCCTCAGCGCCGGACCTTGAGGGTGAAGAGGCCCTGGGGCCTCAGCATCAGGATGCCGACCACCGCGAGCAGGGTGATCACCTTGGCCATCGAGCCGGAGAGGAAGAACTCCAGGGTCGACTGCGTCTGGGAGATCGAGAAGGCCGACGCGATGGTGCCGAGGAGGCTCGCGGCGCCGCCGAACACGACGATCAGGAAGGTGTCGACGATGTAGAGCTGGCCGGAGGTCGGCCCGGTCGACCCGATCATCGTGAACGCGGAGCCCGCGATCCCCGCGATGCCGCAGCCGAGGCCGAAGGTGTAGCGGTCGACCTTCTCGGTATCGATGCCGACGGCCCCCGCCATGGCGCGGTTCGACATGACCGCGCGGACCTGCTGGCCGAAGCGCGAGCGGAAGATCAGCAGCGCGACGCTGACGGTGATCAGGATCGTGACGGCCATGACGAACAGGCCGTTGATCGGGATCTCGATCGTGTCGGTGACCTGCACCGAGCCGATCAGCCAGGACGGCAGCTCGACGCCGACCTCGCGGGCACCGAAGATCGACCGGTAGGCCTGCTGGAGGATCAGCGACAGGCCCCAGGTGGCCAGCAGCGTGTCGAGCGGGCGCTTGTAGAGGAACCGGATCAGGCCCCATTCCACCAGCATTCCGAGCGCCCCGGAGGCGAGGAACGCCAGGCCCATCGCGATGAAGAAGTAGATCGGGAAGAGCGCCGGCAGGTAGGTCTGGAAGAAGGTCGAGCAGAGATAGGTGACGTAGGCGCCGAGGATCATGAACTCCCCGTGGGCCATGTTGATCACGCCCATCTGGCCGAAGATGATCGCGAGGCCGAGCGCCATCAGCAGGTAGACGGAGAACAGGATCAGGCCGGCGAAGCCCTGCATGGCGAAGATCGCGCCGAGGTCGCCGAGGGAGTAGTCGCCGAGCATGGTCCCGTTATCTCCGATCCGAGATGCGCTCCGCCCGCGGCGGAGGCCCGTGATCCCGCTCAGATCACCTCATCCTGAGGTGCCGGAGCGCAGCGGAGGCCTCGGAGGAGGGCTCCAGAACGCGCGCGGGTCCTGGAGGGCTCCTTCGAGGCAGGGCGATCGATGATCGCCCTGCACCTCAGGATGAGGTCGCGAGTTGGAGGCGCGCATACCGCGCGACTACTGGTACCCCTTCGGGAAAGGGTCCGGCTTGATCAGGTCTGGGCTGGTGTAGACGATCTCGAACTGGCCGTCGGGCTTGGCGCGGCCGACCCGGGTCTTCGACCAGAGGTGATGGTTCTCGTCGATCTTCACGTAGCCTTCGGGCGCGCCCTTGAACTCGATCCCGGGCGAGGCCGCCACCACCTTGTCGACGTCGAACGAGCCGGCCTTCTCGCAGGCCATCTTCCACAGGAACGGGCCGAGATAGGCCGCCTGCGTCACGTCGCCGATGACCGTCTTCTCGCCCCACATCTTCTTGAAGGCGGCGACGAACGCCTTGTTGTTCTCGTTCTGGATCGACTCGAAGTACTTCATGCAGGCGTAGGCCCCGGCGATGTTCTCGCCGCCGATGCCGTCGATCTCGTCCTCGGTGACCGAGATCGTCATCAGCACCTGCTTCGACAGGTCGATGCCGGCCGCCTTCAGCTGCTTGTAGAACGCCACGTTCGAGCCGCCGACCACGTCGGCGAAGATCACCTTCGGCTTGGTCAGCTTGATCTTGTTGATGACCGAGTTGAACTGCGTGTGGCCGAGGGGGAAGTACTCCTCGCCGACGACCTTGCCCTTGAGCACGGTCTCGATGTGCCTGCGGGCGATCTTGTTGGAGGTGCGCGGCCAGATGTAGTCGGAACCGATGAAGTAGAAGCTGTCGCCGCCCTTCTCCTTGTGGACCCAGTCGAGGCCGGCGAGGATCTGCTGGGTGGCCTCCTGGCCCGTGTAGAAGACGTTCTTCGACTGCTCCAGGCCCTCGTAGAAGGTCGGGTAGTAGAGGAGGCCGTTGTACTGCTCGAAGACCGGCAGCACCGCCTTGCGCGACGCCGAGGTCCAGCAGCCCATCACGGCGGCGCAGTGGTCGTTGACGAGGAGCTTCTTGGCCTTCTCGGCGAAGGTCGGCCAGTCGGAGGCGCCGTCCTCCTGGATGATCTTGATCTTGCGGCCGAGCACGCCGCC
>NZ_JBQEPK010000039.1:0-53275 GCF_052045615.1 Methylobacterium sp. 22177 | reverse complement strand
TCATGCACCGGCACAGGGTGATCGCCAGATGCGCGAAGTCCCGGCACACGCCGACGCGCTGCGTGTAGCCGTCGAAGGCGGTCCGGGTCGCGTCGGCCTGCTGGTAGTCGAAGCGCAGGCGGGTATGGGCGAAATCGACGATCGCCTGGACCCGTGCCCAGCCCTCCGGGGTGCCGCCGAACAGGGACCACGCGGTCTGCGAGAGCTTGTCGGTGTCGCAGTAGCGCGAGCCGAGCAGGTACGGCATGACGTCGTCGGGCAGATCCTGCACCGCCATCTGGCGGGCGCCGGGGGCCTGATCGTCCGGCAGGCCGCTGTCGGCGATCGTGAAATCGGCCGCCATGGTGATCCGGCCGCCCGGCGCGACGATGCGCGTGCAGACGTTGCCGAAGGCGTCGATGTGCTGCGCCGCCGCGACCGGCGGATCGAAGGTGATCACCTCCGGCGTCAGGAGGTCACCCCGGCGCTCCGGGCGCACGTTCAGGAGCAGGATCATCGGCGTGGGGCCGAACGTGTCGAAGGCGATCGAGAAGCCGGTGCGGATGTGCATCGTCGGAGACCGTGAGGATGGTCGCTGTCCGGCCTAGCCGGCAGACGGGTCGTTACAGTACAGGGCCCTACAAACCGCGAGCCGAGGTCAGGTTCCGTCAGCGAGGTCAGTTCAAGACAGTTTGATCTGCCTGAATATTTGGCAAGGGCCGAGCGGCGGTCGCCTCGGGGCCTCGGGGGCAGCCATGCGGCAGGCCGAGGGCGGGGCTGCGGTCAAGCGGGGCCGTCCGTCACTGCGCCATGTTGCAACGCACACGGCGCCCTCTTATCCCAGGCCGCTCGATTCCAGGGTCGGCCCGTTCCGCCGGGCACGGCCTGCTGCCAGACGATCGACGCCCATGACGCCCGACAAGCTTTCCCTGCCGAAGGACAAGATCCGAGTCCTGCTGCTCGAGGGCATCAACGACAGCGCCGTCGCGCTGATGCGGGCGGCCGGCTACACCAACCTGACGCGGCTGCCGAAGGCGCTGGACCGGGAGGCCCTGCACGAGGCGCTCCAGGGCGTTCACATGGTGGGCATCCGCTCGCGCACGCAGCTCGACGCGGCCGCCTTCGAGGCGGCGGACCGGCTCCTGGCCGTGGGCTGCTTCTCGGTCGGCACCAACCAGGTCGATCTGGAAGCGGCGCGTCACCGGGGCATCCCGGTCTTCAACGCCCCCTTCTCGAACACCCGGTCGGTGGCGGAGCTGACGATCGGCGAGATCGTGATGCTGCTGCGCCGGATCGTTCCGCGCTCGGTGGGGGCCCACGCGGGCCGCTGGGACAAGTCGGCGGCGGGCTCGCTGGAGGTGCGCGGCAAGACGCTGGGCATCGTCGGCTACGGCAATATCGGCACGCAGCTCTCGACCCTGGCCGAGGCCATGGGCATGCGGGTGCTGTTCTACGATCACACCGACAAGCTGCGCCACGGCAACACCGAGCCGGTCGAGACGCTGCACGACCTGCTGGCCCAGAGCGACGTCGTCTCGCTGCACGTGCCGGAGACCGACGCCACCGCCAACATGATCGGCGCGGCCGAGATCCGGGCGATGAAGGCCGGCGCCTTCCTGATCAACAACGCCCGGGGCACCGTGGTCGATCTCGAGGCGCTGGCCGCGGCCCTGCGCGACGGCCATCTCAAGGGCGCGGCCGTCGACGTCTTCCCGGTGGAGCCCGGCTCGAACGCCGAACCCTTCGTGAGCCCGCTCCAGGGGCTCGAGAACGTGATCCTCACCCCGCATATCGGCGGGTCCACCGAGGAGGCGCAGGAGCGGATCGGCTCCGAGGTGGCGCGTAAGCTCGTGGACTACTCCGATATCGGCTCGACCGTCGGCGCCGTGAACTTCCCGCAGGTGCAGCTCCCGGCCCGCCCGACCGGGACGCGGTTCATCCACGTCCAGCGCAACCTGCCCGGCATGCTCGGGCGGCTCAACGACGTGTTCTCCCGCGGCCACGTCAACATCGCCGCGCAGTTCTACCAGACCGACGGCGAGGTCGGTTACGTGGTGCTCGAGACCGACGCCACCGACGCGGATGCCGAGGCGCTGCTCACCGAGATCCGCGCCATCCCGGGCACGATCCGCGCCCGCCTCCTGTACGAGCGCCGCTGACCGCGAGGCGCGCGCGGGAATTTCCGCGCCGCGCGTGAACGCGGCGGGTCTTGCCGCGTTCGTCTTGCGCGGCCAAGCTGGCCGCTGTTCAAGTCATGCACGGCACATCGACGGCCTCGACCGATCGAGCGCCCGGCCGGCGGAGGAATTGCGGTGACGAAGCGTGTAGCGTGCGCATGGGCCGGCCTCTTGCTCGGCATCGCCGGGTCGGTCTCGGCCGTCTCCGGCGCGTCGGCGGATTGCCTGCGCCGGGTCTACAACCGGTCGAACCTCGTCCTCGTCGCCCGTCAGGACGGCGGGCCGCCCGCTACCCTGCTGCCCGGCCAGTCGCTCCCGGTGCGGCTCGCGCGGCCGGGCCAGATCGATATCGCGGCCTATTGCGGTGTGCCGGCCGCGGGCGGGACCCCGGTCACCCAGCGGACCTTCGATTACGAGGCGGTGCTCGACCGCTGCTTCGTCCGGTTCGGGGGCGACCTGTTCGTGCCGCAGCTCGGGCGCGGCTTCATCGGCCTCCAGGAGACGGCGCCCTTCACGGTGAACAACCCGCGCCAGGGCGACATCATCCTCGGGCCCGCGGCCGGAGCGTCGTGCCCGCTGCCGGCCGCGGCTCCCGTGCTGAGCCGCCGGGGTTGAGTCTCAGAGATAGTGCCGGAAGACGACGCCGCCGTCGTCGGAGGCGCCCGGTTGCGGGGGCGAGACCGGCCCGATGAACGGGCTCGCGAGGCGCAGGGCGACGAGGCCGAGGGCCGCGAGCGCCGGGGCGATCAGGCGGAACGGGCGAGCGAGCATGGACGCCTCCGTCGCGCCGCCGATCCCGCCTGCGTCGTGCAGAGAGACAGGGTGCGCATGTGAAGCATCGCACCTTACGGCCGAGCTGAACGTGCCGAAGCGCACACGGGTAACGTTAAGGTCCCTCCCGGCCGGCCGGTTCGCGGGCCCTGCCGGGGACGACGTGACGGTCGGGCGCTTGCGTCCACCGCCTCGCTGGCAAGTCCGCCGATGCCCTCCTATGCTGCCCTTGTCGGGGGCTGCCTGGGGTCGCGCTGCACGGGCCGCGATGGCGCTTCCCGGGTAGGACCGACTGCGTGAACGAGGACGCGCGTATGCTGACCCAGACAGGCAACTCGATTCTCCGAGGCGATCTCGGCGTCGAGGAGACCACCGAGTCCGACAACATCGTCCGCTGGGACGGCGAGCGGCTCTACGTGGAGCAGGACGTCTACCACAACGGGCAACTGGTTCACCGCAAGTACCGTCGAACCGTCACCGAGCCTGTCGCCCGCGCGCTCTGGGCGATCATCAACCGCGCCAAGCAGTGAGGCGCCGGGCGGGCGCGTCACGCACGCGCCCGCCCGATCCGACGTTCCGCCCTACCGGGCCGCGCCGGCGAGGAGCGTCGTGGACCTGTCCGGCCGGGTGACGCGACTCGGAGACGTGAGCTGCGCGGCGGCGGGCGCCGCCTGTATCGGGCGCGTGGTAGCGCGTTCAGTCCCGGAAGCCGGACCTCGCGTCCCGAATGCCGTCCGTCCTCGACGAAGCCGGAGCGGCGCGGTCTTGCTGAGCTTGACCGGGATCGGTGAGCCCGCGTCGCGCCCGAAATCTGCGTCCATGCGCGTTCAGACTGCCCTCCGGTCCATGCTGGCAAAACTACTCCTCGATCGCTGGTCGATCGTCGTGTTCAACGCGCTGATCGCGCTGCCGCTGACGCTGGCTCTCGTCGAGGTCGCGTCGCTGCTCTGGGGCACGGGCTTCCGGACCCACGCGACGATCCACGAGGCCGGCCACCTGATCGAGGGGATGGGGGTCATCCTGATCGGCTGGGGCGTGGTGCTGGAGGAGCGCCACGGCGTGAGCCACCTCCTCGGCGGCCTGCCGAGCGAGGATCCGGAGCACGAGGCGGCGATCGACGCCCTCTGCCACCACGGCGGCCTCGCCCTGCTGGTCCTGGGGCTGGTCGCCGAGATCCTCGTGCAATGCGTCGAGGTGCCGGACCACATCATCAACACCGACCGGATCGAGCGGGTGGTCCTGACCGGCGGGGCCGTCTTCCTCGCCTTCGGCCTCGCGACGCTGGTGCGGCTCTCGGCCGGTCTCGCGACGTTCCGCGGGCCCGCGCCCGCGAGCGCCGGCGCGTCCCTGCCCGAGGCGCACCCGCGCTGAGGCCCGGTCCGCGCCGCGCGTTCCCGGCAGAGGCCGACCCGTGCGCGCCTAGGCGGCGACGGCCGCGGTCGGCGCGACGAGGGTGAGGTGGGCCGGCCGAAGCACCTCGAGACGGTCATGGGCGTTGTCGAACGCGGCCCGGATCGTCGTGCCCGCGTCCTCGACGGCGACCAGCACCGCCAGCTTCTGGGCGGTGGCCCGATCGGCGAGGCCGCGCGCGGCCGAGACGAGCGACTGCTCCAGATTCAGGAATTCCGTCTCCGCATCCTTGCCCGCCTCCCGCGCGACGGACGCGAGGCGGTCCAGCACGGCTTCCAGGGCGTGGCGCAGGACAAGTGTCCGCACGCGCTCCTGCAGGAGCGCCCTCTCGTCGATCTTCATCGGAATCGGTCCGGGTTCGGGAACACGGCCAAGCTCTCATACTTCGCGGCCGTGTGCAGCCACCTTTTTGCAACAGCGCAATACTGTCTCGCGACCGTGGCGCTCTGCCCGTTCACCGTCTCGCCGCCGCGATCCGGCTCAGTTGTTCTACAATCACGTGCCGAGTATTTGGGCGTTTCGAGAATCGAATGCGCTATCTCGACAGATTCAGGGCACAGAAAACCCCCGCGTGGAGGCCAGCATCGCCGCCCGAATACCTCTGATTCGCCGGGGACGATGCTGGCGGCCGCACGGCCTCGCGGTCACCGCCCGGCACGAGTCGGCGCCAGCCGGGAGGCGCTCCGCGGGTCAGTACGGCGTGCCGCGCCGGCGCCGGTCCCGCAGGGCCTCGGCGTGCCATTCCAGCTCGTCGAGGAAGCGGCCGGCCGCCGCCGCGAGCCAGGGCTCGGCGGGGACGCCCTGCGCGTCGACGACCTTCTGGAGCCGGGGAATCGGCAGGAGCGAGGGGATACTCGACATGCCCATCTCGGCGAGCATGGCCCGCAGCGGCATCGCGGCCCGGACGCCGCCGAACTGGCCGGCCGAGTAGCAGCAGATGGCCGAGGGCCGCCAGAAATACTCCTCGAGGAAGTGATCGAGGGTGTTGGACAGCGCCGGCGGCACACCGTGGTTGTACTCGGCCGTGACGACCAGGAAGGCGTCGGCGCGGCGGAAGAGGTCGGCGCAGCGCTGCAGGGGTTCCGGGGCCGTCCCGGCCGGGTATTCCTTGAACATCCGGTCGAGGAGCGGGAGCGCCAGTTCGGCCGGATCGACCAGCGGGGCGGCGTGGCCGCGCGCCGCGAGCTGCGCGATCAGGAAGCGCGCGGCGCGGATGCCGATGCGGTCGGCCCGGACGCTGCCGAGGATCACGGGGATGGTCAGGGCCATGGCGCTCTCCGGTTGTCCCGATCATGCCAGAGCCGGCCGCGCCGCTCCAGACGCGGGTCGAACCCGGGGGCGTCAGGCCTTGGTGCTGCTGGTGAGCGCGGCCGCGATGCCGAGCGGTCCGCCGGCCGCGTAGGCGGTGACCGCCTTCGTCAGCTGCTGCAGGAAGGATTGCAGGTCGCTGCCGCTGTCCGTCGCCGTGGCCGTCGCGGGATCGGCGGACGCGGTCGTGGACGTGCTCGCGGAGGTGCTCGCGGAGGTGCTCGCGAAGGTGCTTGCGGACGAGGCCGCGGACGCGTCCGCGGCGCCGCCGCTCTGGGCGGCCGCCCCGCCCTGCTCGGCATCCGACACCGAGCGATGGCCGTGGTGGCCGCGATGGTGCTGGACGGGGCGCGCGCCGGCCGCGGCCTGGCCGGCCTCGGTGCCGGTGGTCGACGCGTCGTCGGCGTTGGCCGCGGCTTCCGCGGGCGCGGTGACGCCGTTCTGCAGCCCCATCTGGCTGAAGTCGGATTGCAGCTGGAGGAGCGACGCCATCAGGTCGTTCGACAGGGTCGGCGTCGATGCCGTCCCGGTCGACGGGGCGGCGCTGTCCGCGGTCGCCGCCTGCGTGCCGGTCCCCTGGCCCGCCGTCGCGGCGGTCCCGGCGTCGAGGCGGGCCGCGTTCGCCGCGCGCGCCTGCCTCAGGGCGCCGACGAGATCCCGCTGGAGTGAACTGCCCGAAACCGTATTCACCGACATGGTACGTCTCCGCGACCGCCCTCACTGCGGGCAGGCACGGGCCGTTCCAGAATTTCCCCAATGTTTTCAGCGGCGCGTCCGGGCCACTGGCCGGCAGGATCGGCCGGGCGGCAGAATCTGCCGCTCCTAGCCGGCCGACACGGACCGCATCAGCACGAGCCCGGTCGCGTGCCCGTTGCCGAAGGCCGCGAGGAGCGCGACCACGGCCAGCAACGCGCTCAGGAGGAACAGGGCTCCCAGCCCCTCCGCCACGGCCTCGGTGCGGGTCCCGGCCTTCTGGATGACGATCCAGCCGAGGGTGAACAGGGACGCCATCGCGAGCGGAAAGCCGAGACCGGACGGCATCACCGATCGCGTCCCGACAGGGGCCGGGCGCCCACCGCGTCGCAGGAGAGAGGGGTCCGCATCGACGGGGCGGGGACGAGGCCGCCCTCGTAGCGCGTCCGCACCGTGTAGGCCGCGTGCCAGACCGGCCCGATCCGCATGATCCTCCGAGCCGCGGACCCCCGCCCCGGCCGCCGCGACAGCGCGGCGATCAGGGCGGGGACGGCGTAGTCGGTGACGGCGTGCACGTGGATCGGGATCATGTCCGGCACGGCCTCGGCAGCGGGTCAGGCGGATCTCGGCCCGGTGCTCGCGTCGCCGAGATGGCGCAGGTTCTCGGGCGGCGTCTCGGCCTCCGTCGCCTCCACGGAGTCGACGCTGCCGCCGCTCACCGCGTCGACGCGGTGCTGACCCGACGCGGTGCGGACGACCTCGGCCTGCCAGCCCGGATCGGACTGGCGCTCGTGCATGAGTTCCGCCGGGCGCGCCAGATCCCGGGCCTCGTCCTGACCCAGATCCTGGCCGTTCCGGTCGGCCGTCGCGCTGAAGCTGCGCAGGCTCGCGCGGTCGGACGGGTTCGCATCGGTCGGGTTGCGGGCCATGGCGGTTCTCCTGAGCTGTGACGGGATGGGTCAGAGGATCGGCTTGCCGCCGGTCACCGCCACGGTGGCGCCGGAGACGTAGCTCGACTCCGGTCCGGCCAGCATGACGTAGACGGGGGCGAGCTCGCAGGGCTGGCCGGGGCGCTTCATCGGCACCTGCGACCCGAAGGAGCGGACCTTCTCCTCCGGCATGGTGGAGGGGATGAGCGGCGTCCAGACCGGCCCCGGGGCCACGCAGTTCACCCGGATGTCGCGCTCCGCCAGCATCTGGGCGAGGCCGCCGGTGAAGTTCTGGATCGCGCCCTTGGTGGTGGCGTAGGCGAGCAGTTGCGGGCTGGGCGCGTCGGCGTTCACCGAGGTGGTGTTGATGATCGAGCTGCCGCTCCTCATGTGCGGGAGAGCGGCCTTCACCAGGTAGAACATGGCGTGGATGTTGGTCGCGAAGGTGACCTCCCACTCCTCGTCGGAGATCTCCTCCGGGTTCGCGAAGGTCTTCTGGTGCGCGGCGTTGTTGACGAGCACGTCGACCTGCCCGAACGCGGCCACCGCCTTGTCGACGATGGCGCGGCAATGCTTCGGGTCCTTGATGTCCCCCGGCACCGCCACGGCCGTGCGGCCCGCCGATTCCACGAGGCGGCAGGTCTCCCGGGCGTCGTCGTGCTCGTCGTAGTAGCTGACCAGCACGTCCGCCCCCTCGCGGGCGAAGGCGAGCGCCACCGCCCGGCCGATGCCGCTGTCCGCGCCGGTGATGATCGCCTTGCGGCCGGACAGCCGCCCCGAGCCGCGATAGTGCGACTCGCCGTAATCCGGTCGCGGATCCATGTCGGCGTCGCGGGCCGGCGGGGTGAGCTGGCGCTGCCGGTCGAAGGGCGGCTTCGGGAAGTCGGTCATGTGGCGCTCCTTGGGCGGCGGCTGAGGTGGTCGCGCTGCGGGGATTCCCAGGCGGGGCGTCGAACGGGAGCTGCGCCTCGGCGCCCGGATCGACCGCGGACATGTCTGCGCCCGGCCGCCGGATGCCGCGGAGGTCGAGCGTGGCCGGGACCGGGGTCTCGGCAGGAATTGTCCCCCGTGTCGACAACCCGACCCGGCCGGCATTGTTTCGCGGGATTCGCGAGCCGCCGCGCAGTGTCGAGGTCGTTGCGCGCACGGTCACAGTAATGGCGCCGATCATGGCGCTCGCTCGCCTCCGTGATCGGGGCGGATGAATGTATAGTTTCGCTCGAACGGTGCCGCGTTCGCGGATCAGCTACCAAGCGTGACCGGGAAAGCCTGGTCCGGAACGATGCGGACCTTGTCGGGTTGGCCCCGTATTCGGCCAACACGGGGTTACCATGACGACCAAGCCACCGCCTGTTCCGCCGGCCAACCGGTCCGACAAGGGGCCCGGCAGCGCCACCGAAGCGCCGCTCACCCAGGGCCGTGCCGGATCCCAGACCAAGGATCCGGACAAGGTCGGCCAAGCCGGAAATTCCAAGGTGAACACCACCAACCAGGGCTACCAGCAGGACCGCTGACGGTCCGAGCCGCGCGGGCGCCGCGAGCCGCCGTGCCCGACGAGAGTGTTGATCTGCACCGGAGGATGATCATGGCGAATGCCAGTCGGCACAAGGTCGGCCCAGGCGCCCAGGGCAAGGGAAGCGGAACCGGGGCCATGTCGGAGCTGCCCGAAGGCGTGCTGCCGGAGAACATGGTGCTCAGCAACCGCGACAAGTCCCGGCACAGCGACGAGCGAGGCCTGGACAGCAAGAACGTCCAGACCGAGCAGTACCAGGATCACGCCGGCAATCGGCAGGTGGTCGCCGAGCTGGACGCCGACGCCGACGGCAACACGAGCGGCCTGGCGAACCCGAAGACGGACGAGTCCGGGGCGCAGAGCAGCCTGAAGCGTCAGCAGCACTCGTAGGCGCCCAGTCCACGATCGGGGAGGCGCGGCGCGAGATCCGCGTCTCCCGAGGCCGCACCGCGCGGAACCCCCGCGCGCCCATACCGGCGCGCCGCGTCCGACGTTCGCGCGGGCAGCATTCGACCTGCGGCGCCGGCCACCCCATCCCGGAAAGGCGCGATGTCGCGAGTGAGAGGTCTGGCCACAGCGCTGCTCGGTTTGGCCGCCGGTCGCGCTCAGGCGCAGGCCGTGAATCCGACGCCGGGAACCGAGGCGGCGCAATCCAACGGGCTGCTCGGGATGCCGGCCCTGCTGCTGATCGGCGTCATCATCGCCTTCGCGGTTCTGTACGCGCTGCGCGCCCGCCGGCGCTGAGTGACGGAGCGCCGCCTCGCGGGATTGTGGGACCGTGCGCGCCGCCTCCAGCTCACCCGCGGACACCGCACCGGAGCCGAATGCGGTTCACGGGGCCTTGCCGTCGGCCGACCTGAGCGTGCTCGCGGTACAGCGACGCCGCGCGACGAGGTGACGGTCGCCGAAGTGGCGGCCTCTCTGAACTGTCGCAGGACAAAAGGAAGCGGGATTGGCCGTCTCCTGCGCGACGTTCATTCGGATAGATACGACACAGCCTGAGTAGCGACCATGACCACAACAGTCACAGCGGTGGCATCGGCAATCCTTGCCGGCGCCCTTCTCGGGATGCCGACCGGAGCCAGCGCGCAGGCGGGCAGCTTCGCCAATCACGGATTCGGCAACCACAATTTCGGAGCCGCGGCCGTCGCGGGCGGCAGTGGTTTCAGCAATCACAGCTTCGGCAATCGCGGCTTCGGAGCCGGTCCCACAGGCGGCGGCTTCGCCAACCGGGGTTTCGGCAATCACGCGCTCGGGTCGGGAGCGGCTGCCGCCGGCTTCGCCAATCACGGCTTCGGCAACCACAATTTCGGTCGGCCCTCTGTCGGCGGCGGGCTCTCCAACCCGGGCTTCGGGCACGGGCTCGGGGCCCATCGCGGCTACGGTCATCATCGCCATGACGGCTACAACCGCGGCTTCTACGGGAGGCCCTACGGCTACGGCTACGGCTACGGCTACGGCCGGCGCGGGTATGGCCTCGGCGGTTTGGGCCTGGGGCTCGCTGTGGGCGGTCTGTACGGCGGCTACGGCTATCCGGGATACGGCTACGACGCCGGGTACTACGGCGGCTACGCGCCCGTCACTTACGGCTACGCCGACACCGAGACCGACCGCGCCGTCGACGATGACCGCGCCTGCGCGCGCCGGTTCCGGTCCTACGACCCGCAGAGCGGGACCTATCTCGGCCGGGACGGGCGCCGCCATCGCTGCCGGTAAGGCTCGGCCGTCCTGAGGCGACTGAATCGGCCATGGAACAGTCCCGTCACGCTGCGGCGTCGGCGGGACTGGAGGTGGCCTCGGCGCGATCGGCCGGATCAGACACGCGGCACGACGTAGCGCCGGCGCTACGACATCGTCTCGGCCTCGTCGTCGCCGCCGGTCGCCCCGACCGTGGGCCCCGGCCGATACGCGTCGAGGGTCGCGTAGGCATCCGTGCCGGTGATCCCCAGCCGTTCCATGTCGGTCAGGAGCGCCAGGATGTCGGCGTCGACCGGCTCGCCGGCTTCCTTGCGCTCGATCAGGGTGTTGACCAGCTCCTGGTCGCTGATCGACGTCGCGCTGGGTTCGTTCGGATCGGTGAAGGCCATGACCGGTCTCTCGCAGGGTGGATCCGGGATCTAGGTCGCGCCCGGCGCCCGGCCACACGCGTCTGAGGGTGGGGCTGCGGGGCGGCGGCGCCGCCGATGTCTGTGCGGCCGAACGCGCTGGCAAGGAGATGCCGCACCCGTCACATCGTCGGACGCGACGCCGGGCTTGGCTCACGGTGCAAGACCTCGTGCTGCCAAGTGGGGTGGCGCGCGTCCAATCCGACGTGCTGGCCGACATACAGGGTCGCCAGCAATCCGAGCAGCAGAAGCAGGCCGATGGTCACGGCGTCCGGATGCCTGCGCGCGCCGTGGATGCTGAGGCAGCCCAGCGTGAAGACGGCCGCGAGGACCATGGGTCCGAGCATGTCGCCCGACATCGGGATCACCGTCGTGGCTGTCGTCGTCGCTCAGCGCGCCGCCGCCTCCGAGCGGCGAGGCTGCCCGACAGAGACGTTCGAGCGGGCCCGAAGCATCCCGAACTCCATCGATACCATCGCGCGTCGGAGCCGGCGGCGACGGGCGAGGAACGATCCGCGACGCCGCCTCGACGGGCGCCGTCCTGCGGCCGCCGCAATCGGCCCGGCCGCCGGCCTCTCTGCCTCGCGCCAGTCGAGCACAGCGCGCCGCGCGTATTGCCGAATGCCGGAACGGCAACGCTGTTCCCGGCCTCAGAGCCCGCCGCGGGCCGGGATGCCGAAAACTGAGTCAGATCAAGATGTTGGTAAGTGGATGGCTCCCCGAGCAGGACTCGAACCTGCGACAAGGCGATTAACAGTCGCCTGCTCTACCAACTGAGCTATCGGGGATCACGAGGGGGTCTCTACACACCGGGATCGCGGGGCGCAAGGGCCTCGTTGCAGGATCCGCGTTCAAACCGACGCGCGGCGCCCTGCGCCACGGGGCAGACGCCCTCCCCGGGGCGTTCGCGAGGCCCCGACTGTGACTGATCGGCAACATTCGGGTCAACCCCATGCGTCGCTCCCGCCCGAGTCCGGCTGCGATCGCCTCGTTCGCGGGCGACGGAAGTCATCCGTCTGTCGTGACACGCTCCTACGCGAGCCACCTCGCCGGCGCGCCGGTGTGAAGACCCTGACACCCATGCTGACCCATCGCTGCCTCGACCCGCAGGACCCCTACGCCGAGCGCGAGGTGCGCGTCGCCTTCGAGTGGGCCGCCGATCATCCCTGCCTGATCGCGGCCCTGGACGAGCACGAGGCCGATATCCTGCCCGACCTCGTCGAGGCGCAGCGCGACGATCTCCGTCGCGAGATCGCCGCCGCCTTTCTGCTGCCGGAGCCGCGCATCCCCGGCCGGGCCGAGATCCGGTTGCCCTGATCGCCGAGCGGATGCGTCGCCGACGCTCGGGGCGCGGCGCTCCGGTGCGGTCCGGGCGAATTCAACCTCGCGCCCGTCCCAGAGCCGACTGTTGGCGCGCGCGAGACCGCACTGACAGTCCCGCGCGGCACGAGATCTGGATCGGCGCTGCGTATTGGTCCCGTATATCGTCCGAATAGTCCGGTATTTTGTCGGCCATCTATGCGCGTTCGCGCAGTGTAAAAGGGTCGAATTTGCCGGCTATATTCATTTTTCCGAAAAGATTGGCTCGGATATAGCTGCGGCAGCGCGATCCTCCGGTCACAGCGGCCCTCCTGCCATGCGTATCTCACTCGGCCTGAAGCTCTCTGCGGTGATCGGGCTGCTCGCCCTTGTGGCGAGCGGCATCGCGGCCTTCGCGATTCGCCAATCGAACTGGGAGCAGGAGCGCGCGGCCGCCACGGACCGGATCTGGAACGCCGGCCTGCAGGCCGGCGCTCTGGGCCAGGCGATCGAGCACGCGGTGGTGCAGGCCACGGCCCTCTACACCGCGGACGACACGACCGAGGCGCGCACCCGCCTGTCGGCGCTCCACGACGCCCTCGCCACGGTGGAGCAGGTGCGGGGGCCTTTCCTGGAGGCCATGGAGGATCAACTTCCCGCCGACCGTCGGCGCCGGTTCGACCTCTTCGTCAAGGAATTCATCGCCTACCAGACCGATACCGCCGAACTCGGCCTCACGGTCTCGCCGAAGGCCGCCCTGATCCAGGCGACCGACGAGGCGACCGTGAAGAACCGCGAGCGCATGGTGGCCGAGATCGGCATTCTCGGGCGGGAGGTGCTGAGCCGCCTGAACGCCCGTCGCGCCGCGGACGCGGCCGACCGCCGCCGGTCGCGGATCACCCTGGTGGTCGTGCCGGCCGTCGCGCTGGCGCTCGGCCTGCTCGCGGCGATCTGGATCATCCTGACTCAGGTGCGGCGGCCGCTGCATCGGCTCAAGGACGGCATGACGGCGCTCGCCGCCAACGATCTCGACCGCGCGATCCCGTTCACGCATCGCCGCGACGAGATCGGCGAGATGGCCGCCGCCATCGCGGCGTTCCGCACGGCGCTGATCGAGAAGCGCGACCTCGACGCGGAGGCGCAGGCGCGCCGCGACCGCGACCGCAGCCGGGCCGAGGCCCTGGCCGCGGCGACGCGCGCCTTCGAGGCCGAGACGCATCGCGCCGTCACCGATCTCGCCGACTCGGCCGAGGCGATGCAGGCGGCGGCCGACACCCTCTCGGGCAATGCGGGCGCGATGGCCGCCGAGGCGGCCGTCGTGGCCGGAGCGTCGGAACAGAGCGCGGGCCTCGTCGACAGCATCGCCAGCGCCGCCGAGGAACTCTCGGCCTCGGCGCGGGAGATCGAGGCGCGGGTCCGGCACACGAGCGCGATCGCCACCTCCGCACTCTCCGACACGCAGGGGCTCAAGGAGACGGTGATGAGTCTCTCGCAGGCGGCCGAGGAGATCGGCGCCGTGGTCACGCTGATTCGCGAGGTCGCCGAGCAGACGAACCTTCTCGCGCTCAACGCGACGATCGAGGCGGCCCGCGCGGGGGCTGCCGGGCGGGGCTTCGCGGTGGTCGCCGCGGAGGTGAAGGCGCTGGCCGGCCAGACGGCGCTCGCCACGGACCGCATCACCGGGCAGGTCGGGTCGATCCAGGGGGCCGCCGGGCGCACGGTCGGCGCCATCGGCACGATCGGCGAGACGATCGCCCGGATGAGCCTGATCGCGTCCGAGGTGGCCGACGCCACCGACCAGCAGGGCCGCGCCAGCCAGGAGATCGCCCGGGCGATCTCCGGCGCGGCCGCGGAGGCCCGGCATGTCTCGGAGAGCGTGGCCGGCGTTCAGGCCGCGGCCGCGTCCAACGAGGCGCAGGCCGGCCAGGTGCGCGGCAGTGCCGCCCGGGTCAATGCCGGGACGCACAGCCTGCAGCGGGCGATCGAGACCTTCATGGTGGAGGTCCACGGCGCCTGAGGGGCGCCGCATCGGCGCGGCGCGGCCGGTTCAGTCTGTCGGGGAAGGATGGAGGCCTCGCCCGGAATCGAACCGGGGTGCAAGGATTTGCAGTCCTCTGCGTAACCACTCCGCCACGAGGCCTTCCCGAACGGCGCTGCCGTCCCGTCCGGAGCTTGGCGGACAGCTCCGGGTGCGCGTCTCTAGCAGAGGTCGGCGGTCGCAGGCAACGGCTCCGAGGCCCCGATTGTGCGGACCGCGTCAGCTCTGCCAGACCCGGGGCATCGGCAGGGCCCGGTAGCCCGCGAGGAAGCGGGCGACGAGCCCGCGCAGGGGTCCGACCGCGTCCCCCAGCGCGCGGACCGCCAGATGGCCGTTCCAGGCGCTCGCCGCCGCCGTCGTTCCGGGCGAGGCGGCCTCGGCCAGACGGGCCCGCGCCTCCTCGAGGCGCGCCTCCGCGCCGGGCGAGACGTCGAGGATCGTCGCGCAGGCGCGGGCGCCGCCGCCGATGGCCGGGCGGGCGAGGTGGTCGCTGATCGGCCCCTCCAGCAGGACGCTGTCGGCGTAGGCGAGCCGCCCACCTCGGCGGATCCGCCAGGAATCCGCGAACAGACCGTCGACGATCCGCTCGCCCCGGGCGGCGCGGCCGAACGCGACGACCTCCGCGGCGATCAGCGCGGCGCCGTCGGCGAGGTCGGCCTCGAAGCGCCGCCGCACCCGGGCCCGATCGAACAGGATCGTCTCCTGCGGCAGCCAGGCGAGGCCGGCCCCCTCCCCGAGGGTCAGGGTGTTGGCGATGCGGCTCACGGGGCCGTCCGAGCGGTAGATCTTCTCGGCCGCCGTGGTGGTCAGCACCAGGTCGGCCCCCGGTTCCAGGGCGAGGTCGATGGCGAAGCTGTCGCCGCAGGCCACGCCGCCCGCCGTGTTGACGAGGACCGCCTCCAGCGCGCCGGTCCCCCGCGGGAAGCGCAGACGCAACGGCCCGGCTTCCGCGAGATCCAGGATGCGCGTCCCGCCGCCCGGACGGGCCGGCCCGACGCGCAGCCGGACGCGCCCGTCGGAGCGCTGGCGCGCGGGCGCGGCCCCGAGCCTCTCGGGCGAGGGGGCGGGAGCGAGGGGGCCGTGCATCAGGCGCGTCCGGCCGGCTCTGGGGCCACGGCCTCGATCGGCCCGGTCGGCCGGTCGAGGATGCGCCGGCCGAACAGGCTCGCCACCAGCTCGACCAAGACCCGGGCGCTGCGGCCGCGCTCGTCCAGGAAGGGGTTGAGTTCCACCACGTCGAGGGAGCGGACCAGCCCGGAATCGTGGAGCATCTCCATGATCAGGTGCGCCTCCCGGAAGGTCGCGCCGCCCGGAACGGTGGTGCCCACGGCCGGGGCGATCGACGGATCGAGGAAGTCGATGTCGAGGCTGACATGGAGATGCGCCCCCTGCGCGGCGACGCGGTCGAGCACCCGCCGCAGGGGCGCCACGACTCCGAACTCGTCGATCGTGCGCATGTCGGTGACGCCGACCCGGCGCGCCGTCACGAGGGCGCGCTCGCCGGCGTCGATCGACCGGAGGCCGAACAGGTGGACATGGGCGGGCGGCAGGGGCGCCGGTGCCGGCTCGGCGAACAGGGACGGGAATCCCGGCTCCCCGCACAGGGCGGCGAGCGGCATGCCGTGGACGTTGCCGGAGGGGGAGGTCGCCGGCGTGTTGAAGTCGGCGTGGGCGTCGAGCCAGAGCACGAAGACGGGCTGGCCGCGCCGCGCGCAGTGCCGCATCACCCCGTCGACGGAGCCCAGGGACAGGCTGTGATCGCCGCCGGCGGTCAGCGGGAGCGCCCCCGCGTCGAGGGCGTCCCCCACGGCCCTGGACACGGCCCGCGTCCAGGCGGCGACACCCTCGAGCCCGCGCGTCCCGGCGGGCCCGTCCGGGACCACGTCGCCGCGATCCGCGATCGCGTGGCCGAGTTCGGCGAGCGCCCGGACGAGACCGGCCGTGCGCAGGGCCGCCGGTCCCATGAGGGCGCCGGGCTCGCTGGTGCCGACCTCGATCGGCGCTCCGATCAGCGCGATGCTGCGCGCCGCGTCCGGCTGGGCTTCGCCGCTCATCACACCTCCATCGCCGTCCCGGAGCACCGGTGCTCCGCGGCCGCTCTACCATCCGGACTCATAACCGTCCGATGACGGTGACCGCGAGACCGGATCGGCCAGCAAGATCCGTGACGGAGCGCCCGGGCCGGGATCTGGGTCGCGAGACGATGCGCGCTCCAGGGGCGCGCCGGATGCCGGGCCTCCGCGCCACGCGCAAGGTTCCGGCGACGATCCGACCGGCAGAACCTTGCCGGGACGGACGATTGACCACTCATAACTTGGGTTTGTGGCGCTAGGATTGTCTCGTAAGTTGTATGTTTCGAGTCTGCTGAAGTTTCGAGCGGCGTATTGGTGTTTACGAGATTTTTATAAGGATTGGGCGATTGGTAAGCCTCAAGCAATTTCTCAAAAATTCAGGGGCATCATGATCACGCTATCGCGGCTGAGCACGCGCCTTCCCGCGACAACCGTCGGCCTCGCGCTCCTGAGCGCCACCGCCATGGGCGGTTTCAGCTGGTACTCGGCGCGGGCGGGCCTGATGACCGCGGCCCACGAGCGCCTCGAGCTCGCCGCGGCGGCGCGCCGGGACGCGATCGAGCTGGTGGCGGACCGGGCGCAGGCCGACTTCCTGGCGGTGGCGGCGCACCCGCAGATCGTCTCGAACTTCCCCGACCTGCTCGAGAACCTCGATCCGGCGAAGCCCGACACCGCGAGCGTCATCGAGGCCTTCCGCGCGCCGCAGACCGCCGAGGCGCGAGTCGCCCTCGACGGCAGCGGCATGTCGTCGATGTATGCCCGCCGGCACGTCAAGGTCCAGGAAGTGGCGCGCAAGCTCGTCGCGCAGCCGGGCTACGCCGACCTGCTGTTCCTCGACGACAACGGCCGGATCGACTACACCACGACGAAGGGCGCCGATTTCGGCAAGTCGGTCACGGACGACGGCTTGGCGGGGACGGCGCTCGCGCGCCTCGTCGAGCGCCTGAAGTCCGCCGACCCGGGCGCGGTCCTCTACGAGGATTTCGCCGCCTACCCGGTGGACGGGGTCCCGGCCGCGTTCATCGGCCGCGCCATGACCAAGCGGGCCAACGTCGCCATGGGCACGGCGCAGGCCGCCGAGCGGATCGGCTTCATCGTCATGCGGGTCACGCCGACCCTGTTCGACCAGACGCTGTCGAAGCGGACGGGCCTCGGCGACACGGGTCAGATCCTGGCGGTCGGCGCGGACGGCCTCCTGCGCAGCAACCCGCCGTTGAACCCCGCCGTGCACGCCGGCGCGGGCCTCGCCGGGATCGGCCTGGCCGCCGACCGGATCAAGGCCGGCGGTCCCGTCGACTTCGCGGCGGAGAACGGCGCCCACATGGCGGCCGCCTCCGCGGTGACCGTCCTGGGCGCGCCCTGGACGGTGGTGGCGGAGCAGACCCAGGCCGAGGCGATCGACGCGGTCCAGGCCCTGTCGCGCACGCTGATCCTGACCGGCCTGTTCGTCCTGGCCGGAACCGCCCTGCTCGGCCTCCTGCTCGCCCGCTCGATCGTGGCGCCGCTCGGCGCCCTCACCCGCGCGCTCAAGGCCCTCGCCGATCGCCAGGCCCTCACCGACGTGCCGGGCAGCAAGCGGCGGGACGAGATCGGTGACATCGCCCGGGCCGTGGTCACGATCCGCGACATGTCGCTGGAGGAGGCCGCCCAGCAGCTCCAGACCACGGAGGCCGCGCGCCTGCGCGAGGAGCAGAGCCGGCGCGCCATGCTCAAGCAGCTGGCCGACGGCTTCGAGCACTCGGTCGGCGGCATCGTCGAGGGCCTGACCGGCGCCGTCACGGAGCTTCAGGGGGCCTCGGACACCATGCGGGCCGCGGTCTCCAGCACCTCCGAGCGCTCGACCAGCGTCGCCGGGGCGGCGCAGCAGACCTCCGACAACGTCAACACCGTGGCGGCCGCGGCCGAGGAGCTCGGCGCCACCGTCCAGGAGATCGGCCGTCAGGTCGAGCAGGCGGCCGGGATGTCCGCCACCGCGGTCGGCGAGGCCCGCCGGGCCGAGCAGACCATGACCGACCTCGCCGCGGCGGCGACGCGCATCGGCGACGTGGTCGGCATGGTCTCGACGATCGCCGGGCAGACGAACCTGCTGGCACTCAACGCCACGATCGAGGCCGCCCGCGCCGGCGAGGCCGGTCGCGGCTTCGCGGTGGTCGCCGCCGAGGTCAAGGAACTCGCCGCCCAGACCACCCGCGCCACCGAGGAGATCAGCCGTCAGGTCGCCTCGATCCAGAATGTCACGGGCGACGCGGCCGGGGCGATCCAGGGCATCACGGCCCAGATCGAGGCGATGAACCAGGTGTCGACCAGCATCGCCGCCGCGGTGGACCAGCAGGGCGTCACCACGCAGGACATCGTCCGCAGCATGGGGCAGGCTTCGGCCGGCACCGGCACGATGACCCTGGAGATCGCCGAGGTTGCCCGGGTCGCCGGCGATGCCGGCGAGGCCGCGGACTCGGTCGCGCTGGCGTCCGACGCCCTGGCCACGCGCTCGGAGCAGCTCCGCGCCGAGGTGGCGCAGTTCCTCCGCAACGTGCGGGCGGCGTAGGCCGGACGCGACCCCCGGGGCGGCCTCAGGCCGCCTCGGCCGGGAGCGGCGCGGGCTTCTGCGCCGCGCGACCCGCGAAGGCCTGGGCGGCCAGGGGCAGCTCGATCGCCGCGCAGAGCCCGCCCTCGGGGCGGTTCTCCAGCCGCAGGCGCCCGTTATGGGCCTCGACGATGGCCTGCACGATCGAGAGGCCGAGGCCGAAGCCGCTCGCCTCGTTGAGATTGCGCGCCCGGTCGCCGCGCACGAAGGGCTGGAGCATCGCCTCGCGCTCCGCCTCGGGGATCCCCGGGCCGTTATCCAGGATGCAGACCCGGACACCGCGCTCGGAGGCCTCCATCTGCACGTCGGCCCGCCCGCCGTACTTCACGGCGTTGTCCACGAGGTTGGTCACCGCCCGCTGGAGCTCCTCGGGCCGGCCCTGGACCAGGACGTGCCGGCTGCGGCTGACGCTGACCGGGGCGCCGAAATCCGAGAAGTCGTCGCAGACCGTCTGCACCACCGAGGCGAGATCCACGAGGCTGTGGCTGTTCGCGTCCCGGATCTGGCCGTCGCGCACGAAGGAGAGCGCCGCCTCGACGAGGCCGTTCATCTGGTCGAGGTCGCGCAGGGTCGAGGCCCGGGCATTCTCGTCCTCGATGAACTCGGCGCGCAGGCGGAGCCGGGTGATCGGCGTGCGCAGGTCGTGGCTGATCGCTGCCAGCATCTGGGTCCGATCGTCGATCAGGCGGCGGACGCGCGACCGCATCCGGTCCAGCGCCCGGGACACGGCGAGGACCTCGCGCGGGCCCGCCTCCGGCAGCGCCACGTGGTCGTCGCGGGCGCCGAACGCCTCGGCGGCGCCCGCGAGCCGCTTCAGCGGCGCCGTGAGGGCGCGGGTGGCCCAGACGCAGAGCAGCGCCAGCGTCAGCGCCAGGAAGACCACGGTGAAGATCAGCGCCCCCTGGCGGGGACCCCGGAGGGGATCGTTCGGCAGCGTCGCCTGGAGCCGCGCCCCCGTCGGCGTGACGACGCCGATATGGAGACGCGCGTCCGACCGGCCGCGCTCGGGATCGGCCGCCGAGAGGTCGGTGATCGTCACGGGCCGACCGGCGCCGTTGCGCAGCTTCCGGATCACCGGCAGGTCGGGCGGCGACGTCGCCCCCGACGGCACCGTCCCGTCCCAGGGCTCCACGTGGATCAGCGGCAGGCTGCGACCGCTCGCCAGGAGGGCCGGTCGCGCCGCCGGGTCAGCGGCGTCCATGAGCCTCACCAGGACCCCGAGGCGGCTCGCGGCCACGCCCGGCAGCGTGTCGGGATTCTGCGACTCGTGCAGGATCAGGAAGGCCGCGGTGGCGACCACGTGGGCGACCGCGATGCCGGCGACCACGAGCAGCGCGATCTGGCCCGCGATGGTCTTCGGGCGCAGCCGCGCGCGGAGCCGCCCCAGGCCGCTCATGACCGCGTGACCTCGGGCGTGAACAGGTAGCCGCCGGACCGGATCGTGCGGATGAACTCGGGGTTGCGGGTGTCGCGCTCGATCTTCTGGCGGATCCGCGAGATCAGCACGTCGATGCTCCGCTCGAACGGGCCCGCGGCCCGGCCCTGGGTGAGGTCGAGGAGCTGGTCCCGCGACAGCACCCGCCCCGGCCGGAGACACAGGGCGTGGAGCAGGTCGAACTCCGCCCCGGTGATCGAGATGCGGGCGCCCTCGGGGGAGAGCACCTGTCGCAGGGAGACGTCGAGGGTCCAGCCGGAGAAGTGCAGCCGCCGCCGCTCGTCCGCGTCCGGCGCCTCGGCGGCGACCCGGCGCAGGATCGCGCGGATCCGGGCGAGCAGTTCCCGCGGGTTGAACGGCTTGGCGAGGTAGTCGTCGGCGCCGAGTTCGAGGCCGAGGATCCGGTCCACGTCCTCGGACTTCGCGGTCAGGATCAGGATCGGGATCTGCGAGGTGCCGCGCAGGCGCTTGCACAGGCTCAGACCGTCCTCGCCGGGAAGCATCAGGTCGAGCACGATGAGGTCGATGCGCGCCTCCGCCAGGACCCGGTCCATGTCGGTGCCGTCCCCGGCCAGCGTGACGCGGCAATCGTTGCCGCGCAGGTAGCGCGCGATCAGCGCCGAGATCTCCCGATCGTCCTCGACGACGAGGATGTGGGGTGTTGCGGGTGCGCTCATCGCAAAGGAGTCGGTCTGCGGGTCGGCCTGCATCATCAGGCTATTATGACGCCATCCGCCGATTATTCGAAGGTGGGGCACGGAACCATTTTGTAAGCGCGTGTTTCCCGCACGGACCTGAACTGAGTTGCCGAACGGCGTCACATCGCAGGGGGGAACGATGACCGGAACCGAGGATCGGAAGGACCTGATCGCGCCGCGGCCGCCGGAACTCGCCTCGCCCTGGCGGACCGAGGCTCGGGCGGCGCTGCAGGCCGAGGCCCGCGCCTTCGCCCGCGACACGGTGCTGCCGCTCGCCGACGAGCTCGACCGCCACAAGGCCGAGATGCCGCGCGCGCTCATCGACGCCATGGCCGAGAAAGGCTGGTTCGGCATCACGATCCCGGCGGAGCACGGCGGCCTCGGCCTCGGCGTGTTCGAGTACTGCCTGGTCTCGGAGGAACTGGCCCGGGCCTGGCTGTCCGTGGGCAGCATCCTGGCCCGCGGCCAGGGCCTCGGCACCCAGACCCTCGACCCGGATCGCCGGGCGGAGCTGCTCCGGCGCTCGGCGCGGGGGCAGTGGATCGGCTCGATCTCCCTGTCGGAACCCGATGCCGGCTCCGACCTCGCCGGCGTGCAGACCCGGGCGGTGCGCGACGGCGACCGGTGGCGATTGACCGGCACCAAGCGCTGGGCGGGCTTCGCCAAGGGGGCCGACTTCATCGAGGTCCTGGCCCGGACCCGCGACCCGGAGCCGGGGGAACCGCGCTCCGCCGGCCTGGAGCCGTTCCTGGTCCTCAAGGAGCGCGACAGCTTCCCGCCCGGGGTGACCGGCCGGGTGATCGACAAGATCGGGTATCACGGCTTCCAGACCTTCGAGCTGAGGCTGGAGGACGTGTGCGTGCCCGAGAGCGACCGGCTCACCGGGCTCTACGGCGACCAGGGGGCGGACGCGGATTCCGGCGGGTTCGCCGCCGTCCAGCGCGGCCTCAACATCGCCCGGGTCCACACGGCGGCCCGGGCCGTCGGCGTCGCCCGCGCGGCGGTCGAGGATTGCCAGAGCTACCTCCAGGAGCGGGTCCAGTTCGGCCACCCGATCGGCGACTTCCAGGCGCTGCGCTTCGCGCTGGCCGACATGGCCGCCGACGTCGCGCAGGCGCGGGCCTTCTGGCACCAGGTCGCCCACCTTCTCGACCAGGGGGAGCCCGCCGAGAGCGAGTCGGCGATGGTGAAGCTTCTGGCCACCGAGATGGCGGTGCGGGTCACCAACCAGGCGATGCAGCTCCACGGCGGCAACGGCTACACCACCGAGCGGCGGGTCGAGCGCTACTGGCGCGACGCGCGGCTGACGACGATCTTCGAGGGCACGAGCGAGATCCAGCGGCGGATCATCAGCGACCGGATGCTGCCGCGGCCCGGGGCCTGATCGCCCGCGCGCGCCCGTGCGGCGAATCGTCGAGCGGGACTCCCCGCCCGGCGTCGCCCGGCTACCTCACGACTCTGTCCTGCCCGGCGGACCGGGTGCCGCCATCCGGAAGCTCCGTGTCGAAGCCCATCAGCGATTACGCCCTCATCGGCGACACACATTCCTGCGCGCTGATCGCCCGCGACGGCTCGATCGACTGGCTGTGCTGGCCGCGTCACGACTCGCCGGCGCTGTTCGTGAAGCTCCTCGACGACGTGAGGGGCGGTGCCTGCACCGTCGCCTTCGACGGACCGGCCGGGAGCGCGCGCCGCTACCTGCCCGACACCAACATCCTGGAGACGACCTTCACCACCGAGACCGGCCGGGCGCGCCTCGTCGACCTGATGCCGGTCAACCCGCCGAGTCCGGAACCCGACGAGGGACCGGACGGCGAGAGCGAGAGCCGCCTGATCCGGCTGCTGACCTGCGAGCAGGGCCGGGTCTCGGGCGTGTTCCGGGTGCGGCCGACCTTCGACTACGCCCGCCGCCCCTGCACGCCGCTGGTCGAGGGCGGTTCGGTCCTGTTCGAGGCCGGGGACTGGCGCGTGCGCGTCAACGCGCAGGCGTGCCCGACCCTCGCGGGCGACGCGGCCGAGATCCGGTTCGACCTCGCGGAGGGCGAGACCGCCTACCTGGTCCTGACGCACGGCGAGGATCAGGACGAGGCCTGCATCGAGGACTTCGCCGGCGCCCGGCGGCGCCTGGAGACGACCGCCGATTACTGGCGCCGCTGGAGCGCCCGCAGCACCTATCGCGGCGCCTACCGGGACGCGGTGATGCGGTCCGCCCTGTGCCTGAAGCTGCTGACCTACTCGCCCTCGGGCGGCATCGTGGCGGCGGCCACCGCCGGCCTGCCCGAGGCGGTCCCGGGCAACCGCAACTACGATTACCGCTTCACGTGGATGCGGGACGCCTCCTTCACGGTCACCGCCTTCGTGATGCTGGGCTACGTCAGGGAAGCGTCCGAGTTCCTGCGCTTCCTGCGCGAGCGCGACGGCACGTTCGGACGGGAGACGCGGCTGATGTACGGCATCGCCGGCGACATGCCGCCGGAGGAGGAGCTGAGCCACCTCGCCGGCTGGAACGGCGTGGGGCCGGTGGTGATCGGCAACCTCGCCGAGCACCAGGACCAGCACGACATCTACGGCGAGCTGCTGCGGGCGCTGTGCATCTTCCTCGAGGCGGTGGATTACGACCCGCCGGAGAAGGTCAACGACCGGCTGCCGGAGGTGCTGGACAACCTCACCGCCCGGGCCATCCGCCACCGCCACGACGCGGATCACGGCATCTGGGAGCTGCGCACCGGGCCGCGCCAGCAGGTCCACACCAAGGCGATGATCTGGGTCGCGCTGCGGGACGCGGCCCGGATCGCCCGCAACATCGCGGGCGTGCCGGAGGCGAAGATCGCCGAGTGGGAGCTGGTCGCCGCGGAGATCCGGTCGGAATATCTGGAGAAGGGCTGGAGCGCCGAGAAGCAGGCCTATGTCGGCGCCTACGACTCGCATCACCTCGACGCCGCGGTCCTGCGCGTGGCCCTGTTCGGGGCCCTCGACCCGCGGGAGCCGCGGATGCGCGCGACCCTGGCGGCGATCGAGCACGAGCTGGGCGTCGGCGACCTGATCTACCGCTACCGCATGGAGGACGGGCTGGAGGGCGACGAGGGCACGTTCACGGCCTGCGCCTTCTGGCGGGTCGGCTGCCTCGCCCTCGACGGGCGGACCGGCGAGGCCAAGGCGGCTTTCGAGCGGCTGATCTCCCGGTGCAACGATGTCGGGCTGCTCGCGGAGGAGATCGACCCGGCCAGCGGCGCGCAGCGCGGGAACACGCCGCAGGGCTTCTCCCACATGGCCCTGATCAACGCCGCGCTGCGTCTGGAGGACAGCATCGCGCGCTTCGGCGCGGACGAAAGGCCGGAGAGCGCGGCCCGGTCGGCCGCCGAGTAGCGCCGCTCCAGCTCCCGGCGCAGGCCGGTCCGCGCCACGTCGCGGTTGACCAAGCGAGTGTCGCTGGCGTGGCAGCGGGCGGTCGGTCCGGCGGCGATAGTTTCGGGGCCTGAATGGCTCCGGAGGTCCCATGCTCGACGTGACGCCGACCCCTCTGCAGCGTCTCCTGCGGGAGCGCCGTCGCGGCTACAGCCTGCCGGCCGAGTTCTACCTGAGCCCCGAAATCTTCGACGCCGACATGGCGGTGATCTTCGGCCGCCACTGGATCTACGTCGGCGTCGAGCCCGACGTGCCGGAGGCCGGCGACGTCATGGTCGTCGACATCGGCACGACTTCGGTGGCGATCGTCCGCGACGACGACGGCGCGGTCCGGGCCTTCCACAACGTCTGCCGCCACCGCGGCGCCCGGCTCGTCCACGAGGAGAAGTCGACCGTCGGCAACCTCGTCTGCCGCTACCATTCCTGGACCTACGACCTCACCGGCGCCCTCATCCACGCCGACCACATGGGGCCGGATTTCAGGCGCGGCTGCCACGGGCTGAAGCCCGTCCACATCCGCTCGCTGGAAGGCCTGCTCTTCGTCTGCCTCTCCGACGACCCGCCCGCCGATTTCGACGCCATGGCGGCCCGGCTCGGCCCCTACATCGCGCCCCACAACATCCGCGACACCAAGGTCGCCTTCCAGAAGGACATCGTCGAGCCGGGCAACTGGAAGCTCACGATGGAGAACAACCGCGAGTGCTACCATTGCGGCGCGAACCATCCCGAGCTGACCGTGCCGCTCTTCGCCTACGGCTTCGGCTTCGCGCCCGAGGAGATGGACGAGCACGACCGCGCCCAGGCCGAGCGCTACGGCAGCCTGCTCCGGACGCGCCACGGCGAGTGGGAGGCGGAGGGGCTGCCGTCGAAGGAGATCGACGAGCTCGACACCATGATCACGGGCTTCCGCACGGAGCGGCTGCCGCTCGACGGCGAGGGTGAATCCCACACGATCGACACCAAGGCCGCCTGCCGGAAGCTCCTCGGCAGCCTGACCAACGCCAAGCTCGGCGGCCTCTCGGTCTGGACCCAGCCCAATTCCTGGCACCACTTCCTCGGCGACCACATCGTCACCTTCTCGGTGCTCCCACTCGACGCCGAGCGCTCGCTCCTGCGCACCAAGTGGCTCGTCCACAAGGACGCGGTCGAGGGCGTCGACTACGATCTCGCCAACCTGACCGGCGTCTGGGAGGCCACCAACGACCAGGACAGCGAGCTCGTCGGCATCTGCCAGCAGGGCGTGCGCAGCCCGGCCTACGAGCCCGGCCCGTACTCGCCCCACACCGAGATGCTCGTGGAGAAGTTCTGCACCTGGTACGTCGGCCGCATGGCCGCGCATCTGGGGCGCTGATCGTGGCCCCGGCCTCCGCCAGAAGTCCCGGATCGGCAGAGCCGGCCGCCGCGTCGCTCGCGGCCAGCGCGCTCTGGGATGCCGAGACGGACGACGTCCTCACCTGCGTCGCGGTGCGGGCCGAGACGCACGACGTGAAGACCTTCGTGCTCGCCGCCCGCGAGCCGCGGACGTTCCGCTACCGGCCGGGCCAGTTCCTCACCTTCGCCTTCGAGATCGGCGGGGAGACGCTCCACCGCTGCTACACGATCTCCTCGGCCCCGACCCGGCCCCACACCCTGGCGATCACCGTCAAGCGCGTGGCCGGCGGGCCGGTCTCGAACTGGCTGCACGACCATCTGGCGCCTGGCGACAGCGTTCGGGCGCTCGGTCCGATGGGCGACTTCTCGTGCTTCACCCATCCCGGGGCGAAGTACCTGCTCCTGTCGGGCGGCAGCGGCGTCACGCCCATGATGGCGATGGCGCGCACCTTCCACGACCTCGGGGCGGGCCGCGACCTGGCCTTCGTGCACTCGGCGCGCAGCCCGGCCGACATCGTCTTCCGGGACGAGCTCGCCCTGATGGCCCGCCGCGACCCGGCGCTCAGCGTCCACGCGATCTGCGAGGCCGACGCCCCGGGCGAGGCCTGGACGGGCCCGCGGGGCCGGCTGACCCCGGCGCTCCTGCGCGAGACGGTGCCCGACTTCCTCGAGCGCACGGTCTTCGTCTGCGGCCCGAAACCCTACATGGACGCGGTGCGGGCGATGCTGGCCGAGGCCGGCTTCGACATGGCCCGGTACCACGCGGAGAGCTTCGACTTCGGCGCCCTGCCGGAGGCCGAGCAGGACGCCGCCCGCGAGGCGGAGCAGGCCCTCGACGACGCGCCGGCCGCGGGCGTGCGCAGCTTCCGGGTGGAGTTCGCCAAGACCCGCCGGGTGCTCGACTGCCCGGAGGACACGACGGTGCTGGACGCGGCCCGCAAGGCCGGGATCCGCCTGCCCTCCTCCTGCGCCAAGGGCCTGTGCGGCACCTGCAAGTCGAAGGTGACCTCCGGCACCGTGGCGATGACCCACGCGGGCGGCATCCGCCAGCGCGAGATCGATGCCGGCATGGCCCTGCTGTGCTGCTCCAGGCCGACGAGCGACCTCGTCATCGAGCGGTGAGGCCCGGGCCGCGCCCGGCCCCTCCCCGCATCGCACACCCCCTCGCCTTCGGGAGTGCTCCCGTGATCGCCAACGCCGACGCGCTGCTGAAACCCCTGACCATCAAGGGGCTGACGATCCGCAACCGGGTGATGTCCACCAGTCACGCGCCGGGCTACGGCCGCGACGGCAAGCCCCAGGAGCGCTACCAGCTCTACCACGCCGAGAAGGCCAGGGGCGGGATCGGGCTGACCATGTTCGGCGGCTCCTCGTCGGTCGCCCCTGACAGCCCGGCCGCCCCCTGGAACCAGATCTCGGTCGCCGACGACGCGGTGATCCCGTTCTTCCGGCAGTTCGCCGACCGGGTCCACGCCCACGGCGGCAAGCTGATGATCCAGCTCACCCATATGGGCCGCCGCACCAAGTGGGACACCGAGCACTGGCTGCCGACGCTCGCGCCCTCGCCGCGCCGGGAACCCGCCTCCCGCACGATCCCGAAGGAGATGGAGGCGGAGGACATCGCCCGCGTGGTGCGGAGCTTCGCCGCGGCCGCGCGCCGCTGCCGCGAGGGCGGACTCGACGGCTGCGAGGTCTCGGCGGCCCACGGCCACCTGATCGACCAGTTCTGGTCGCCCGCGGTCAACCGGCGCACCGACCGGTACGGCGGCAGCCTGGAGAACCGGATGCGCTTCGGCATCGAGGTCCTGGAGGCGATGCGCGCCGAGGTCGGCGACGCCTACGTCATCGGCATCCGCATGTCCGGCGACGAGATGATCGCCGACGGTCTCTCGCAGGAGGATTGCCTCGCGATCGCCTCGGAATATGCCAGGCGCGGCCTCGTGGACTTCCTCAACATCCTGGGCGGGCAGGCGCGGGACCACATCGCCCACGCGATCTCCCTGCCCAACATGTCCTTCCCGGTGGCGCCGTTCCTGTTCCTGCCGAGCGCGATCAAGCGCGAGGTCGACGTGCCGGTCTTCCACGCCCAGCGCGTCACCGACCTCGCGACCGCGGCCCGGGCAGTGGCTGAGGGCCACGTCGACATGGTGGCGATGACCCGGGCGCACATCGCCGACCCGCACTTGGTGCGCAAGCTGTCCGAGGGCCGGGCCGACGACATCCGCCAGTGCGTCGGCGCGGGCTACTGCATCGACCGCATCTACGTCGGCGGCGACGCCCTGTGCATCCAGAACGCCGCCACCGGCCGCGAGGCCACGATGCCCCACGAGATCCGAAAGGCGGAGGTCCGCCGCCGCGTCGTGGTCGTCGGCGCCGGGCCGGCCGGGCTCGAGGCGGCCCGCGTCTGCGCCGAGCGCGGCCACGCGGTCGTGCTGTTCGAGAAGGGCGCCCAGCCCGGCGGACAGATCACCCTGGCGGCGAAGGCCGGCTGGCGCGAGGCGATGTCGGGCATCACCCGGTGGCTCGTCGCCCAGGTCACCAAGCTCGGCGTCGACCTGCGCCTGAACACGGCCGCCACCGAAGAGGCGGTCCGCGCCGAGAAGCCCGACGTGGTGATCGTCGCCACCGGCGGCAGCCCGTCCCGCGGCCACGCCAAGGGGGCCGAGGCGCACGCCGTGACCACGGCCGAGGTGCTCTCCGGCGCGGTCGAGCCGACCGGCTCGGTCCTGCTCTACGACGAGATGGGCCAGCACAACGCCGCCTCGGTCGCCGAACTCCTGGCCAAGCGCGGCTGCCTCGTGGAGATCGCCACCCACGACCGGATGGTGGCCGAGGAGGTCGGCACCACCAACCAGCCGATCCACCTGCGCGAACTCTACAGGCTCGGCGTGGTGATGACGCCGAACATGGAGCTGATCGAGATCTACCCCGAGGGCAACCGCTTCGTGGCGGCCCTGCGCAACACCATGACCGACGCCGAGGAGGAGCGCCTCGTCGACCGCATCGTGGTGGATCACGGCACCCTCCCGGTGGACGGGCTCTATCACGGCCTGAAGGCCGGCTCGGTGAATCGCGGCCGGACCGACCAGGGCGCCCTGCTCCGCGGCGAGCCGCAGCCCTTCGACCTGTCCGGCGGCTACACCCTCCACCGGATCGGCGACGCCGTGGCCGGCCGCAACATCCACGCGGCGCTCTACGACGCCCTGCGGCTGTGCAAGGACATCTGAGCTGAGCCATGGCCGGTCCCGTCTCCCTGGCCACCGTCTTCCCCGGCCTCGTCTGGGCGATGGCGGCGCTGGCCCTCGTTCAGGTCGCGCGCCGGGCGATCCTCTGGCGGGCCGGCGCGACCGCCCCGGTGGCGTGGCTCGAGGGCCTCGCCAAGCTGCCCCGGCGCTACCTCGTGGACGTGCACAACGTCGTGGCGCGGGACGCCTACGCGTCGCGGATGCACGCGGTGGTGGCGGGCGGCCTGCTCGTGGCCTCGGTCCTGACGGCCCTGGCGATCCTGCCGCCGCTGGGCGGGTTCGCGCCCTACTGGATCCTCGTCGCCCTCGCCTTCGCCGTCACGGCCGCCGGCGCGCTGCTCGTCGGCGCCCGCCGCTACCCGCGCCGGACGCCGCGCCTCTCGGCCGGGCGTTTCCAGATCCTGCCCGTCCTGCTCGTCGCCTACGCCCTCGGCGGCGCGGTAACGGCCCTGGCGCTGGCCACCGGCGGCGGCCTCCTCGCCCCCGTCGCCCTGGCGCTCGCGGCGGCCGGCGGCCTCGGCCTCGCCTTCGAGGTGCGCCACGGCCCGATGCGTCACGCCGCGGCGGGCGCCCTCCACCTCGTCGCCCATCCGCGGCCCGGCCGCTTCGCGGGGCGGCCGGACACCGCGCTCCAGCCCCTCGACCTCGAAGCGCCGCGGCTCGGCGTCGCGACGCCGGCGGACTTCACCTGGAACCGGCTGCTCTCCTACGACGCCTGCGTCAGCTGCGGGCGCTGCGAGACGGCCTGCCCGGCCTTCGCGGCCGGCCAGCCGCTCAACCCGAAGCGGCTCATCCAGGACCTCGTCGCCGGCCTGTCGCCGGCGGAGCCCGCCTACGCCGGCGCGCCCTATCCGGGCGGCCGCGAGGCCGCGGGCGGGCGGGGTCCCCTCGCCCGCCTGATCGGGCCCGACGCCCGGATCCATCCCGACACGCTCTGGTCCTGCACGACCTGCCGCGCCTGCGTCGAGGAATGCCCGATGATGATCGAGCACGTCGACGCGGTGGTGGCCCTGCGCCGCCACGAGACCCTGGAGCGCGGCGCCCTGCCCGAGAAGGCGGTCGCCCCGGTGACGGAGCTGCGCCAGGCCGGCGATCCCGGCGGCCGGCCGCTCCGGGCCCGCACCGACTTCGCCGCCGGCCTCGACCTCCCGCTGATCTCCGGCCGGGAGAGCACCGACGTGCTGCTCTGGCTCGGCGAGGGCGCCTACGACCTCCGCTACGGCCGCACGCTCCGGGCCCTCGTGCGGCTCCTGCGGGAGGCGGGCGTGGACTTCGCCGTCCTCGGCCCGGAGGAGCGCGACACCGGCGACCTCGCCCGGCGGCTCGGGGACGAGGCGACCTTCCAGGACCTCGCCCGGACGAACGCCGCGACGCTCGCCCGCCACCGCTTCCGGCGCATCGTCACCGCGGATCCGCACGCCCTGCACGCCCTGCGCAACGAGTACCCGGACTTCGGCGCCCGCTACCCGGTGGTGCACCACTCCGCGTTCCTCCTGGAACTGGTCCGGGACGGGCGCCTGAATCCGGGGCGCCTGCCGGACCGGGCCGTGACCTATCACGACCCCTGCTACCTCGCCCGCTACAACGGGGAGACGGAGGCACCCCGCGCTCTGCTCGACGCGATCGGGCTGACCCGCGTCGAGATGGCCCGCTCCGGACGCCGCGCCATGTGCTGCGGCGGCGGGGGCGGTGCCCCGGTGAGCGACATCCCCGGCGAGCGGCGCATCCCCGACCTGCGGATGGCCCAGGCGGCCGAGACCGGTGCCGGAACTGTCGCGGTCGCCTGCCCGTCCTGCACGGCGATGCTGGAGGGCGTGACCGACCGCGAGGCCGAGATCCGCGACATCGCGGAGCTGCTCCTCGAGGCCGTGGAGGCGGGCCGATGACCCGCTTGCGCCGCGACCCCCGCGCCGAGCGGGCCGCCCAGCGCGTCGCACCCCGCGACACGGGAGACCGGCCGCGCTTCGACCGCGCGGCGCGGGCCGCCGGCGGCCGCCCGCGCCGCGACCCGCGCGCCGAGCGCGAGGGCCGGCGCGTCGCCGGCCCCGCCCGCCCGCGCTTCGACGTAAGCCAGCAGGACCGCCCCGCGGTGCCGGTATCGGTCCAGGCGGCCCGCCCGGCCCAGGCGGCGCCAGTCGTCGTGACGGTGGACGACCCGGCCTTCCTCGTCGTCGCGGTGCCCGACTGTGCCGGCGGCCGGCTCTCGACCCACGACCGGCAGCTCCTCGGCGCCGCGCGGGTCCTCGCGGGCCGCGACGGCGCGGTCGTGCTGCTCGCCGCCGGCGACTGCGCCGGATGCGGCGCGGCGGGCGCGGACCGTCTCCTCGCGCACGGCGACGGTGACCGCGCCTACGATCCCGCCGGCCGGGCCGCCCGGATCGCCGCCGCCCTGACCGCACTCGGTCCGCGGCACGTCCTGTTCCCGGAATCCCTCGACGGCGGCGACGTCGCCCGCCGGGTCGCGGTCCGGCTCGGCGCGCCGCTGTTCACCCAGGCCGAGGGCGTCTCCGCCTCCGGGCTGATCCGCCCGGCGCGGGGCCGCAGCGTCGAGCAGCGGGCGGCGCCGGGGCTGCTCGCCACCGTCGCCTCCGACGCGGTGGCCGAGTACGCCGGCCCGCCCCGGGAGGCGCGGCCGCTGGCGGTCGCGATGGCGGAGCCCGCGCCGGCCGGGACGGCGATCCGCTCGGCGCAGCGCCTCCCGGCCGACCCGGCCACGGTGCCGCTCGCGCTCGCCGAGTTCGTCACCGCCGCGGGCAACGGCGTCACCGACCTCGACACGTTCCGGCAGCTCGTCGCGGCGCTCCGCGCGACCCCGGGCGCGAGCCGGGTCCTGTGCGATTCCGGGCTGATGCCGCGCCGGACCCAGGTCGGCGCCTCCGGCACCGTCCTGGCGGCGACCTGCTACTTCGCCCTCGGCATCTCGGGCGCGCCGCAGCACCTGCAGGGCGTCGTGGACTGCGAGCACGTCGTGGCGGTCAACACCGACCTGCACGCGGCGATGATCGAGCGGGCGGGCCTCGCCATCGTGCAGGACGCGCAGGCCGTCATGCCCGCCCTGCTGCGGCTGCTGGCCGAGGAGGCCGCGCGCCCGGAGGGCAGCCCATGATCAGCGTCGTGCTCCTCTCCGCCGGGCGGCATCCGGTCTCGGGCGCGACGGTCCTGCCGCGGCTGGAGGCCCAGGCGATCCGCCTCGCGACGGGCCTCGGCGAGGCCGTCGGCCTCCACGCCGGGCCGGACGCGGCCGCCGTCGCGGACGCCCTGGGCCACGGCCTGTCCCGGATCGTGCACGTCCCCCTGCCGGCTGAAGTCGATCCGGTGCCGGCGCTCTCCGCCCGCCTGGCGGCGATGGCGCCCGCCCTGATCCTCGCGGGCCGTCGCGGCCAGGGGGGCGACGAGACCGGGATGGTTCCCTACGCGCTCGCGCAGGCCCTCGACTGCCTCCTGATCCCCGACGTCGTCGCCCTCGCGGTCGGCGACGCGGGCGACCTGTCCCTCGACCAGACCCTCGGCCGCGGCGCCCGCCGCCGCGTGACCCTGCGCGGGCCGGTCCTGGCCACGCTCCATCCCGACGCGCCCGCGCCGCTCCCGTTCGCCTACGGGCAGGCGCGGCGCGGCGCCATCGAGACCGTCGCGGGCGACCCGGACCCGTCGGCCGCCCCCGTCCCGGCCCTCGAGGAACGCCCCTATCGCCGCCGGCCGAAACTCGTGAAAGGTGCGCCGTCCGGCGGCTCGGCGGCGGAGCGGCTCAGGGCGGCGACCGGCGAGGCCGCGTCCGGCGGCGGGCGCCTCCTCGTCCGGCCCGAGCCCGACGAGGCCGCCCGGGAAATCCTGGCGCACCTGCGCCGGATCGGCGTCCTCGCGCCACCAACCCGCGAACCCCGATGAGGAGCCCGATGCCTTTGACCTCCGACGATCTCCTGGCCCGTCTGCGCGAGCGCGGGGTCGCCTACAAGCTCTACGAGCACGCGGCGGTCCTGACCGTCGAGGCGATGATGGCGGCCTGCGGCGACATCGTCGGGGCGCACACCAAGAACCTGTTCCTGCGCGACGGGAAGAGGACGTATTTCCTCGTCACGCTCCATCACGACGCCCAGGTGGACCTGAAGGCGTTCCGGACAGTCCTCGGCGCGCGGGGCGGCCTGTCCTTCGCGAGCGCCGAGGCGCTCGGCGAGCAGCTCGGCGTCGCGAGCGGCGCGGTCTCGCCGCTCGCCGCCCTCAACGCCGCGCCGGGCCGCGTGAGGATCTTCATCCAGGACAGCCTGCTCACGGCGGCGCGGATCAACGTCCATCCCCTCGTGAGCACGCGCACCCTCAATCTCACGCCGGACGACCTGCTGGCCGCGCTCCGCGCGGAGGGGCACATGCCGGAACCGTTCGCGCTGCCCGAGGCGGCGCAGGCGGCCTGACGCCGCCCTGGCGGGATCGGCGGCCCCGCGCTCCAGGGCGCGCGGCCGGCGCGGGAGGTCGCGCTCAGCAGGCGGCGACGTTGACCGCGAGACCGCCCAGGGAGGTTTCCTTGTACTTGGCCTGCATGTCGTGCCCGGTCTGGCGCATCGTCTCGATGACCTGGTCGAGGCTCACGAAGTGCACCCCGTCGCCGTGGAGGGCGAGGGAGGCGGCCGCCACCGCCTTGTTGGCGCCGAAGGCGTTGCGCTCGATGCAGGGGATCTGGACGAGCCCGCCGATCGGGTCGCAGGTCATGCCCAGATGGTGCTCCATGGCGATCTCGGCGGCGTTGGCGACCTGCCGCGCGTCGCCCCCGAGGACGGACGCGAGCCCGGCGGCCGCCATGGCGGCCGCGGAGCCGACCTCGCCCTGGCAGCCGACCTCGGCGCCCGAGATCGAGGCCCGGCGCTTGATCAGACCGCCGATCGCGGCGGCGGCCAGGAGGTAGTCCCGGCCGCGGGTCTCGGTCCAGCCGGGGCAGAAGTCGACGATGTAGCGCAGCACCGCCGGCACGATCCCGGCCGCGCCGTTGGTCGGCGCCGTGACGATCCGGCCGCCGGACGCGTTCTCCTCGTTCACCGCCAGGGCGAACAGGCTGATCCAGTCCATGATCTCGTGGGCCGGCCGGCTGTTCGTCAGGCGGTTCGCGTCGAGTGTCTCGTGCAGGCGCTTCGCGCGCCGCCGGACCTTGAGGCCGCCGGGCAGCTCGCCGTCCATGCGCAGGCCTCGGGCGATGCAGGCCAGCATGGCGTCGCGGACGGCGTCGAGCCCGGCCTCGATCTCGGCCTCGGTGCGCAGGGCGCGCTCGTTGGCCATCTGGACCTGCGGGATGGTCAGGCCGGTCTCGGCGCAGATCCGCAGCAGGTCGGCGCCGCTCTCGAACGGGTGGGGCACCGCGACGGCGTCGAGCCCGGCGGTCTCCGCCGCGCCCTCCTCCTCGACGAAGCCGCCGCCGATAGAGTAGCAGACCACCTCGTCCAGCACGGCGCCGCCGGCGTCGTGGGCGCGGAAGCGCATGCCGTTGGTGTGGCCGGGCAGGACCTCGGTGAAGTTGAACAGCAGGTCCTTCGTCGTGTCGAAGGCGACGCCCGGCAGGCCGATGGCGCCGGTCTCGGCGAGGGCCCGCGTGTAGCCCGCCACGGCGTCCGGATCGACGGTCGCGGGCTCGTGGCCGAGCAGGCCGAGGAAGATCGCCACGTCGGTGCCGTGGCCGCGCCCGGTCCAGGCGAGGGAGCCGAAGATCTCCGCGCTCACCCGCGCGAGCCCGGGCCGGCCGGCGACGCGGTCGCGGAAGCGGCGCGCGGCCACCATGGGTCCGATCGTGTGGGAACTCGACGGGCCGATGCCGATCTTGAACAGATCGAAGGCGCTGATCATCGCGCGGCGGCTCTCTCCAGCGGGCCGGCCCCGAAGGCGGCCTCCTGCAGCAAGCCATACACGTAGGTCGCGAAGGACCGCCAGCACTCAACCCGGTATGTCGGGACCGGGCCGGGGCGACGGATCAGCACGATCTCGGCCTTGCCGAGGAGCGTGCGGGTGGCGCTGCCCGCCGGGAAGGCGGCGTCGCCGAGGTCGAGGGGGCAGCCGGCATTGAGGGCGATCGCGGCCGCGACCCCGCGGACGTCGATCCCGACATTGCGGTGCGACACGTCCACGAGGGCGTGCGCCCGGCCGGCGAGTTCGGCGGTCACGGCGGCGGCCAGGATGTCGGCATCGGGTTCGGGCGCGCCGATCAGCCATTCGTCGGGACCGAGGCGGGCGATCCAGCGGGTCGCGTCGACCGACAGGGTGTTGATCGGGCGGTCGAGGGGGAGGCCGGCCGCCGATCCGAGGGGACCGCGCAGGCGCAGGGCGAAGCGCGCCTCGGCCGCGGCCGGCCGGATCAGGAGACCGGCGCCGACCGGCGCCGGAGCGTCGGCGCGGCCGAGCGGGTGCGCCCGGGCGGTGCGGTAGCGGGCCTCAAGCATGGATGCGCTCCCCCTTGGGATCGAAGAACACCGGCTCGGCCACGGTGGCGGTGGTGAAGCCGTCCGGGGTCGTGACGTGGAGGGTCCGGCCGAGCAGGTCGCGCCCGCCCGCCACGAGGGCCAGCGCGATGGAGCGCTCGCAATTCGCACTCCAGTAGCTCGACGTGACGTGGCCGAGCATCCGCATCGGGATCGGCTGGTTCGGGTCGGCGACGATCTGGGCGCCCTCGTCGAGGACACATCTCGGGTCGTCGGTGACGAGCCCGACGAGCTGCTTGCGGCCGGAGGCGACCACGTCGGGCCGGGCGAGTGAGCGCTTGCCGACGAAGTCCCTCTTCGCCTTGGCGATCATGCCGGACAGGCCGACATCGTCCGGGGTGACCGTTCCGTCCGTCTCCTGGCCGACGATGATGTAGCCCTTCTCGGCCCGGAGCACGTGCATCGTCTCGGTCCCGTAGGGAGTGATCCCGTGGGGCCGCCCCGCGTCCATGAGCGCCTCCCAGACCGCCAGCGCGTGGTCCGACGGGACGTTGATCTCGAACCCGAGCTCGCCGGTGAACGAGACCCGGAACAGGCGGGTCGGCACGCCGCAGATCGTGCCGGAGCGCATCGCCATGTGCGGGAACGCCTCCGGCGACAGGTCGATGCCCTCGACGAGCGGCGCGATCACCTCCCGCGCCTTCGGGCCCTGGAGGGCGATCACCGCCCACTGCTCCGTGGTCGAGGTCAGGAACACCTGGAGGTCCGGCCACTCGGTCTGGAGGTAATCCTCCATGTGGGCCAGCACCCGGGCGGCGCCGCCCGTGGTGGTCGTGACGTGGAAGCACTCCGGCGACACGCGCGCCACGACGCCGTCGTCGAGGATGTACCCGTCCTCCTTGAGCATCAGGCCGTAGCGGCAGCGGCCCGGCTCGAGCTTCGCCCAGGGGTTGATGTAGAGGCGGTTCATGAACTCGGCCGCGTCCGGGCCGACAATCTCGATCTTGCCGAGCGTCGAGGCGTCGAAGAGGCCGACGCCCTCGCGCACGGCCCTGCACTCGCGGGCGACCGCCGCGTGCAGGTCCTCGCCCGGCTGCGGGAAGTACCAGGCGCGCCGCCACAGGGCGACGTTCTCGAACAGGGCGCCGTGGGCCTCCGCCCAGCCGTGGATCGGCGTGGTGCGGATCGGGTCGAACAGGGCGTGGCGCGCCGGGCCGACGAGGGTCCCGAAGGTGACCGGGGTGTAGGGCGGCCGGAAGGTCGTGGTCCCGACCCCTGGGAGCGCCTTGTCGAGCTGCCCGGCGACGATGCCCAGGGCGTTCATGTTCGACGTCTTGCCCTGATCGGTCGCCATGCCGGTCGTGGTGTACCGCTTCACGTGCTCGATCGAATGGAAGCCTTCGCGCACCGCGAGCTTGATGTCCTTCGCGGTGACGTCGTTCTGGAAGTCCACGAAGGCGCGGAGCTTCGTGGGGTCGGCGTCGGTCGGCATGATCCGCACCGGCTGGAAACCGGTCGGCGTCGGCGTCGCCGTGAAGGCGCGCCGCTCCGTCGCGCCGGCCGCCGCCGCGCCCGCCGCGTCGCCCTCGGCGAGGCAGGCCGCGAGGTCGTAGGTGCCCCTGGCCGCCCCGGCCGAGCGCTCGGCCTGGGCCGAGGTCGCGGGCAGGAAGGCGTCGCGGGCGGGATCGTAGGCGAGCTTGCCGCGGGACTGCGAGAACAGGTGGACGGCGGGCGTCCAGCCGCCCGACATGCCCACGCAGTCGCAGGCGAGGCGGCGGCGGGCGCCGACCCGCCCGTCGCTCCCGATCGGCGCCACGAGCAGTCCCGTGACGCGCGCCCGGCCCCTGGACCCGACCACCGTGTGGCCGGTCAGGACGGTGATCCCGGCCGCCCGCAGGCGTGCCGGGTCGGGCCCGCAATCGGCCTCGAGGCGCAGGTCGACCACGGTCACGTCGGCCCCCGCCCGCTTGGCGTCGAGGGCCGCGACGTAGGCCGAGGCGCCGCTGGTCGCGAAGACGATGCGCCGTCCCGGCAGGACGCCGTAGCGGTTGATGAAGACCCGCACGCTCTCGGCGAGCAGGATGCCCGGCCGGTCGTTGTCGGCGAAGACCAGCGGCCGCTCGTGCGAGCCGCCGGCGAGCACGACCTCGCCGGCGCGGACCTGCCAGAGCCGCTCGCGCGGCGCCGTCGCGGACCCGGCGGGCAGGTGGTCGGTGACCCGCTCGGCCAGCGCGACGTGGTTGTGGTTGTAGTAGCCGAACGCCGTCGTGCGCGGCAGCAGGATGACGTTCTCCCGCCCGTCGAGGTCGGCGAGGGCGGCCTTCAGCCACTCCGCGGCCGGGCGGCCGTCGATCTCGGAGGTCACGTCGTGCAGGAGGCTGCCGCCGGGCTCCGCGCCCTCGTCGGCGAGGATCACCCGCTTGCCGGTCCTCGCCGCCGCCGTGGCGGCCGCGAGGCCGGCCGGCCCGGCGCCGACGATCAGGACGTCGCAATGGGCGTGGCGGTTGGCGTAGCGGTCCGGGTCGGCCTCGGCCGGGGCCCTGCCGAGACCGGCGGCGGCACGGATGAACGGCTCGTAGACCCGGTCCCAGAACTTCCGGGGCCACATGAAGGTCTTGTAGTAGAACCCGGCGACGAAGACCGGCGAGAGCAGGTCGTTCACCGCGCCGACATCGTAGCGCAGGGACGGCCAGTGGTTCTGCGACCGGGTCCTGAGGCCCTCGCGCAGCTCGACCACCGAGGCGCGGTTGTTCGGGTCGACCCGGCCGGGGCCGCGATCCACCGACAGCAGGGCGCTGGGCTCGTCGGGGCCGTGGCTCAGGATGCCGCGGGGCCGGTGGTACTTGAACGAGCGTCCGACGAGGTGGATGCCGCTGGCGAGCAGGGCCGAGGCGACGGTGTCGCCCTGGTAGCCCTCGACCGTGCGCCCGTTGAAGCTGAATCGGACCGGCCGCGCGCGGTCGATGCGGCCGCCCCGGGCCAGTCTGTACGGCTGTGCCATCACGCCCTCGCCTCGGTGTCGGTGGAACGGGAGGGCGCTGCGCCCGCGGGGTAGGTCTCGAGGAAGCGGTCGCTCACGGTGTCGCGCAGGGCGTTGAACCAGCGCCCGCAGCCGTGGGCGTGGTTCCACCGCTCGGCGTGGATGCCGCGCGGGTTCGCCCGCACGAACAGGTGCTCGGCCCAGGCCGCGTCGTCGAGGGCGGCGGGATCGGCCGGCCGGGCGACATGCGCCTGGCCGCCGCAGCGGAACTCGGTCTCGGGTCGGTTCCCGCAATACGGACAGGCGATCAGCAGCATCGGGCGTCTCCTCGCTGGGACGGGTGGTCGCCGGTCAGTGCGCGACGGCCGCGGCGGCGGCCTCGTCGATGAGCCGCCCGGTGCGGAAGCGGTCGAGGGTGAAGGGCGCGTTGATCGCGTGGGGCGCGCCGGTCGCGAGGGTGTGGGCGAAGACGTGGCCCGAGCCCGGCGTGGCCTTGAAGCCGCCCGTGCCCCACCCGCAATTGACGAACAGGTTCCGCACCGGCGTCTTCCCGATGATCGGCGAGCGGTCGGGCGTGACGTCGACGATGCCGCCCCAGGAGCGCAGCATCCGCATCCGGGTGAATTGCGGGAAGAGCTCGCAGATGGCGTCGAGGGTGTGGGTGGTGATGTGGAGCCCGCCCTGCTGACTGTAGGAGGTGTACTGGTCCGTCCCGGCCCCGATGACGAGCTCGCCCTTGTCGGACTGCGAGATGTACGCGTGGACCGCGTTCGACATCACCACGCAGGGGAAGACCGGCTTGACCGGCTCCGAGACCAGGGCCTGGAGCGGGTAGCTCTCCAGGGGCATCCGCACGTCGGCCATCGCCATGACCGTCGAGGTGTGGCCGGCGGCGACGACGCCGATCCGGCCGGCGCCGATGAAGCCGCGGGTCGTCTCGACACCGATCGCCGCCCCCGAGGCGTCCCGGCGGATGCCCTTCACCTCGCAGTTCTGGATGATGTCGACGCCGCGGGCGTCGGCGCCGCGGGCGTAGCCCCAGGCGACCGCGTCGTGCCGGGCGGTGCCGGCCCGGCGCTGCAGGGCGCCGCCGAGCACCGGGTAGCGGAGGTGGCCGCCGATCTCGAGGGGCGGGCAGAAGTCCTTGCACGCTTCCTTGGACAGCCACGCGTTGTCGATGCCGTTGAGCCGGTTGGCGTAGACGTGCCGCTTGAAGCTCTGAACGTCGTGGATGTTGTGCGCGAGCATCAGCACGCCGCGCTGCGAGAACATCACGTTGTAGTTCAGTTCCTGCGCCAAGCCCTCCCAGAGCTTGAGGGCGTGCTCGTAGAGGGCCGCGCTCTCGTCGTAGAGGTAGTTGGAGCGGATGATCGTGGTGTTGCGGCCGGTATTGCCGCCTCCGATCCAGCCCTTCTCCAGCACGGCGACGTTGGTGATGCCGTGGACGGCCGCGAGGTAGTAGGCCGTCGCCAGGCCGTGGCCGCCGCCGCCGACGATGACGACGTCGTAGGCCGCTTTCGGCTGCGGATCCCGCCACTGACGGCCCCAGCCCTGGTGGCCCCGGAGCGATTCCGAGAGCAGCGATGTGAGGGAGAAGCGGCGCATCGGTGAGCCCCCTTGGATGATCGATCATCGGCGCGACGACCGGGGCCGGCTTTCTCGACGGCGACCGCGAGTTTGAGATTTGCGACGCCGAGCCCGGCCGCTCTTCCGCTCCCGGATTCAGAGGGTGTTTCGCGCCTCAGCCGGTTGTGATCGGCGCGGACTTACCTTTGAATGGTTCTCGGCTAATCTGTCCCCGGGGGACGTCGATGAACCAGATCAGCGCGGCATGTCGGGCGTCGGAGACGACATCGGTCGGCTTCATGCTCGTCGCCCAGTTCTCGATGATCGCCTTCTCGTCGGCCATCGAGCCCCTGCGCCTCGCCAACCGGGCCGCGGGCCGGGAGCTCTACCGCTACTCTCTCTGGTCGGAGCGCGGGGACGGTTGCACCGCCTCGAACGGCGTCGAGGTCAAGGTGTCCGGCGCGTTCGGTGAGGCGCAGAGCCTCGACATGCTCATCGTCTGCGGCGGCATCGACATCCACCGGCACGACCACCGGGCGCTGAACGCGAGCCTGCGCCGCAGCGGCACCCGCGGCGCGGCGATCGGGGCCGTCTGCACCGGGACCTACGTGCTGGCGAAGGCCGGGCTCCTCGACGGGTACCGGGCGACGATCCACTGGGAGAATCTCGCGAGCCTCGCCTCGGAGCACGATGCCCTGGAGATCGGCTCGGACCTGTTCGAGATCGACCGCAACCGCTTCACCTGCGCGGGCGGCACGGCGGCGGCCGACATGATGCTCTCGCTGATCATGTGCGAGCACGGGCCGGACCTGGCCTCGAACGTCGCCGAGCAGCTGATCCATCACCGCATCCGCGAGGCCGGCGAGCGGCAGCGGATGGACCTGCGCATGCGCCTCGGCGTGGCGCATCCCAAGCTCCTGCACGTGGTCGGGCTGATGGAGGAGACCTTCGCCGAGCCCCTCGGCAGCCAGGAGCTGGCGGATTCGGTGCGCCTGTCGAAGCGCCAGCTCGAGCGGCTGTTCCTGAAGTATCTCGGTCGCTCGCCCGCGAAGCACTACCTGCGCATCCGCCTCGAGCACGCCCGCCACCTGATCCGCCAGACGGCGATGCCGCTGCTCAGCATCGCCATCGAGTGCGGCTTCGCCTCGGCATCGCACTTCTCGAAGGCCTATGTCGACCATTTCGGGCGCCCGCCGAGCGCGGAGCGCAAGCTCGTCGGCGGCGCGGTCGGGCGCGGGCCGGGCGCGGCGCAGGTCGTGCTCGCGAAGGCGGGAGCCTGAGCCAGGCAGGCGCGTCCGGCAGTCACTGCGCCCCGGACGCGCCTCGGGGCGGCGATGCGGGGTATCCTGTCCGCGGAGACTGTGCGGCGTCAGGTTGTTCCGTCGAGGACCGTGCCGCAGCCTGTGTGTGACCTTGTCCTGGTTCCCGAGGAGCCAGGCGATCGAAGGCTCGTTCCTGCTGTCGCCGGCAGGGACGGACGCGCCCGGAACGGGCGCGCCCAGTTCGGTCAGAAATAGTAGCCGATGCTCATGATGAAGCGGGACTTCCAGCGGTTGTCGCCGCCCAGGGCGAGGCCGCTGTTGAACTGGCCGGCGCCGACGTAGGGGTCGTTCCGACCGAACACCCCCTCCGTGTAGATCACGAGGTTGGGGTCGGCGGTCAGGGTCCAGGCGCTGCCGAGGATGAAGCGCTCGCTCGTCCTGAAGCTCGCCTTGTCCTTGTAATAGGCGCTGTAGCCGAAGTACGGGACCGCCGTGAACGGGCCGATCGGGTCCGCGATCTTGTAGGTCACCTCGGCCGAGACGAAGTTGCCGTGCGTCGCCATATTGTACGAGAAGTCGAAGCCGCCGACGGTGATCTGGTCGCTGCGGGTCGGGTTCTTCGGGTTGATGTCCTGGCGGACGTAGATCGCCTTGAAGCCCCAGGGCCCGGAGGTGCCGAGCACGTGCACGCCTTCGAGCTGCTTCGATCCGGTCGACCGCGTGTCGAAATTGTAGACGTCGGAGTGCCAGAGCGAGCCGCCGATCGCGAACGAGGTGACGTCGTTCTTGACGAGAAAGTACTCGGCGCGACCGATGACCATGTTCTCTTCGGCGTTGCGGCTGCCGCCCAGCACGTAGCTGTCGGCCTTGACGATGTTGGTCGAGTAGCGGGCGCTGTCGACGCTGGCGCCGACCGCGTTGGGATTGGCGCCCGGATAATAGGCGAGCTGATAGTTGAATTCCGGCTCGACGTGCGCGTATTTCACGCCGAGGTTGTAGACCTCCTCGAGTCCCATCGTGAAACCGAGGGTCTCGATGAAGCTGGCGCCGAAATACGGCACGAGGCCGAACGGCACTTGGTTCATGCCCGCCGTGACGCTGTCTTCCCTGGTGAATTTGTAGCCGAGATAGGCGTAGAGCGGGAAGCTGACTTCGCCCGGAAAGCCGCGGTAGCCGTTGCGCGGTCCGTAGATCGAGCTGCCGCCGTAGAAACGGTACTGGGCGGCGCCGAAGATCGTCTCGGAATCGTAGGCCGCCTTCAGAGCCAGGGTGTCGAAGTCGAGATGTTCCGAGGCCTTCGGCGCCCCGGCCCGGTCGACGTCGTCGAACCGCCAGTCGTAGCGGGCGCGGATCGCCCCACCGAAGGTGAACTTCTCGGACGGGCTCGTGGCCAGGACCGGTGTCGGATCGGGCACCGCCACCGGCTGCTCCCGGTTGAGCCGCGTCGGCTCAGCGTCGATCTCCTGTGCGCCCTGCGGCTGCCCGCTCTGTGCCTGCCCGTTCTGCCCCCGAGCGCGGGGCGCCGTACCGCACAGCATCGTGGCAGCCGTACAGGCAGCCAGGATCGCGCTGAATCCTTTCATCATCGTCGTGCCCCCGGATTTTAGGTCGTCGTAGATCCCCTGGCGGGCATTTTTTGGTATTTTTTTATCGGTTTCAGGCTGGATTTTACTTCAGCCAGCTGTCGACGGTGGCCCGATGCCCGGCGATCCACTTCGCGGCGGTCTCGTCCGGCTTGGCGCCGCGCTCCTCGTTCTGCGCCATCATGGCTTCCTCGTCCTTGATGCCGAGCTTGAACTTCCTGAGGATGGCGTAGACCTCGGGGAGGTCGTCCTTCAGGCCCTTGCGGACGATGGTGTTGACGCTCTCGTCCTCGCCGAAGACCTTCTTGGGGTCGGTGAGGTATTTCAGCTCGTAGCGGGCGAACATCCAGTGCGGCGTCCAGCCGGTGACGACGACGTCCTTCCTCTGCCGGATCGCGTTCTTGAGGGCGCTGGTCATCGTGGCGTCACTGCCGTCCACGAGCCGAACCGGCAGGCCGTAGGCCTTGATCGCGGCCTCCGAGCTCTTCATCACCCCGGCTCCCGGGTCGATGCCGATCACCTTGCCGTCCACCTCGGCGGCCCGGGTCTTGAGATCCTCGATGGAAGTGAGCGGCGAGAAGGCGGGGACCACCCAGCCGATCTTCGCCCCGGTCACGTTCGGTCCGAGCAGTTCCAGGCGGTCCTTGAGCTTGTCGTGGTAGGCGGCCTGGGTCACCGGGAGCCACGCGGCGACGCTGGCATCGGCGTCGCCCGTGGCCACCGCCTGCCACATCGCGGCGGCCGCGAGCGGGACGGTCTTCACCGTGTAGCCCTTCTCCTCCAGCACCTGCTTGAGGATCGTCGTCGCGGCGACGGCGTCGGCCCATTCCACGTAGGCGAGGCGGACCTGCTTGCCGGCAGCTTCGGCGGGGCTCAGGGTGAGCGCGAAGCAGAGGAGAGCGCTGAGGGTTCGAACGCGCATCACTGGACCTTTCAGGGCGGGACGGAGCTTCGAGAATCGGCGCGCGACAGGGTGGCGCCCGGCGGTACCGGGCGCCGCGAGCAGCCGGGGCGGCGGCTTCGGCGGCGGCGCGGCGTCCGTCAGGCCGAGCCGTGCGGGCGGGCGCGCGCGGCGAGGGCCTGGGTGAAGCGGTCGAGGATGACGGCGAGGATCACGATGCCGAGCCCGGCCTCGAAGCCGGCGCCCGCCTCGAGGCGCTGGATCGACTGCCACACCTCGCGCCCGAGGCCTCCGGCCCCGATCATCGCGGCGATGACGACCATGGACAGGGCGAGCATCATCGTCTGGTTGACGCCGGCCATGATGGTCGGCAGCGCGAGCGGCAACTGCACCTTGAGGAGCTTCTGCGTCGCCGAACCGCCGAAGGCGTCGGACGCCTCGATCAGTTCCGTCGGCACGTTGCGGATGCCGAGCGTCGTGAGACGGATCACGGGCGGCACGGAGAAGATGATGGTCGCGAAGCAGGCCGAGACCGCGCCGAGGCCGAAGAAGGGCAGCGCCGGGATGAGATAGACGAAGCTCGGCAGCGTCTGCATCATGTCCAGCACCGGCGAGAACACCTTCCAGGCCCACCGGCTGAGGGCGAACCAGATGCCCACCGGGATCCCGATCAGGAGCGCCATCACGGTCGCGAGGCTCACGAGGACCAGGGTCTCGACCGTGGACTGCCAGAGCCGGAGATCCCACAGGAACAGCAGGCCGGCGAGCGTCAGGAGCCCGACCTTGCGCCCCCCGACCTTGTAGGTCGCCAGGGCCGCCACCGCGATGACCGCCCAGGGCGGCACCGAGACGAGGGCCGCGGTCAGCGTGTCGATCCCGTTCGAGACCGAGCGGCTGACGGCGCGGGTCAGCCAAGCGCCATGGTCGGTGAGCCAATCGAGCCCGTCGTCGCTGAGCGTGTCGAGGGGAAATTTCGGGACGTTCCAGTCCATCCTTCCGCTCCTGTGGGCTTTTGAAGGGGGGCGGCGCTGAGGGTCGGCCGACCGTGCGTGCCCGGGCGCGCCGCCAGGGCGCGGACGATGTCCCGGCTCGTGAGCGTGCCGATCAGGCGCCCGTCCTCGGCGACGACCGCCACGGCGCCTTCGTCGGCGACCCGGCTCATCACCGCGTCGAGACAGGTTCCCGCCGGCACGGTGACCGGATCGCGATCGAGGAGGCCCGACACGGTCTCGCCGGTACGGGCGGCGGCGAGCCTGTCGCGCCGGACGCGGCCGACGAAGCGGCCCTCCGGATCGGCCACGCACCACGACTCGGCGTCATCCGCCGCGACCGTCGCGCGCGCCTCGGCCACGGTGAGCGTCGGCGCCAGGACGACGGCGGCCCGGTTCGCCACGTGCTCGGTCCGCATGACCGCGGACAGGTCGATATGCTCCACGAAGCGCTCGACGTAGTCCGTCGCGGGCCGCGCCACGATCTCCTCGGGCTGGCCGATCTGCACCACCTCGCCGTCCTTCATCAGGACGATGCGCCCGCCGAGCGCGACGGCCTCGTCGAGGTCGTGGGAGACGAAGACGATCGTCTTCCTGAGCGTGCGCTGGAGGTCCTTCAGCTCGGCCTGCATGTCGCGGCGGATCAGCGGGTCGAGGGCGCTGAAGGCCTCGTCCATCAGCAGGATGTCGGCATCGGCCGCGAGGGCGCGGGCGAGGCCTGCCCGCTGCTGCATCCCGCCGGAGAGCTCGTGCGGATACTTGTGCTCCCAGCCCTTCAGGCCGACGAGGGCGATGGCCTCCATCGCGCGGTCGTTGCGCTGCTGGAGGGGGAGTCTCTTGATCTCCAGACCGAACGCGACGTTCGACAGGATGGTGCGGTTCGGCAGCAGGGCGAAGTGCTGGAAGACCATGCCGAAGGTCTTCTGCCGGAACGCCAGCAGATCCTTCCGGCCGAGGCGCGTGACGTCGACGTCGTCGACCAGGATGCGTCCGCAGGTCGGTTCCACGAGCCGGTTCATGCAGCGCAGCAGGGTCGATTTCCCCGACCCGGACAGTCCCATGAGGACCAGGATCTCGCCCTCGACCACGTCGAAAGAGATGTCGCAGAGTCCGACGACCGCGCCACATGTCCGGGCAATGTCGGCCTTCCGTTTCCCTTCGGAGATCAGCGCGATGGCCTCGGCATGATTGGCGCCGAAGATCTTGCTCACTCCCGCTAAGGTAATACGACCCATGTGGTTACGACCTCTACGATCTATTGCATTTTCTCTGTCGGCGCTTGTTGCCCTGGGCTGGACGAGCCTTTTATCAATGACAATGAAAAGCTAGCGGCGGGCCTCTCACGGGCTTGCCTTCCTGCGACGCTTTCTGGCTCGAAGACGACACGTCCGGAATTTTACCGTCATGAATTCACAATGCACTGCAGCATTGGCACCGATTTAGACAGACCTGAGAACTTATTGTGCAGGAACAGCCGCGTTCCTTCGCAGGTCCACCGCCCGCGGCGCGGTCTCTCCACGTGCGCGGTCCGGCGGGCATCGACTCGGTCGCGAAGGCGGCGCGGTCCGCGCCCGGTCGCGGCGTCGTCGGACCCGCGGCAATCAGAGACGCCGCCGATGCGCGCTGCGACGCTGGCACGCCGTATCCGGCGCGCACCGGTCGTCGAGGTCTGACGCCCACCGTCCCGGCGATCCGAGCGGGCCGTCGCCGATCGGGCGCCCTCGTGGGTGACGCCGCCGCGTCGGTCGGGTGTCCGCCCGCGCGCGGTGCCGGTATCGGGGCCGCTCCCGCGCGTCCGCACCGGAGATCGCCGTGCGCCTGACTCGGCGGCCGCGATGGGCTACGAGGCGTCCGGCCGAAGCAATGGGCGCTTGGATGCGGTTAGAGATCGAGCGAAAGTTCCTCGTGGCAGGCGATGGCTGGCGCGCGGCGGCCACATCCATTCGGCCGCTGAAGGACGGCTTGGTCGGTCATTTCGCGCGGGGGAAGGTCCGCGTGCGCCTCGACGGTGAGCGGGCCTGGCTCACGGTCAAGGGCGCCCGCGACGGCATCGCCCGCGCCGAGTTCGAGTACGAGATCCCGCATGCCGACGGTGCCGCCATGGTCGATCAGGTGTGCACCGGCAACGTGATCGAGAAGATCCGGTACTGCGTGCCGCACGACGGGCTGACCTGGGAGGTCGACGTCTTCCAGGGCTCGCTGGCCGGGATGGTCCTGGCCGAAGTCGAGCTTGCGCGGGCCGATCAGTCCTTCGCCAAGCCCGCCTGGCTCGGCGAGGAGGTGACCGGCGACCTGCGGTTCCGCCAGTCGACCCTGCTGCATCTCTGCTGCGAGGCCGGCCGGCCGATCACGATGGACGACGTCTTGCGGCTGCCGGTCGCCGCGTAGCGGTCGGGCAGGCGTCCGGTCGCGCCGCGCGGGTGACCCTGGCCGTACTTGACCTGAGTCCGTGAGCCCAACGCCTCGACCAGGTGAGGATCACCGTCCGCCGCCGCGCGCGGACGAGATCCGTGACTCGACCGAGTCCGGCGGCGATTCGCCGACGCTTCGCCGCGCGGGCAGCGCGGCCAAACACTCAACGTCCTCGGCGAGCCGGCGGCGACCCGGGCGGCACCGTCGTGGTCGCGGGCCGGCCCGAGATCGCCGCCGCGGCTGCGGCCAGCCGCACGGCGCCGCATCTGCTTGAGGACCTCGCGATCGGCGGCGATGCGGCTCGGCCGGTGGCCCGTCGAATCTGGTCCGCAGCCCGCACGGGGCACGCCGAACCGGCGGATGCGCGCCGCCGCGGCTGGCACGCGTCCCGCGCCGCACCGCGCAGATCCGTCGTTCTCCCAGGCCGATACGGCGGTGTTCTGCGTGGCGAAGCTCGAAGGCCGCGTTGCGGTGCAGTATCGATTGGTGCGGCGCTAATGGGATCAGTACTGAGCGGTCGGAGTTTCAACTGTTACTGTTGAACTCTCCGAGGAATCGTCATGGGCCTCACCGCCTTCGCCGTGTTCGTCATTCCGTGGGTGCTGCTCGCGGTGTTTCTGACACGGTCCCCGTCAGTGCTTCGCCTGGGGACTGCGCCGGCGCCCTGGCGGTACATCCCGACCCACAAGGAGATGGCCCGCGCCGACCGTCGCGCGATGCACCCGCATGACAGGCGCAGCCCGCAGCCCGGTGGGGTCCCGAACCGGGACCAGCACGGCCGGACCGAGGCGGCCGCGGGCGGCGCGCTGGGCCCGAGCGTGGAGCCCACCGAGCCCGACGACAAGCTGAGCTAGAGCTGTTCCCGATCGGGCTGAGACGGGGACGCTCGCCGAGTCCGAGTCCGAGTCCGAGTCCGAGTCCGAGTCGAGCCCGAGCCCGAGCCCCGACTTCGGTCCGGGGGCGGGCTCGAGGCGCGGCTGTCTCGGCCGCGGGCGCCTCCTTCCGACTTGGGACACCGGAAGGGGCCATGACCCTGGCGGGACTCGCCGAGAGCCGCGCCGCTACGGGCCCCGGCACCCCGCCGCATCCGGAACAGGAGCGATCACGCGTCGATCGTCGCGCGCGGCTTGCAGTAGCTGTCGCGCACCGCGGGAATGTCGTCGTAGCCGTCGACGGTGCAGAAGTACGTGCAGACCAGCCAGGCGGCCAGGGCGAGGCACAGAGCGCCGTTGTAGAGCCACAGGCCGATCACGCGCCGGCTCGGCAGGTTCGGCAATCCGACGACGGAGCCGGGCACCCAGTCGACCGCGAAGACGATCGTGCAGAAGGCACCCAGCACGCCGGCCATCATGACGGCGAGAGCCGTGGACGTCATTCCGCTTCCCCACCGCTGTGCCCGCGAGAGGGCCGGGGTGCCGCGCCCGCGCGATCGACGCGGGGACCACACCCAGCGACGGGCACGCGCAGCCGAAGTCCCGTCATGGCGCCCTCCTGCCCCGACGATCCACGCCCCGGCAGCTAACCGGGACGGCTCCGACAAGTCGAGATCGCGTTTCGCGCGCCGCCGCTGTCCGACGTGCCGGCTGCGTAGAAGACCCGAGGGGTTTGATGCCGCGAGGCTCGGCAACGTGCCTGGAAGGCTTGGTGGGCGCACTAGGGTTCGAACCTAGGACCCGCTGATCAAGAGGACTAGGCTCCGGGCACCAGGACACGCATGTCGTGCTTACCGGCGCCGTCGACAGCGTGATCGCGCTCTCGAAATTCGATGTACCCTCTGATTGTCGAACGTCGGGCACCGCTGAAATCGCTCCGCCTACTTACCGGGTGCTTACCGGAATGCGCCTCACCAATCAGACCGCCGCCGCCGCGCAGTTCCCGGCCGGAGAGGATCGCCTCGTCGTGTTCGACGACGATCTCACGGCTTCGGTCTGCGAGTGAGCGCAGGCGGATCGCGACAGTGGATCGTCCAATACCGCAATGCCATCGGTCTGACCAAGCGGGAGACCCTCGGTCGCGTCGGACTGCTCGCGGCTACCGATGTACGGCGGGCGGCGAGCGAACGATTGGCGCGGGCGAAGCTGGGCGAGGACCCGCACGCCGAGAAGCAACCCGCGAAGGACCGCGCCTTGGTGGCCCTCGGAAATCTGGACATCTGCGAGACCACCTGAACCGCCCGGCTCCGGCCGCGGCGGTTTTTCGTGCCCAATGAACCCGTTAGGTTGTGCGCAACCCAACTACAACGTGTCTTCGGCACAACACCTCACAACCGATGAGCCCCGCTGGCCGCTGCCACGCGGGGTTTTCCCGTTCACGGCCTTGCGATTGAATCTTTAAGTTGCAACGCTGAATCCGCGTCAACCGCTAGGTACAAAACTGAACATTCGCTCGTGGCCGCGGCGTTTTCGGCGCTGTTCCATGGGCAATGGCCGAGCATTCCCTCGGTTAGTGGAAAACCTGTGCGTATCGAAATGCACAATCGGAACGATGTTCTATGCGCTTCGAGCGGATTGTAAGCCTGGGTGCGCTCTGCCAAGTCACGCACCAGATCAACCGATGCTTCCCGGGTCAGCCTAAAAGTCTATTCGACTGGCTGGTTACGCCTTTCTCCGCCGTTCGCTCTATCTTCGAAACGCAGGGCAAGCACCTGTGCAGCGATGTCGCCGTGAATAAATTTGAGATTATTTGCCAAAATTACGGCGTTTCTTATCACCACGAGTTCCCGCGTGACGCGAACGTCATCCCCTATATTACTCAAGAAGCATTAGAGACAGGAAAGAGCAAGCTCGCACACAAGTTCAACAAGATGGTATCCATGTTGAGCGAGCCGACGCCAACGCTTTTTGTCCGCTTTCTCGGTCACCACGGGGAGGCGCGAGCATGGCCCTACATGAATGACCCTGAGGTCATGAAGATCTCCGAGATCAACGACCTCTGCACCTATCTGGCGAGCCGCTTTCCGGCGCTGCCGTTCGAGATGGCCTTCGTCTACCTGCCGCAGTTCACGCAGCTCGAAGCGGACGCAGCGGCCGATCCGCGCGTGCATCTCATCCCGCTGGACAGGACGGCCAACACCTGGGCCGGGAACGACTCGGATTGGGACGAGATCTTCGCCCGCTTCGATCTGGCGATCCCGCCGGTGCTGGCGCAGGTCGCCGAGGCCGCCTGAGATCGCCAAGCCGCCGACAAGGCGCGCCGAGCGGGCAGCGAAGCCCGCAACGTCCTCGCCGGTCCCCTCGGGCGCATTGGCCTCCGCCGATGCGCCCTTCATCGTTTCAGGCTGTTCGGCCAAGTGGAGCGAGGCGATGCGTCATGAGGGTCGGTTTACTACAAGCGCCCAGCCCCAGAGGATATCAAGAAGCTGGACCTGAACGCCGATCAGCTCGAAGTTGCTCGACCTTCGCCAACATGGCGCTTCATAATATCAGGCAGCCAGATGCATTCGTGTCCAAGGTCGACGCCGGCGAGAAGCTCCTGCGGTGCTTATCCAGGGGATTGAAGGAGTTCGGCCCGGATCAGATCGGAGCTCTCGTCGAGGTGGTGTCTATGCTGAAGATGACCCCGTCGATCCTCCAGCCCGAGAAGGTCCCGGCCGCCGCGGAAGTCGTGCGGGTGGTCGAGGAGGCGCAAAGGGCTGCTGCGAATTAAGATAGCGCCATCGAAGCCCCGCCGGCCCGGCCGCGCGGGGCTCTTTCGAGCCTGCCTTGGCTTCGTGCTATCGAACCAACTCTCAAGCGAGCGCGTTTGTCAGCCTTCAACTCGAAGGAAGGGTCTCATGCGCCATCGCGTTCTCGCAGCCGCCGCCGTCTTCAGCCTCCTCGCAGGCGGGGCCTCTGCACAGGCTCCCGCGGCGACTCCCGCTACACCCTCCGCTCCTGGCGCGCCGGGCGTAGTCGCGCCGCAGAACAGCACGACCGGTAGCAATGGCGCCGTGACGGCTTCACCAACCGGGCAGCCGGCCGACACGATTTCTAACAGCTCGTCGTCCGCCGGGAATGCCAACCAGCCTGAGCGCGCTGTTCCTCAGGGCGGCGGCGGTGGCGGCAGCAGCAAGTAGCCGCTGAGCGCCATCATCTGCGTGCGCCTCCTCCAGCCCCGCCGGCACCGCCGCGCGGGGCTTCCATCGCTGACGAACGCGTTATCATTACCCAGATTGGGCCCCACATCCCCCGAGGCTTGAATCTAGAAAGGCCCGCCCGACCCCGGCGCGGGCTTCTTCGTGCGCTTCACTCAGAAATGTCTGATAGCGCTCCATCGCATTTTCACCGCGAACAATTGCCCCAAATAGCCGTTGGGCAGCTATGTCGGAGCCAAAAAGAACTACCGATATCCGGGCCGATCGCCTCCGTCGCCGAATTGCGCTGACAATTGCGCTGGACGAACAGGTGATTGAAGCCCTCGCTATAACAGCGGCGACCCTCCGTAATGGGAGCGATCCTGGCGCGAGCGACGTAGATCAAGCCATCCGCACATATCGCATCAGCATCGTGAAGCAGCGCGCGATATTAGGCGCTGCTGGGATTGATGTATGATGAACGCACGCCTCGTCTATGAAGCCCGTAGCATGCGGGCTGATGGCAGCGTGACCTGTCAATGCCCGACTGCACACTGGGCGCTTGAGAAGCTGCGAGATTTTTTGGCCACGGGGTACAGTGACATCACTGTGCGCGATCCGGACGGACGCCAAGTCTCTGAAGCCGATCTAATCAACACCAAGAGGGATCCGGTGCAGCGCCCGCGGAAGACGCGCTTCCCGCCGTCTCACAGATCAGCCGCCAACCCGCTCTGACGTAGGATCAGGCATGATTACCTAGATCGGAAGTGCGGGCCCTTCGTAGTCAATCGCGCGTCTTCAAATGCAGATTGTCGGGCCAGTGGCCACGACCACCTCAGGCCGCAGGCAGGGCATGGATCCGAGTCCAACAGATCGTCGGCCCTACGCCCTCGTTGTCGACGATGACGTGCTGGTCCGCATGACCGCGCTCGACATCTTGGAGGATGCGGGATTTCGGACCTTCGAGGCCGAGAACGCCGAGGAAGCCCTAGCGGTGCTACACGGGCACCATGTCTCGATCGTCGTCCTCTTCACCGACGTGAATATGCCGGGAGCGATGGATGGCTTCGGGCTGGCACGCGAGACTGCCCAACACTGGCCTCACGTGAGCATTCTGGTAGCCTCGGGGCGTCATAAGCCTGGTCCCGGCGAGATGCCGGAGGGGGCGCATTTCGTCGGCAAGCCCTTCAACGCGGAAGTGGTGCGCGACAGGCTCAAGCAGATGCTTCCAGACGGTCAGAAACCTGATCCTTTGAAGGACTGGTTGGCCTGACCCCGGAGACGTACCGGGCGAAGTGGGGCCTCCTTACGACTACCCGATGGTGGCTCCCGGCTATTCGGAGAGACGATCTGCCATCGCTACAAGCTTGCAGAGCCGTCACGTCAACCGCTCGGCCGCTCGAACCGCAGGAAAAGCGTAGATCCAGAAGCGCCAAACCTCGTCGAGGGTTATCTCGCCTGACTAGAGCAGCGTCGACGCGTGGCGCGCCGCCGCCGCGGAGCGCCACCGGGTGACGTTCCGGGGCAGCTCGCTGACCACTGAGCCATCAGTCTGCCTGCACTGCAAGATGCGGTCGACGTGACCCCGTCTGTCGATGATCGGCGAGGGGCTCCACTCGGCTCTGTTTGACCTTGGTCAGATTCAAGATCTGAAGAGTGGTCGTTGGGAGCGGCGACAGTAGCAGTGGCGCGGATCGGCGCTGAATCAGGGTCGATCATTTATGATCAAAATTGCAACCAGTGGTAAAATCCATCGGCTTCTGATTTATCGTAAGTGGCTAAGATGTTGGCTCGCGCCTGTCAGTCCTGTTTCAGCCGACAAAACTTTGCTGAAATGTGTCTGTGATTAACCCAGGGTAAACCCGCGGCTCTGGTTAATGCTTTCACCGCGAATCGGTGGAACCAGCCAGGAAGTAAACAGTTCATGTCCTCCATCACCCTGTCGGCCGCCACGCGCCAGAACCTGCTCTCGCTGCAGGACACCGCCCAGCTGATGGCGACCACGCAGAACCGCCTCGCCACCGGCAAGACGGTCAACTCCGCCCTCGACAACCCGACCAACTTCTTCACCTCTCAGGCCCTCGACGGCCGCTCCTCGAGCCTGAAC
>NZ_JBQEPK010000038.1:0-56389 GCF_052045615.1 Methylobacterium sp. 22177 | reverse complement strand
GCTGCCGTCTTTCTCGTCGCGGCGTCTCCGACGTCCCGGTCCTGCGACTCCCCGTTAGCGGTCTCGGGCGAGGTGCGCGCACGCCGTGCCCGCAACCCCCGGAACCCGCATCGGCGCCGTGGCCTTCCAGCCGTCCCCCGCCTCGTCGTGGGCGGGTCCGCAGGTCGCTCAGGGTCAGCCCAGAGGCGGGTCGGCGCGGGGGCATTTCCTCCCCCGCCGGGCAGAGTGCCGCCCGGTCTCACGCCCGCGTCCGAGGCACGCCCCGCACCGGTCCGCCGCCCGGGGCGATGGCGGCTGAGAGCCACCGACGCGGGCGCCGCCCCGTCCCCGGACCCGACCGGTCAGCCACCGGGCAGGCCCCCGAAGGACGCCCCGGAATCGCTCCCGAAACGCCGCGGACAGGTGCGGTCAGGAAGCACAAAATAGGAACATTGTCAAGGCTCGAAGGATGATGGGACACCGCTCCGCGGCCGGCGCGTCGCGACGTCGACCCGATCCCGGGCCCGCCGACGCCGTCGGCGCGGGACGCCGCCGCGGGACGCAGCCCGCCCTCGACCGGCGCCGTCGACGTCGCGCCCGCGCCGGGACGCCGCAAGCTCGCGGGCGTAGAGCGCGCGCGTGAAGCTGTTCTCCCCTCTTGAGGCCGGCAGTATCGTCGCGTATGAGCGCGACGTGTCCTGTATTGCCGGCCTTATTCGGCGAGGTTCGACGTGATAAAGCGTATAAATTGCTCATAAAAACAGAATCATGGACGTTTGATAGCGTAATATTGTTGACGAAGGCATTATTAGACCGAAAGATATTAATCTATAATGGTCCCGGCGCAATCCAATACCGGTCCTCGGATCGCCCTTCAGGGCGGCCGGTTCCGTCCGGCGGACAGGCCCTCCGCGAGCCGCGCGGCAGCCGCTCCCCGAGTCCCTTGATGCGCCGGGTCTTCTCGACGGCCGGGATCCATCCCCGGACGCGCTTCAAGCTCTGGCAGGAGGTCGTCGCCGACCGGATCGGGCCGGTCGAGCAGCGCCGCCGCGCCGACGGGCCGTTCGCGGGCGAGATCGAGATCGGCGCCGTCGGTCCGCTGACATTCAGCCGGATCACCCAGGGCGCCATCACGACCACGATCACCGCCGACACGGTCCGGCGCCGGCCGGACGGGCTCATCCGCGTGAATTTCCGCCTCGCCGGGTCGTCGACCTTCCAGCAGCACGGTCGCGAGGCGCTGCAGGGCGCCGGAGACTTCACCGTCGTCGACCATCACCCGGGCGTGCTGGACGCGCGCACGGATGGCCAGACCCTGGTCATGGCCCTGCCGCGGGAGCGCCTCGAGGGCGTGCTCGGGCCGGCTCGGCTGTTCGCGGCCCTGACGATGACCGCCGAATCGGCGACGACCCGGCTGGTGACGACCTTCTTCGGGGATCTGCTCCGGGTGAACCGGCGGCTCTCTCCCGAGACGGCCGAGCGCATGGCGGCCATCGGCGTCGATCTGATCGTGGCCGCCCTCGCCGAGCGGATGGCCCGGGAGGTGCCGCGTACCCTGCACGGCAGCGTCGTCGTCCAGCGCGCCAAGGCCCATGTCGAGGCGAATCTCGGCGATCCGTCCCTCGATCCGCCCCGGCTCGCCGCCGCGATGGGCGTGTCCCTGCGCCGGCTCCAGGAGCTGTTCCACGAGCGCGGCCAGCACATCTCTGACTGGATCTGGGAGCGCCGCCTCGCGGCCGCGGCCAGGCGCCTCTCCGATCCGGTCAGCCTGCACCGCCCGATCGGCGTCGTGGCCTACGAGTGCGGCTTCGCGAGCCAGGCCCATTTCGCGCGGCGCTTCAAGGACCGCCACGGCCTGTCGCCCCGCGCCTACCGGGAGGCCGCCGCCCTGCGCCTGTCCGGCAGCCGGCCGGATCCGTGAGGCGCCGCGATGTCGGTGCCCGTCGCGGGCGGCCGGGGCGCGGCGGCGGGACGAGGGGCGCCCCGGGGGCGGCCCTCGGGGCCGCGGCCCCCCGCCGCCCTCACCCGGCGCAAGCCGCCTCCGGCCGCGCCGCGTCCCCGGCCGCGTCCCCGGCCGCGCGGTCCGCCGCGTCGAAGAGCGCGCGGCAATACGCGACCAGGCGGTCGGTCCGGTCCGCGCCGCTCCGGAAGGCGATGTGCCCGTCCGGGCGCACCAGCACGAGCGCCGGCCGGCCCTCCAGCCCGTAGGCGCCGTGCGCCCGGCCGTCGAGGTCCGACAGGACGGGCACCGCCCCCGCCGCGATCAGGGGGCCGGCGAGGACGAGCCGCGGCCGCAGCCAGGGCCAGGGCGCGACGGCCCGGACCGCCTCCTGAAGGGCGGGGGCCGCCTCGGGGGAGCGTCCGTCGAAGCACAGGAGCGCCCAGCCCGTCGTCCATCCGTCCGGGTTGTAGAGGAACGGGAACAGGCGCGTGCGCGCCCCGTCCCGCGTCACCGGCGCGTCCGGCGCGCGCTGGCCCGGCTTCGGCCCCGGCCGCAGCAGGTGTCCCAGGTCCGCCAGGCCGGACAGGTGATCCGCGTTCAGGAGGCTCCCGGGATAGGCGACGCCCATCTGCTGCATGTCGTCCGTCCCCTGCAGCAGGGAGCCCAGGTTCGGCAGCGCCTTCGCGGCCAGCCCCAGCACCGTGTCGGTGACGGCGCCGCGGTAGACGGTCCACCGGAACCCGCGCACCTGCTGGGCGCTCAGCCGGGCGTGCTCGCCGCCGCGCTCGCCGTCGTAGGAGTCGAGGATGGCGGGCGCCGCCTCGCCCCGCAGGGTCATGGCCAGCCGCCACGCGATCTCGACCGCGTCGTGGAGGCCGGCATTCATGCCCTGGCCGCCGATCGGCAGGGACAGGTGCCCGGCATCGCCCGCCAGGAACACGCGGCCCCGCGCGTAGCCGGGGGAGACCCCGTAGGCGAAGCGGCTGTGGGTGAGCCATTGCGGGTCGCTCAGGGTGAGGGTCTCGTCGCCGGTCACCTCTCGGGCGAGCGCCTGGATCTCGTCGAGCGTCGGGTCGCGGTCCGGCACGCCGGCGTCGTCGGCCAGGAAGAACAGCCGGTGGTAGCCGCCCCAGACCGGCATGATGCCGGCGAAGCCGCGCGGGTAGTAGAAGAACCAGAGCTGGTCTGGCTCGGAGCCGCGCCGCCAGGACAGCCGGGCGTCGACCTGCCGGTTCATGCAGCCCGCGAGCCGCTCGGGCTCGAAATCCAGGCCGAGCCGGGCGCGGACCGTGCTCCGGGCCCCGTCGGCGGCCACGCAGTAGCGGGCGCGCAGCCGCGTCTCCGGCCCGTCCGCGCCCCGCCGGAGGGTCACGGTGACCCCTGCCCCGTCCTGGTCGATGCCGGTGACCGTGCAGCCCCGCTCCAGCCGGCCGCCGCGGGCCTCGAACGCGTCGATCAGGGTCCGCTCGATCACGTCCTGCCCGCTGTAGAGGACGTCGGGATGGGGGCTGGCGACGTCGGCGATGGGGATGGGCGTCGTCGGCGCGCCGTCGACGAAGAAGTTGATGGTGCGGACCGCGTAGGCGTTCTCCGCCAGGGCGTCGCGCAGGCCGATGCCGGCGAGCAGCTCCTGCGGGCGGGCCCAGAGGTTGTTGGCCCGCGAGTACGCCCTGACCTCCGTGCGCTGCTCGAGGAGCAGGCACGACACGCCGTGATGGCGCAGGGCGCAGCCCGCGGTCAGGCCGATGGGGCCCGCGCCCACGACGATCACGTCGGTGTCGTAGCCCGGGGCGGCGTTGGCGTCGGTCATCGGTCGGTCTCCGGTCGGGTTTCCTGTCGGGTCTTCTGCGGGGTCTCGTGCGGCGTCTCGTGCGGCGTCTCGCGCGGGGTCTCGTGCGGCCTCTCCTGCCGAGCCTCCGCGGCGATGGACGCGATGGCGCCGTGGGAGGCGCCGATCCGCCGCTGCAGGCTCTGCAGGAGCGCGGCGGCGGCCTCGACGGCCTCGGGCGCGAGACCCGCGGTGAGACCGTCCGACCAGAGGGCGTTGCGCGCCATCGCCTGCCGGTAGGCCTCCGCGCCCCGCGGGGTCATGGCGACGAGGGGCGCGCGGCGGTGGTGGGGGTTGGGCGCGAGCCGGATCAGCCCGTCGGCCCGCATCTCGCCGACGAGGCGCTGCACCGACTGGCGGGCGAGGCCCATGTTGCGGGCGATGTGGGCGACGGGCAGCGGCGCCGGCGCGAGGGCGATGGCCCCCAGCACCTGCCAGCGGGCGCTGGTCAGCCCGAGGTCCTGCACCAGCGCGTCGCCCGCCGCGAGCAGGTCGCCGTTGAGGCGGAACACCGCGACCACGAGGTCCGACAGGGCGTGCCGGGTCCGGTCGCGGTCGGGCGCTGTCCGGGGCGGGTCGGGCTCCATGGGGCGCGTCCTGGTGGCAGGGTGTTGTCGAAATGACAGCATGCTGTCATCGCGCGGACAACGGGGGGCGGGCCGGACGGTTCCACGCCGGCGGCAGGCCGGATCCGGACGCGGGATCCGGACGCCGGAGCCGGGCGCCGGATTCGGGCGCGAGGACGGGTGCCCGCCGGGCCTACGCCACCGCCGCGAGATCCCCGAACAGCGACAGCACCACCGGGCGCCGGTCGAGGTTGTAGATCGCCGCCTCCCGGGCGGCGCGGCCGAACCGGTCGGCGACCTCCACCAGGGCGGCGAGGCGGGCGGGGGGCTCGTCCCGGCGCCGGTCGATCTCGGCCGAGACGAAGCGCAGGACCGCGTCCTGGGCGGCCTCGAACCGCGCCTCGGCGTCGCGGCCCGCCAGGGTCTCGGCGAGCTTGAGCACCCGGCCCCAGTCGGGCGTGCGCGCCCGCGCCAGGAGGGTCTCGATCTCGGCCACGAGGCCGGCGGTGACCGGGTCGAGCATCGCGAGCGCGCGGGCGACCGAGCCCTCGCACTGGGCCAGCGCCCGGGCCAGGGCGGTCTCGTCGGGCTGCGGGAAGGGCTCGGGCAGGCCGCGCACCACCCGGGCGACGTCCTCGGCCGGGAGGGGGCGCAGCATCAGCGCCCGGCAGCGGGAGCGGATGGTCGGGAGCAGCCGGCCGGGCTGGTGCGACAGGATCAGGAACAGCGCGCGCGGCGGCGGCTCCTCCAGGACCTTGAGCAGGGCGTTGGCGGCGTTGGCGTTCAGGTCCTCGGCGCTGTCGAGGATGCAGACGCGCCAGCCGGAATCCGCGGCCGTCGAGGCGAACAGGTCGAGGGCGCGGCGCACCGCGTCGACCGAGATCTTGGTCGGCAGCGTCTTGGCGCCGGCGCTCCGGTGGCGGCGCAGGACCACGAGGTTCGGGTGCGACAGGCCCGCCACCTTGCCGAGGACGGCGTCGCCCGCCGGCACGGCGAGGCCCGCCGGGCCCCCGCCCGCGGGGTAGGCGAGCAGGCGCCGGGCGACCCGGTAGGCCAGGGTCGCCTTGCCGATGCCGGGGGCGCCGCCGATCAGCCACGCGTGGTGCAGGCGCCCCGCCGCGATGGCCGCCGCGAAGGCGTCGGCCGCCGCCGCGTGGCCGACGAGCCCGAGGGTCTCGCGCGGGCGCGGGATCCCGGCGAGGTCCCCGGGCTCGACGTCGTCGGCGGCGCGGTCGGCGGGCTTCATGGGACGGGCTTCATGCGGCTGGCTTCATAGGACGGGCTTCATGGGACGGGCTTCATGGAGTGGGTCTCGCGGCGCGGGCCGGCGGGCTCCGCTCCGGTCGGCGCGCCCGCGCGGCTGCTTACACGGCCGCCGGCCCGGATGGGACCGGTCGGGCCGGGAATCGCCCCGCTCACCCCGCCGCTCACCCCGCCGCTCACGCGGCGTCGCCGCTCCGGCCCGCACCCGCCGGCCGGTCGGGCAGGAGCGCCGGCAGCCGGGACGCGACGGCGGCGCGGACCGCCGCCTCGACCGCGTCGGGATCGCGGGACGCGTCGATCACCGCGCAGCGGTCCGGCTCCGCGCCGGCGATCGCCAGGAAGGCCTCCCGCAGCCGGACGTGGAAGTCGAGGGCCTCGGCCTCGAACCGGTCGGCCCCCTGCCCCGTCCGGGCGCCGCGCCCGGCCGCGCGGGCGAGGCCGGACTCGGGGGCGAGGTCGAGGATCAGGGTGAGGTCGGGCCGGGTCGGTCCGATGACGACCCGCTCCAGGGCGTCCACGATCCCGGGGTCGAGCCCGCCCGCGGCGCCCTGGTAGGCCCGGGTCGAGTCGATGAACCGGTCGCACAGCACGGTCTCGCCCCGGCGCAGAGCCGGGCGGATCAGCCGGTCGAGGTGGTCGATCCGGGCGGCGCTGAACAGCAGGGCCTCCGCGAACGGGCCGTAGGGTTTGGCGACGCCGTCGAGCAGCGCCGCGCGGATCTCCTCCGCCCGCGGCGAGCCGCCGGGCTCGCGCGTCACGCAGACGGGCCGGCCCGAGCGCGCGCGCAGGGTCGCGGCGAGGCGGGCGATCTGGGTCGATTTCCCGGCCCCCTCCCCGCCCTCGAAGGTGATGAAGGTGCCGCCCGCCGCGGCGGGATCCCCGAGACGCGGCCCGGTCACGCGCGCGCCGTCACGACGGGTTGGCCGCCCCGGCAGCGCCCTTGTCGGCCCCGGCCCCCTTGTCCCCGCCCTTGTCCCCGCCCTTGCCGGCCCGGTCGAAGGCCTTGCGGACGAGGCCGGTGCCGAATTCGAGCGCCGCGTCCATCGCCCGCTGCGACAGGGTGCCGGGCTCCACCGCGGCGCCGGCGAAGAGCGGCTGGTCGAGGGCGACGGTGTCGCCGCGCTGGACGCGCAGGATTCCGACCCGCTGGCCCTCCTCCACGGGGGCGATGAGCGGCCCGGTATAGATCGCCCTGGCGCTGACCCGGTCGCTGGAGCCCCGCGGCAGCAGCACCCGCACGGGCTTCTTCGCCACCAGCGGCACCGAGCCCGACTGGCCGCCGAACACCGAGGCCTCGGCCACGGTCTCGCCCGGCGCGAAGACCTGCCGGGGCTCGAAGGCGCGGAACCCCCACTCCATCAGCTTGCGCGACTCGGAGGCGCGGTCCCGGGCGGTCTTGAGCCCCGAGACCACCAGCACGAGCCGCTGGCCGTTCTGCACCGCCGAGCCGGTGAGCGCGTAGCCGGATTCCTCCAGGTAGCCGGTCTTGAGCCCGTCCGCGCCGATGTCGAGGGCCAGCAGCGGGTTGCGGTTCTGCTGGCGGATCTTGTTCCAGGTGAACTCCTTCTCGGAGAAGATCTTGTAGTAGTCCGGGTAGGTGTCGATGATGTGCAGCGCGAGCTTCGCCATGTCCCGGGCCGTGACCTTCTGGTCGGGCGCCGAGTAGCCGGTGGCGTTGCGGAAGGTCGAGTTCGTCAGCCCGATCTCCTTGGCGCGCTGGTTCATCAGCCCGGCGAAGGCCTCCTCGGACCCGGCCATGTTCTCCGCGATGGTGATGGCCGCGTCGTTGCCCGACTGCACGATCAGGCCGCGCAGCAGGTCCGCCATCTTGATGCGGCTGTTGACCTGCGCGAACATCGACGAGCCGCCCCCGCCCGCGCCGCCGCGCTTCCACGCGTCCTCGGTGACGGTGAACTCCGTGTCCATGGACAGGCGGCCGGATTTCAGCGCCTCGAACACGATGTCGGTGGTCATCAGCTTGGCCATGCTGGCCGGCGAGAACCGCTCGTCGGCGGCCTTCTCGAACAGGACCGAGCCGGAATCGGCGTCGATCAGGATCGCGTGCGGGGCCGCGGTCTGGAAGCCCTGCGCGGCGGCGGCGGCGAGGCCGGCGCCCAGCGCGCAGGCGGCCGCGAGAAGGGTGAGAAGGGGTCTGCGCATCACCGTTCCGTCCCGCGCCTGCCGTCGGACCGGACACATCCCGGCCGTATCCCAATAACAAGCGTGACCATATTACGGTTTCGGCGCCGGATCGAATGCGAAATGCCGCATCGCCCGCCGCATCCGTCGGGCGGAGGGCGGCCGCGTCCGGGGCGGCGGGCCGGCCGGGGCCCGGGCGGATCCGCGTCGGATCCCGGGGCCGCCGTCAGTAGATCCCGGCGAGGCGCGCGTGGCCGGCCTTCGCGGCGGTCCCGGTGGCCGGCCCCTTGGCGGCGGGGGCCTTGGGGGCCGTCTTGGCGGAGCCGGTCCCGGCGGGCGCGCCGCCCTTCGCGGCCAACCCCTTGGCCGGCACCGCGGCGAGGCGCGCCATGGCGAGCTTGGCCGAGGCCGGCATCGCGGCCGGCATCGCGGCCGGGGACGGGCCCGACGCTGCCTTGGCGAGCTTGACGGTCCCGGGCGCCGGGACCGCCCGGCCGTGGGCCTCGGCGGGCGTCGGGCGGGCCGCCGGCCCGGCCTTCGGGCCGGGCTTTCCGGCGGCATGACCGTGCGACGGCGGCGCGGCCGGGGCGAGGGCCGGGGCGAGGGCCGGATTGAGACCCGCGACCTTGACGGCCCCGGTCCCGAGGCCGCCCCTGGCCGCGACGGCCGGCACGGGGGCGGGCCGGAACTCGCGCACCCGCGGGGCGGTGGGCTGCACGGCCGCCGGGACCGTCACGGCGGCCGAGGCCAGCACGATCGGCGCGCGCACCGGCGCCGTCCGCTCGGGCCGGGCGGCCGGGGCCTCGGCGGGCGCCGTCCCGGCCTCCTCCGCCTCGGCGGGCTTGAAGGCCAGAGCCGGGGCGGTGCGCGTGTAGCGCTCCGTGTCCTCCGCCGGGCCGAGATCGGCCATCATCACGGTCGAGCGGCCGGCCGGCCGCCCGTCGGTGCGCAGGCTGGCGAGGAGCTTGCGGTCGTCGCTGCCCGCCACCGAGGCCTTGCCGACATACTCGACGCGCACCCGCGCGGTGCCCTTCCGGTGGAAGCCCAGCGCGTCGGCCGCCTCCTCCGACACGTCCATGACCCGGCCGGCATGGTAGGGGCCGCGGTCGTTGACGCGCACCAGCATCGAGTAGCCGTTGTCGAGGTTCGTCACCCGGGCGTAGCTCGGCAGCGGCAGGGTCGGGTGGGCGGCGGCGATCGAGTGGCGGTCGAAGACCTCGCCGTTGGCGGTCATGCGGCCGTGGAAGGCCGCGCCGTACCAGGAGGCCAGCCCCTCGCGCACGTAGCCGTTCGGATTCTCCTTCGGCACGTAGGTCTGGCCGGCCACCACGTAGGGCTTGCCGGTGTAGCGGCGCCCGCCGCCCTTCGGGATCACGTCGCCCTCGTTGTAGAGGCGCGGGCTCGCCTTGACCCCGTATTTCGGGTCGATCCCGTTCCCCGCGGCGAGCTTCTGCTGGGGCGAGGTCGCGCAGTTGGCCGTGGCCAGGGCCACGCCCGAGACGGCCATGAGCCGCAGGGCGAGGCGCGCCGGCCGGGGAAGCGTCGTGCGCACCATCGTGGGGTTCACCAAACTCTACGCGTGACCGGGGCCCGACCGGACCGGAGCCGGCCGCGTGCACTGGGCCGCGATCGGTCCACCCAGATTTGTAGCGGTCGCGTAAAGGAAGCCTGAACGATGGGGCGCGGCCGGGTTCAGGACGCGGGCCGTGCGGCCGGCCAGATCTCGAGCGTTGCGCGAGGATCGGCGGGCAAATGCTTGTTTCAGAAACGAATTTGTCAGGATCGCGTTGGCGCGCGCATCCGGTCGTCCCGGAGCGCGGCGCTCCACTTTTCCGTGTGGAGGCGCGGCCAGGATCGCGGCGGCTCGGGACCGGGCCGGTGCGGAGGCCGCGGGCCGGCTGATCCGCGCCGTCCCTCCGCGCCGTCCCTCCGCGCCGTCCCTCCGCGCCGTCCCTCCGCGCCGTCCTTGCGCGCCGTCGCGCCGGGATGCCGCGGGCGAGCCCGCACCCGAGGGCCGGCGTCGGTGCCCGAGTCCGGCGCCGCGGCGCCGGATGGCCGGAAGGCGCCGCACGCGCAGCGGCGGCCCGTACCCGGAGCGGACGCGCCGCCCCGGGTACGGGCCGGTCCGCCCTCAGCGGGACTGCGTGTCGGTGAGCTGCGCGATCGACTGGGCGCCGCGCTGCTTGAACAGCAGGTCGAGGCCTTCCAGCATCAGCGCGTGCATCTTGGTCCGCTCGGCGTAGGCGAGGTCGCGCAGCTGGTCGTAGACCGGCGGCTCCAGGTAGACCGACATCTGGCGGGCGCGCTGCTTGAGCGTGGCCGCCTGCTTCGGCGCCGGGGGCGCGAGGGTGAGCGACACGATCTCGGCGCCCTGCGGCCGGGCCGCCAGGGGCCGGGCCGGCGGGCTCGCCGAGGCCACGATCGCCGCGAGGCTGAGCTTAGGCGGCTTGGACATGCTGGCCCGTCCTCAGGGACTGCGTGCGGCGCTCGATCCACGACCAGAGGCGGCGGACCTCGCCGGCGGCCTGGCCCTTGGGGTTGAACTCGGTGACGCCCTGGCCGAGGCCGATCGCGTCCTGGTGGTCGGTGCGGGCGACGATGTTCACGTCGGGCAGGATGCCGAGCACCGCGAGCCCGTCCGCGGCGTCGCGGACCCGGTAGGAGCGCGGCGGGGTCTGGTTCAGCACGAAGGCGAACTTCTTCTCCAGCCGGTAGACGGCGGCCAGGGTCGGCTTGAACGCCCGCAGGTCCGCGGGGGTCGGCCGGCACGGGATGATGCACAGATCCGCGGCGCGGATCGCCGACAGGGTGCCGGTGGAATCGACGCCGGGCGTGTCGATGAACACGTAGTCGTAGGCGGAGTCGCGCAGGCGCTCCATCACGGCGTCGATCTGCGTGGCGTCGATCTGCGCCACCTCGGGACCGTCCGCCGTGCGGTGGTCCAGCCAGTCGGAGATCGTGGCCTGCCGGTCCATCTCCAGGATGCAGACCGTGTGGCCCGCCTCCCGGGCGGCCACCGCCAGGGAGATGCACAGCGTGCTCTTGCCGCTGCCGCCCTTCTGCGTGACGAAGGTGATCGCTTTCATCCCGGGCGTCCTCCAGAAGGCCCCATGCATCCGTCCGGGCGCCCGCAACCGCCGGTCGCCGCGCCGTCTGTGCCAACCTCAGGTATGGGATTCGGGGCGTGCCGCGATCCTGTGACCCAAGGATGTCCCGGCACAGGTTGGGGCCGGCATGGTTAACGACCCGTTAAGACGGCTGTCCCTTCCGGATATCGCCCGCCAGCACCGCAGCAGGACAGCAGTCTAAACTTCAAGTTAAGATTCTTGGCATATAGAGGGTTAACAGCCTTTCCAGCGACGCCCGGATACCGTAGCGTGAGCGCGGGTGAGACGAGGAGCTTGGCGGGGGTGAAAACCTCAAGTTTAAAGGCAAGGATCGCCCCGTCGAGGAATGGCATGTCCGAAGCCCCGATCCCGCAATCCATTCTGGAAGCCTCCGGCGTCGTCGGCACCTGGGCGCACGATTACTGGGCGGGGCAGCTGGCGCTCTCGGCCTCGCTCGCGGATCTGCTCGGCCTGGACCCCGAGGCGGCCGCGGCCGGCGTCTCCCTGGAGGCCTTCCTCGACCGCACCCACCCCGAGGACCGCGTCCGGATCGAGAGCTATCTCCACGCGGTGGCCGAGACCGGCGGTCCCGTCGAGGCGGAGTTCCGCACGGCGGACACGCGCACCGGGATCCGCACGCTGCTGATGCGCGGCCGAATCGAGCGGGACCCCGCCGGCGGGGCGACCCGGGGGCGCGGCATCGCCATCGACCGCACCGAGGAGCAGGCTGCCAACCTCGTGCAGAGCGAGCGGGTGGTGAACCGGATGGCCGAGCACATCATCGCCCTGCGCGACCTCGCCCGCGCCCTGCACCGGCCGACGCTCACCGACCGGATCGAGCACCTGATGATCGAGATCGGCTTCGAGCTCGCCCGCTTCCTGCCCGAGCCCGAGGACGAGCCGCGCCACTGAGCGCGCCACCGGGAGCGCCACCGGGCGGGCCACCGGGCGGGCCACGCGACGCGACGTGACACGCGGCCCGCACCGGGCCGCCTACGCGGCGTGACACGCCGCGCCCCCGGGTCGACGGCGCGGAAGCCCCGCCGGACCGATTGATCGCGCCCGTTCCGGCAAGCTACTGTCCCGGCAACACATTGCCGGGAGGACGGGGATGGCCCGCGACACGATCTACGACCGCGACCTCGACCGCGTCCCGGCCAACCACCAGCCGCTGACGCCCCTGCTCTACCTGGACCGGGCCGCGCGGGTGTTCCCCGACCACGTCGCGGTGGTCCACGGCCCCCTGCGGCGCTCCTACCGGGAGGTCTACGCCCGGGCGCGCCGCCTCGCCGCGGCGCTGGCGGCGCGCGGGATCGGCCGCGGCGACACCGTGGCGGCGCTGCTCGCCAACACCCCCGAGATGATCGAGTGCCACTACGGCGTGCCGATGACCGGGGCGGTGCTCAATACCCTCAACACCCGCCTCGACGCCGACGCGATCCGCTTCTGCCTGCAGCACGGCGAGGCCGCGGTGCTGATCACCGACCGCGAGTTCTCCCGGACGGCCGCCGCGGCCCTGGAGGGGCTCGCCACCAAGCCCTTCGTGATCGACGTCGACGATCCCGAATATGACGGCCCGGGCGCCCGCCTCGGCGCGACCGACTACGAGGCCTTCCTGGCCGGGGGCGACCCGGAGCACGACTGGCGTCTGCCGGACGACGAGTGGGACGCGATCACCCTGAACTACACGTCGGGCACCACCGGCGACCCGAAGGGCGTGGTCTACCACCATCGCGGGGCGGCGCTGCTGGCGCTCGGCAACGTCATCACGGGCGGGCTCGGCCAGCACCCGGTCTATCTCTGGACCCTGCCGATGTTCCACTGCAACGGCTGGTGCTTCCCCTGGACCCTGTCGATCGTGGCCGGGACCCATGTCTGCCTGCGTCAGGTGCGGGCGGAGGCGATGTACCGGCTGATGGCCGAGCACGGGGTCACGCATCTCTGCGGCGCGCCGATCGTCATGCAGATGCTGATCAACGCCCCCGACGCCGAGCGCCGCGACCTGCCCCGGCGCGTCGCCTTCTTCACCGCCGCGGCGCCGCCGCCGGAGGCGGTGCTGGCCGGCATGTCGGAGGCCGGGTTCGACGTGACCCACCTGTACGGCCTGACCGAGAGCTACGGGCCGGCGGTCGTCAACGCCTGGCACGCCGACTGGGACGCCCTGGCGGCCGACCAGCGGGCGGCCAAGAAGGCCCGCCAGGGGGTGCGCTACCCGGTGCTCGAGGCCCTCGACGTCCGCGACCCGGAGACGCTGGAGCCGGTGCCCGCCGACGGGGCGACGATCGGCGAGGTGATGATGCGCGGCAACGTGGTGATGCGCGGCTACCTGAAGAACCCGGCCGCCACGCGGGCCGCCTTCGCGGGCGGCTGGTTCCGCACCGGCGACCTCGGGGTGAAGCACCCGGACGGCTACGTGCAGCTCAAGGACCGCTCGAAGGACATCATCATCTCGGGCGGCGAGAACATCTCGTCGATCGAGGTCGAGGACGCCCTGTTCAAGCACCCGGCGGTGGCCGCGGCCGCGGTGGTGGCGCGGCCCGACGCGAAATGGGGCGAGACCCCGTGCGCCTTCGTCGAGCTCAAGGCCGGCGCGGCCCCCACGGCCGACGAGCTGATCCAGTGGTGCCGGGGGCGGCTGGCCTCCTACAAGCTCCCCCGCCACGTGATCTTCGGCGAATTGCCCAAGACCTCCACCGGCAAGGTGCAGAAGTTCATCCTGCGGGAGCGGGCCCGGCAGGACGGGGCCTGATCGGCGCCGGGCCGGGATCGGGCCCCGACGCCCGACCCCGGTGTCGCGGGCCGGTCAGGCCTGCGGCGGATCCCGTCGGTCGGCGCGGACCGGCACCGGCACGGCCTTCGGGGCGGAGCCGGCGTCGCGGAGGTCGGCCAGGATCTGGGCGACGAACGCCTGGAGCGAGACGAGGCTGAACAGGGTGATGGAGGCGACCAGGGCGGCGGAGACCAGGGTCTTGGCGGTTTCGGGATCCACGGCGGGAGTCCTTGGCTTCGCCCCGCCGCGGGCGATCCGGGCGGGGGGCGCCGCTGGCGGCGCCGGTGCCCCCTCAAGGTGGGCGCGCCGCCCGCGCCGCGCCAGCACCGCCGCGGTCGCGCCTGGCATGCGCGGAGGGCCGGGCTCGGCCGCGATTGAGGTTACCGCGACGCTTCGTCCGACCGGGGCGTGATCGCGCGGGACCGCGCAGCTTTCCCGGCTGGCCGAACGTTGCGTTTCCCGCAATAAGCGCCGGCGCGGAGCGGCGCGCATCCGGGAGAGACGGCATGGCCGGCAGCGGCATCGCGGGCGGCATCGCGAACGGCACCCGCGCGGCGCGCCGCGCCGGTCAGGGGCTGGTCCTGGCCGCAGGGCTGGCCGCAGGGATGGCCGCCGGGCTGGGGGCCGGGCCGGCCCGGGCCCAGGGGCCCGTCCCGTCCCAGCCCGCGCCCCGCCCGGATGCCGCGCCTCAGGCGGCGCCCGCCCCGCCGGGCCCGCCCCGCCCGCGGGCGGCGGAGCCGGGTCCGGCCGAGCCGGTGACCCGCGCCGGCTACTTCTACATCGGCGGCCGCTACCAGAAGCTCGGCGACAAGACCGTGATGGTCGGCCAGATGTTCGTGCAGTCGCGCACCCCGGCCCGGATCACGCAGCCCTACCCGGTGGTGATGGTGCACGGCCTCGCCCAGACCGGCGTGAACTACCTCGCCACCGCGGACGGCCGCCCCGGCTGGGTGCAGCGCTTCGTCGACAAGGGCTACCAGGTCTACGTGGTCGATCAGGTCGGGCGCGGGCGCTCGGGCACCAACCCGGAGGTCTACGGCCCCTACGACCGGCTCGGGACCCGCAGCCTGGAGCGCACCCACACGGCCCCGGAGGTCTACGACCTCTACCCGCAGGCCAAGCTCCACACCCGCTGGCCGGAGGGGCCCGGCGTGCAGGGCAACGCCGCCTTCGACCAGTTCTTCGCGAGCCAGGTCCCGTTCCTCGCCAACAGCCAGCAGACCGAGGAATGGGTCGACCCCGCGCTGGTGGCGCTCCTCGACAGGATCGGGCCGGCGATCCTGGTCACCCACGGCCAGGCGGCCCTGTTCGGCTGGGCGGCCTCGGACGCGCGGCCGGACCTCGTGAAGGCGCACGTCGCCGTCGAGCCGAACGGCCCGCCCTTCTTCGACGTGCAGTTCCGCGGCGGCAAGGAGTTCTGGGAGAAGACCGGCGACGGGCGCGCCCGCGCCTACGGGCTGACCCGCATGCCGCTGACCTTCGACCCGCCGGTCAAGGCGCCCGAGGACCTGACGGTGGCGCAGCAGGCCAAGGGATCCGAGTCCAGGCCCGACAGGGCGGCGGACGGGCGGATCCGCTGCTGGCTGCAGGGCGAGCCGGTCCGGACCCTGCCGAACCTCGCCAAGGTGCCGGCCGTGGTGGTGACCGCGGAGGCCTCCTTCCACGCCACCTACGACGACTGCACCGTCGCGTTCCTGACCCAGGCCGGCGCCAGGCCGGACGTGGTCCGGCTGGCCGACCAGGGCCTCCACGGCAACGGCCACATGATGATGCTGGAGACGAACAGCGACGCCGTCGCGGACGTCCTGGCCGGCTGGCTCGCGGGCCGCGTGAAGTAGCCCCGCGGGACCGCCTCCGCCGCGCCACCGATACGTGTCGCTACGGCAACAGCCGTCGCCTTCCGCGCGAAGGCCGCTTGCGGCCGCGCGCGGCTGTCCGTAGTCCGGTGTATAGAAAGATCAAGTATTACAGTAGTTTATCACAATTCTAAACAGCGCGGCTGAGACGTCGGGGGCGAATCCGGCGCGCGCGGCCGGCTGCCCGCAGCGTCGCATCCGGCAAGGGACCATGAGAGCCGCCCACCCCCGCCCCACCCTGCGCGCCCTGCTCGCCGGCGCCTCGCTCGCCGTGCTGGCGCAGGCCGCGCCGAGCCTCGCCCAGGACGCGGCGCCGCGCCGCGGCGGCGCCAACCCGCCGGCCGGCGGCAGCGTGCAGCTCGGGGAGCTGAGCGTCACCGGCCAGGGCGGCGGCCCGGCCTCCGGGGTCCCCGCCGGCGCGCCCGTGCGGGCCGCGGAGAGCCCGACCGGCCCGATCGACGGCTACGTGGCCCGGCGCTCGGCGACCGCGACCAAGACCAACACGCCGCTGATCGAGACCCCGCAATCGATCACCGTCGTGGGCCGGCAGCAGCTCGACACCCAGAACGCCCAGACCCTCACCCAGGCGACCCAGTACGTCGCCGGCACCTACGCGGGCACCTTCGGCGCCGACACGCGCCTCGACTTCTTCCAGCTGCGCGGCTTCGTGGTCAGCGATTACGGCCTCTACCTCAACGGCCTGCAGCTCCTGAACTACGGCTTCGCCTACAGCCGGGTGAACACGTTCGGGCTGGAGCGGATCGAGGTGCTGCGCGGCCCCTCCGCGGTGCTGTTCGGCGCCGGCAATCCCGGCGGCCTGATCAACCAGATCAGCAAGCGCCCGACCGAGACCCCGTTCGGGCTCGTCGAGGTCGGCGGCGGCTCCTTCGACCAGCGCTACGCCGCCTTCGACGTCGGCGGCCCGGCCGACGCCGAGGGGCACTGGTTCACCCGGCTCACCGGCTACGCCCGCAACGGCGGCACGCAGGTCCAGGGGGCGCCGGACGACAGCTACTACATCGCCCCGGCCTTCACCTATAAGCCGGACGGGTCGACCAAGTTCACGGTCCTGTCGAGCTTCCAGCACGACAACACGGCGGTGACGGCGAACTTCCTGCCCTACTACGGCACGGCCCGGCCGACCGTGCTCGGCCTGCGCATCCCGCGCTCGCTCAACGTGGGCGATGCCGGCTTCAACACCTTCCGGCGCGACCAGGCCTTCATCGGCTACGAGTTCGAGCACGTCTTCGACGACACCTGGGCGGTGCGCCAGAACGCCCGCTACGGCTACACGCAGAGCTTCCAGAATTCCTACATCGGCCAGCTCGGCTACACCGACCCGCTCCAGACCCAGCTCGGCCGCTACCTGTTCCGGGATTCGGCCAAGATCGCGCAGCTCGACGTCGACACCCAGGCCGAGGCCAAGTTCTCCGACGGCTTCTTCCGCCACGACTTCCTGATGGGCGTCGAGTACCGGAACTTCCAGATCCACGACAACCAGGCCTCGGGCTTCCCCGGGCCCGACCTGAACATCCTCGCGCCGATCTACGGTCCGCAGACGGTTTCGGCCTCGCCCTACCTGATCAACGCCAACTCGTTCCAGCAGGTCGGCCTGTACTTCCAGGACCAGATCAAGCTCACCCCGGAGCTGACCCTGATCCTCGGCGGCCGCCAGGACTTCGTCCAGAACACCGTCTACGACCGCCTGACCCCCGCCAACACCAACGGCCGCAACGACAGCGCCTTCACCTACCGGGCGGCGGCGATCTACAACTTCGACTTCGGCCTCGCGCCCTACATCATGTACGCGACCTCGTTCCAGCCCCAGATCGGCGTGGACATCAACAACCGCACCTTCAGACCCGATACCGGCGATCAGGTCGAGGGCGGCGTCAAGTTCGAGCCGCCGGGCCAGGGCTACTTCCTGACGCTGGCGGGCTTCGACATCCACCGCAACAACGTGCTCACCCCCAACCCGGTGAACACGATCTTCCAGACCCAGGTCGGCGCGGTGCGCTCCACCGGCTTCGAGGCGCAGCTCGTCGCCAACATCGCCGACGGCCTCAACCTCGTGGCGTCCTTCACCAAGTTCGACTTCACCACCATCCGGGACGCCGATCCGGTGCGGGTCGGCAAGACGCCGGTCAACATCCCGCAGACCCTGGCCTCGCTGTTCGCCGACTACACCATCCCGCTCGGGCCGTGGCGCGGCTTCGGCTTCGGCGGCGGCGTGCGCTACGTCGGCAGCTCGTTCGCGGATGTCGGCAACACCCTGCGGGTGCCCGACTACGTGCTGTTCGACGCGCAGGTGCACTACGATTACGAGAACTGGCGCTTCCAGGTGAACGCCTCGAACCTCGCCGACCGGCGCTACGTCGCCTCCTGCCAGTCGAACGTGTCGTGCTTCTACGGCGACGCCCGGCGGGTGCTGGCGAAGGTCAGCTACAAGTGGTGAGGCGGCTCGGGCGGTCCCCGTCGTGACCGCCCGGTCGTCGTGATCCGCTGCGCCCGGATCAGCCGTCCGCCGCCTCCGCCCCGGTGATCGGCTGCGGCCCGGAGAGCCGGGTCGGCAGGGCGTCGATCCGCAGGGACCGGCGCAGCGCCCGCGAGAACGCGTCGACCGCCACCGTCATCAGGGCGGTGGCGGCGATCAGCACCGCGGCCACGTCGAGGCGCAGCTCCGAGATCGCGGCGTCCACGTAGAAGCCGAGCGTCATGACCCCCAGGATCCCGAAGATCGCGCTCTCCCGCAGGATCAGCTCCCAGCGGTAGAGCAGGTAGGCCAGGAACTGCCCGTAGAGCCGCGGCACGGTCTCGTAGGCGTAGAGGTCGAGGCCCCGCGGCGCGTCCGCCCGGTAGGGGATCGCGTCGGCGTGCCGGCCCATCAGGTAGGCGACGATGCCGGCATTGTGCAGCGCCAGCGCCAGGATCGCCGGCAGCATCGAGGGGCCGAGCAGCTGCAGGCCCACATAGGCCAGCATGTAGTCCGGCGTGGAGCGCACCACCACGAGGAGCGCCCGCCCCAGCGGCTGCCCGACCGGGCCTGCGAAGCGCCGCGCGGTCAGCGGGAACAGGACGAGGGCTCCGAGGGCGGTGGCGGCCAGGGCGACCTGCGCCAGGACCAGGGTCTGGGCGGTGCCGGGCAGGACCTGCTCGGTCAGGATCGGGCGCAGCCACGACCAGAGCCGCGCCCAGGTCTCGGGCTCGGCGAGCGACGCGCCCCGGAGCGGGGCCGGTACGACGTCGTGGCCGAGGAAGCGGGCGAGGCTCGGGCCGACCGCCGCGCTGCCGACCGTCGCCGGCAGCGCCAGCGCGGACCCGACGAGCAGGACGGGCAGGGTCCGGGCGCGCACCCAGAGCCGCCGCGTGCCGATCAGCGCGTAGAAGATCAGGAGCAGCGCCCCCGCCTCGGCGTAGCGGCCCTGGCGGAAGGCGGATTCGAAGGCGAAGCCCATGGTCGGCAGCCCGATGAAGCCGAGCACGAGGCTGGAGCGCAGGCCGCATTCCAGGCGATAGAGGGTGTAGTCGCGCATCCGCCCGGCCACCTCGGGCAGGCGCGCGTACAGGAAGGCCGAGACCGCGCCGGTGCCCGCGGGCAGGACCCGGAGCGCCGCGAGGTCGGCCTCCTCGATCAGCTCGGCGTAGACCTTGGCGCAGATGCCCGCGTAGGGCAGCGCGATGGCGAGTACGCCGGTGGTCGCCGACAGGCCGAAGACCTGCATCAGCAGCAGCGCCCAGAACAGCTCGTGGACGGCGCGCAGGCCCGCGCAGGCGAGCCGGACGGCGCGCGAGCGGCCGAAGGGGACGGCGAGCAGCAGCCCCGCTCCGGCCCCGAGCCCGACGCCCAGCATCGCGAAAGCCACGGTGTAGACGACGCTCCAGCCCTCCACGGCGGGGAAGTCGGGCCGGATCAGGCCGCCGAGGAGCCGGGCGAGGTCGGCGAAGGGGTGGAGCGTCGTGACCTGCAGGTCGGCCACCAGCAGGCCGGCGAGCGCCGCGGCCAGGAACCAGCGGCTCACCGCCCCGTAGCCCGGCCGCGGCAGGCGCGCGGGCTTGAACGCGGGCTTGAACGCGGGCTTGCGCGCGGCCTTGCGCGCGACCGCGCGCATCAGGCGGCCCCGTAGAACGGGCTGAGCCGCGCCGGGTCGAGGCCGGCCGAGGGCGCGTCGAGGACGATCCGGCCGGCCTCCAGCACCACGATCCGGTCGGTGTGGGCGAGCGCCAGGGCCACGTCGTGGAGCGCCAGGATCAGGGTCTCGTGGCCGCGGGCCAGCTCGGCGAGGATCCGGCCGCCCTGCTGGCGGTCCAGAGCCGAGACCGGCTCGTCCCCGACCAGGATCGGCCGGCCGTTGTAGAGGGCGCGGGCCACCGAGACGCGCTGCTGCTGGCCGCCGGAGAGCGCCCCGGCCCGGGCCCAGAGCCGGTCCGCGAGCCCGACCCGGTCGAGGACCGCCTCCACGGCGGCGACGTCGGCCCGCGCCGGCCGGACCAGGGTGCGCAGGTTGTGCAGGGTCGAGCGACGGTCGAGGCGGCCCATGTAGACGTTGTGGAACACCGAGAGCGGGCGCACCAGGGCGGCGGCCTGCGGCACCAGCGCCACCCGCTCGGGGGCCTGCCCGTGGATCAGGCCGATCAGGGTCGACTTGCCGGCGCCCGAGCGCCCCATGAGCGCGACCCGCTCGCCCGCCCGCACGGTCAGGTCGAGGCCCGACAGGACCGGGCGCCCGTCATAGGCCGCGGAGGCGTTCGCGAGGACGATGGCCGCGCCGCCCGACACCCGCGTCAGTCCAGGAGGCCGGTGGAGCGTCCGACCGCGACGAGGGGCTGGTAGGCCGCGTTGGCCACGGGGATGAATCGCGAGCGCCCGAACGGTTCCAGGATCGCCGGATCGGTGATGCCGGTCAGCGCGGCCCGCAGCCTGTCGGTGAAGCCGGCGCCGTAGGTCTGCTCCACGTCGCCCCGCACGGTCCACTGGTAGTCGGGGAAGGTCGGGCTCTCCCAGATCACCGAGACCGCCTGTCGGTCGACCTTGCCGGCCTTCGAGTCGAGGTCCCAGACCGAGTAGTCGACGGCGCCGACCGCGAAGGCGCCGGACTGGACCAGCTGGATCGTGCGGGTGTGGTCGCCCGAGAAGCCCACCCGGGCGAAGACCTGCTCGGGGGTCTTCCCCGGGAAGGCCTGCCGGATGAAGTACTCGGGCATCAGCCGCCCGGAGGTCGAGGCGCGGGCGCCGAACGTGAAGGTTTTTCCGGCGATGGCCGTCGGGAAATCCTTCTCCGGCTTCAGCCCGGTGGCGGCGTTGGCGATGAGGTAGGTCTTGAACGCGGCGTCCTCGGCGCCCTGCGCGATCGCCTGGGAGCCCGGCACGGCCTTGCGCGCCTGGACGCCGGTGAAGCCGCCGAACCACGCGAGCTGCACCTGCCCGTTGGTGAAGGCGGTGACCGCCGCCGGGTAGCTCTTCACCGGGATGTAGCGCACCGGCACGCCGAGCCTGGTCTCGAGATAGGCGGCGACCTTGCCGAAGCGCTCGACCAGCCGGCTCTCGTCCTGGTCGGGAATGCCGGTGAAGACGAGGGGCGGGAGCGCCTTCGCGGCCGGCTTCTCCTGCGCCTGCGCCGGCGCGGCCAGGACCGCCAATGCCCCCAGGACGAGCCGTCCCAACCGTCCTGATCTCACCCTCGAACCCGACCTCGATCCCGGCCTCGATCCCAGCATCGCTTCCTCGTTACACCGCGCCCACGCACGGTGGGCTCACATCCCGGCGGGCGTAGCAGAAGTTGCCGCGGCCGCCAGCCTCACGGCGCTGCGAGCCCGCCCGCGGCAGCGGACACCGCAGCGAGGCCTGCGCTCCGCGCGGGCCGGCTCGCCTCAGGGACCCGGCGCCACCGCGATCGCCGACAGCGTGAGGTGCTCCGGCAGGGCGGCGTCCGGCACCGGGACGGCCCGGATCCCGGCCGGGAGGACGCCGCCGAGCAGATCCAGGAAATCCCCCGAGGCGGCGAGCTCGATCTCGGCCGCCTTGGCCCGGGTCTCGATCCGCGCCAGGGCGTTCATCGCCGGGCCCAGCACCGTGTACTCGGCCCGCACCCCGTCGTCGAAGACCCCGACCAGGAGGTCGCCCGCGTGCAGGGCGACGACCACGCGCAGGGGGAACAGCCCCTCCCGGGTGCGGGCCGCGTTGAGCGCGGCGATCCGGTCGTGGATCGACAGGGCGCAGGCGAGCGCCGCGCGCGCCTGGGCGTCGGGGTGTCCGACGACGAACTGCACCAGCACCGCGTCGCCGATGTACTTGTCGACGAGGCCGCCCTGCTCCGCCACCGCCGCCTGGGCGGCCGCCCGGACCGCCAGCAGGGCCGTCACCATGGCCTCGGGCGGGTGCTCCCGGGAGAGCCGCGAGAAGCCGCGGATGTCGAGGATCATCAGGCAGGCGTGGCGCCGGTGGATGCCGAGGCCGGAATCGCCGTCCTCGGCGGCGAGGTCGAGGGCGACCGTGTCGGGCACGAAGCGGGCGAGCTGGGAGCGCTCGTGCTCCATGCGCAGGGCCCGCGCCACCGCGGCGCGCAGGCGGATCATGCCGTCGACCACCAGGAGGCCCGCCACCATGAAGGTGGCGAGCCCGGTGACCTGCGCGGTCGGGAAGGTGTCGGCGTTCGGGAACAGGTCGGGATGGACCAGGCCGACCAGGAAGGCCGCGCTCCAGCAGACGGTGACGAGCCCGCAGAACAGCAGGGTCTGCGCCACCCGCATGCTCAGGCCGGTCTGGAGCAGGAGCAGGAAGGCGGGCAGGCGGCTCACCGCGTCGGCGCCGAGCCCCGCCCCGCCGCCGGCCAGCATGTGCTCGATGATCACGTAGACGGCGAGCCCGGCATTGAGCCCGGTGCCGGCCCAGCTGTAGGCGTTGGCCGCGGGGCCGCCGCCCCGCTCGCGGAGCCCGAACCAGACCGTGCCGAGCCCGTACAGGCCGAGGATGAGCCAGTGGCTCAGGGCGTGCAGCGAGCCGTCATAGGCCTGGGCCGCCATCAGCAGCACCAGCACGATCACCACCCGCAGGCCGAGCAGGCGCAGGCCGCCGCCGGCCTGCATGGCCCGCAGCACCGCCTCGTCGTCCGATCCGGGATCCGCCCGGCGCTCGGCCGGAGCCCGCGCGGGCCCCAGCGCGGAGAGCGTCGGGTTGCCGGCGCTGCCCGAGGCCATCAGCCGCCCCGGCCGAGGCGCCGGGCCGCCGCGAAGCGGTTGAGGAAGCGCGGCTCCTTCTCGGGGGCGATCCGGATCGCGAGGTGCAGAGTGCCGTCGGCCTCCGAGCGGCGGTCGAGGATCTCGGCGTTCTCGTAGAGCCAGTTCAGCGCCGCCCCGTCCTCCGGCGGCAGCGCCACCGCGAAGCTCGCGCGGTTGCGCCCGACCCGCGCCTCGATCCGGCTGGTGAGGGCGGCGAGCCCCTCCCCGGTCAGGGCCGAGACCAGGACCGGCGCGGCGCTGTCCCGGTCGTTGCGGGCCCTGGCCTGGCCGCTGAGGTTCAGGAGGCGGGTGCGCTCGTCGTCGTCGAGGAGGTCGGCCTTGTTCCAGACCTCGATGATCCGGTCGGCGCTGGTCTCGATGCCGAGTTCGCGCAGCACCGCCCCGACATCCTCGGCCTGGGCCTCGGAATCGACGTGGGAGACGTCGCGCACGTGCAGCAGCACGTCGGCCTCGATGGCGTCCTCGAGCGTCGCCCGGAAGGCCGCGATCAGCGGCGTCGGCAGGTCGGAGATGAAGCCCACCGTGTCGGACAGGATCACGGTCTCGCCGTGGGGCAGCTTGGTCGCCCGGGCGGTCGGATCGAGGGTGGCGAACAGCATGTCCTTGGCGGTGACCTCGGCCCGGGTCAGGGCGTTGAACAGGCTCGACTTGCCGGCGTTCGTGTAGCCCACCAGCGCCACGATCGGGTACGGCACCCGCGCCCGGCTCTGCCGGTGCAGGCCGCGGGTGCGCACCACCGCGTCGAGGTCGCGCTCGATCCGGGTCATGCGCTCCTGGATCATGCGCCGGTCGGCCTCGATCTGGGTCTCGCCGGGGCCGCCCAGGAAGCCGAAGCCGCCGCGCTGGCGCTCCAGGTGGGTCCAGGAGCGCACGAGCCGGGACTTCTGGTAGGCGAGGTGGGCGTGCTCGACCTGCAGCGTGCCCTCCCGGGTCGAGGCGCGGCGCCCGAAGATCTCCAGGATCAGGCCGGTGCGGTCGATGACCTTGGCGCCCCAGGCCTTCTCGAGGTTGCGCTGCTGCACCGGCGACAGGGCGCAGTCCATCACGACGAGGCCGATCTCGCGGGCGCGGATCAGGCCGGCGATCTCCTCGACCCGGCCCTTGCCGAGATAGGTCGAGGGCCGGATCCGCGGCAGGCTGATCGCGAGGCTCTCGACCACGTCGAGCTCGATCGCGGCGGCCAGCCCGGTCGCCTCGTCGAGGCGGGCCTCCACGGAGCGCGACGGCGCGGCCGGTCCGGGGCCGGCCCCCGCCGCGCCGCGCGCGAGGTAGGGGCCGATCACCAGGGTGTGGGTCGCCGCGGCGATCTCGCCCTCGGGGGCGGCCTGCGCCTGGAGGCGGGCTTCGCCGGACGTCAGCGTTTCGGTCATACGGCCTTTGGCACCGCCGGGACGCCGGCGGCTTCGTTCGAGAACTCGGACTCGACAGAATGGGGATGCGGGCGCGCCGGGCCAAGGCTCGGAGGCGGAAACGCGGCGGATATCCGCAGCCGCGCCGCAGCCGCGCCGTCTTCCCGAGGGCCGCGCGGCGGGGACCGGGATCCGGACCCGCCGCCGTGCCGGCTCCGGGAACCCGTCGCGTTCGCGGATCCCGGGCTCGCCTGCGGCGCCCCGGAATGACGGCGCGAGAGGCCCGGGCCGGACGCGCGAGTCTACGCCCGGGCGACGGTCATCCGACGCAGCGGCCCCGCCCTCGTCCTGCCGCCGGCCCTCACGCCTTCTCGGCGGTCTCGTCCGGCTCGAACAGCTGCACCGGGTGGCCCGGCATGATCGTGGAGATCGCGTGCTTGTAGACCAGCTGGGAATGGCCATCCCGGCGCAGCAGCACGCAGAAATTGTCGAACCACGTCACCACGCCCTGGAGCTTGACGCCGTTGACGAGGAAGATCGTCAGCGGGATCTTGTTCTTGCGGACATGGTTGAGAAAGGTGTCCTGAAGGTTCTGTGCGCGTTCGCCCGCCATCTTCTTGGCCTTCTTGTTGTCCCGGCTCACTCGGCCCGGATGGGTATGCCGCGGGCCGGATCGTCCGATCATCCGGTCCGGCGTCGTGTATACAAGCACCATGACGACGTGAAAGCGTGGGCGCAAGCAACCCCCGTTCCAGCCGATCCGTGACGGATCGGCCCCGCCCTCAACGCGCGCCCCGGCGCCGCGGCCTCACGGGCCGATGCCGAGGGACTTCAACTTGCGGTGCAGGGCCGAGCGCTCCATGCCGATGAACTCGGCGGTGCGCGAGATGTTGCCCGAGAACCGGGCGATCTGCGCCACGAGGTACTCGCGCTCGAAGATCTCGCGGGCCTCGCGCAGCGCGAGGCTCATCAGCTTCTCGCCGCCCGCGCCCCCCGGCGTCGTCGGCACCAGGGCGCCGATCTCGGAGGGCAGCATCTCGGAGGTGACCTCCTGCTCCGGGTCGGCCTGCGTGAGGATCATCAGCCGCTCGACGTTGTTCTTGAGCTGGCGGACGTTCCCCGGCCAGTTGTGCGACTGCAGCACCGCCATCGCGTCCTCGGCGATCCGGCGCTTGGGCAGGCCGGTCTGGGACGAGATGTTGTCCATGAAGAACTGGATCAGCTCGGGCACGTCCTCCCGGCGCTCCGACAGGGCCGGCACCCGGATCGGCACCACCGAGAGGCGGTGGAACAGGTCCTCGCGGAAGCGGCCGGCGGCGATCTCCTCCTGAAGGTCCCGGGAGGACGAGGAGATGATGCGCACGTCCACGTGCACCCGCGTCGTGCCGCCGACCCGCTGGAAGTTCTGGTCGACGAGGACGCGCAGGATCCGGTTCTGGGTCTCGCGCGGCATGTCGGCGACCTCGTCGAGGTAGAGGGTGCCGCCGTGGGCCTCCTCCAGGGCGCCGACGCGCCGGCCGCTCTCGCCCTCGACCCCGAACAGCTCGGCCTCCATGGTCTCGGGCAGGATGGCGGCGGCGTTCAGGAGCACGAACGGGCCGTTCGCGCGGGCCGAGGCCTTGTGCAGGCTGCGCGCCGCGAGCTCCTTGCCGGAGCCCAGCGCCCCGGTGATCATCACCCGGGCGTTGGTCGGCGCCACCCGGTCGAGGGTCTGGCGCAGCTGGTTGATGGCGAGCGAGGTGCCGACGATGCGGTTGGTCGCGCCCGAGCGCGCCGTCAGGTCGCGGACCTCGCGCCGGAGCCGGGAGGCCTCCAGCGCCCGCTCGGCCACCAGGATCAGCCGGTCGGCCTTGAACGGCTTCTCGATGAAGTCGTAGGCGCCCGCCTTGATCGCCGAGACCGCGGTCTCGATGTTGCCGTGGCCCGAGATCATCACCACCGGCAGGTCCGGGTTGGCGGCCTTGATCAGGTCGAGCACCTGCAGGCCGTCGAGCCGGGAGCCCTGGAGCCAGATGTCGAGGAAGACGAGGTGCGGCCGGCGCGCCTCGATGGCGGCGAGCGCCTCGTCCGAGCCGCCGGCCGTGCGGCAGCGGTGGCCCTCGTCGTCCAGGATCCCGGCGACGAGGTCGCGGATGTCGGCCTCGTCGTCGACGATCAGGATATCGGCGCTCATGCGTGCATCTCCGCGATCCGGGGGGCCGTCGGCGCGGCGCCCTTCTCCTCTGTCGTGACGGGACTGGTCTGAGGACCGATCTCAGGGGCCGCCGCCGGTTCGGGCCCGTGCTCGCGCGGGACCCGCATCCGGACCTGGCCGCCGCGGCCGGCGGGATTGTCGTTCAGCTCGATCCCGCCGCCGTGCTCCTCCAGCACCTTGCTGACGATAGCAAGCCCCAGTCCGGTGCCACCCTCGCGGGTGGTCATGTAGGGCTCGAGCAGGCGCTGGCGCCCCTCGGCCGGAAATCCCTTGCCGTTGTCGGTGACGGCGATCACCGCGAACCCGTCCTCGACGGCGAGGCTCAAGGAGATCTTGCCCTTGCCGAGCTCGGCCTCCGGCACCTCGGCCACCGCCTCGACGGCGTTCTTGAGGATGTTGGTGATCACCTGGCTGAGCAGCCGGATGTCGAAGGCCGCCACGATCTTTTCGGACTCGCCGGCGCCGCCCTCCGCCGCGCCCGTCTGGGCCGAGAACGCGAAGTCGATGTCCGGGTGCGCCACGCGCATCATGAACAGGTTCTGCTTGGCGATCTCGGTGAGGTCGTTCGGCGCGATGGCCGGCTTCGGCATCCGCGCGAAGGCCGAGAACTCGTCGACCATGCGCTTGATCTCGTCCACCTGCCGGACGATCGTGGCGGTGCACTGGTCGAACACCTCCTTGTCGGCGGTGATGACCTTCCCGTACTTGCGCCGGATCCGCTCGGCGGAGAGCTGGATCGGGGTCAGCGGGTTCTTTATCTCGTGGGCGATGCGGCGCGCCACGTCGCCCCAGGCGGAGCTGCGCTGCGCCTGGACGAGGTCGGTGATGTCGTCGAGCGTCACCACCGAGCCGCGGGAGGCCCCCTGCGCCTGCTCGCTCGTGACCCGCACCGTGATGGTGCGCTCGCCCCGGGACCGGGTGAGCTGGACCTGCTGCTGCTGCAGGCTGCGCGGGCGCGCCTCGCTCTCGGCCAGCACCGGCGCGAGCTCCGGCACCGCGCGGGCCAGCGGCTGGCCGACGAGCGCGTCGCTCGCGAGGTCGACCATCCGCTCGGCGGCCGGGTTGGCGATGGTGACGAAGCCCGCCGCGTCCAGGCCGATCACCCCGGGCGAGACCCCCGACAGCACGGCCTCGGTGAAGCGGCGGCGGGTGTCGATCAGGTCGCTCGCGGCGATCAGGCCGGCGTGCTGGCGGCGCAGCTCCTGGGTCATCTTGTTGAAGCTCTCGCCGAGATGGGCGAGGTCGCCGCTGGTCTTCTTGGTCGGCACCTGGGCGTAGAAGTTGCCCGACGCCACCTGGTCGGCGGCGTTGATCAGCCGCCGGATCGGCGCCACGAACCGGTTGGCGAAGTTCATCCCGAACCAGACGGCCGAGAGCAGCGCGATCAGGGCGATCAGCAGGAACACCGACGCGAAGGTGATCTGGATCGAGCGGCGCAGCGAGTCGTAGGTGAGGTACTCGGCCGCCGCCGCCCGGGAGACGCCGGGGAACTCGATGGCGAGCTGGCTCACCTCCCGCTGCACCATCAGCACGGCGTCGTCGTAGGCCGGCATGCGCAGCAGCGCGGCGAAGACCCGGCCCTCGGTGGGCAGGAGGCAGATCGGGTCGGCGGAGTTGGCCGCGTCCTCGAAGGCCGCCGCCGAGGGCAGCCGGTTCGTCTTCAGGACGTCGATCTTGGCCCGGGCCACCACCTCGGTCGGCCCGCGCATGATCTGCGCCACCGGCAGGCCGAGATTGGTCGCCCGGGTGGTCAGGAAGGTCTGGAACCAGTCCCGGTTCACGTCGAAGTTCGGCCGGGCCCGGGTCAGGTCGTCGGCGAGGATGCGGATCTCGCGGGCGAGGCTCTGGCACTGGTTCTCCTGGTAGGCGTCGGCCACCTCCACGGATTTCAGCACCACGTCGCGGACCCGGTCGGTGAAGCCGAGCGACAGGCCCCGGTCGATCGTCACCGAGGCGACCACGGCGAGCAGGATCGTCGGCAGGATCGCGATCAGCGAGAACAGGCCGACGATGCGGGTGTGCAGCCGCGCCACCGCGGCGTTGGCCTTGCGGGCGTGCAGGAAGACCCGCGCCTCCCAGGCGATGATGACCGCGAGGCCGAGCACCAGGGCGGCGTTGATGGCGAGCAGCGTCACGCCGTAGGCCGGCGTCGGCGTCACCCGGATCACCCCGGCCAGGATCAGGAAGGTCGCGAGCGCCGAGACCAGGGCGGTGACCACCATGGCGGCGCCGATCCAGCCGGGACCGCGCGGGCCCGGCCGCAGCGATTCCGCCAGGGGCGTGCCGGACGGCTGGGCCGCGTCGGCACCCGCGGGCGTGCCCGCGTCCTGCTGGTCCGCGGTCTCGCCCGTCCCGTCGGCACCCCTCTCGGGGACCGGCGCGGGGCCTTCCTCTGTCCGTGAGCGTCTCAGGAACGGCATGACTGGTGCAAGGCCACAACAGTGTGGCGGAATTAATACGAATCCGGGCGCCCGGGCGGCGGACCGGCGGCGCGATCCGCCGCAGGCGGCCGGCCTTGACCCCGCCCCGCCCCGCCCGTACCCCCGGCCGTGGAGGCGAACGGGGTCTGGTGGCCCTCCTGGTCTTCAAAACCAGCGGTACGCCAACAGCGTACGGTGGGTTCGATTCCCATCCGCTTCCGCCACTCTTCGCGCAGTCGCGATCGGCAGATCAGTGTTCGCCGATATCCAGGCGACACGTGCGATAAAATTCGCAATACTGCTGCATCGGAACTGTGGAGGTGCCGGCTCGTTTCCCGCGGTCGATCCCGCACGGGTGCCCTCGTGAAGAACCGGTCCGCCACCATCGTCCCGTCCCCGCCGGCCTCGGCCGGCCGTGCGCGCTGAGGCCGGCCATGCTGGACAGACTCGTCACGTTCCTCCCGCCCGGCGCCCGCGAGGCGCTGCGGACCCTCGCGGCGCGCCGGCCTGTGCGACGGCCCGCGCTTCGGCCGGGCACCGAGGCCGCGATCCTGCCGGGCCTCGACACCCGGCCCGCCCCGATGGCGCCCTTGCACCCGCCCGCCGCCATCAACGACAATCCCCTCCAGGCCCTCCACGACGCCGTCGAGCGGGATCTGCGCGCCAGCGGCCACCTGCGCTGAGCCCGGGCCGAGGGCCCGTCCGTCACCGCTCCGTCACCGCTCCTTCACCGCTTGGCCGGCGCGGGAGCCTCGGGAATCGTCCCGGGCGCGATCCAGTGGCAGGCCGTCGTGCCGCGCACGCCGGCGCAGTCGTAGCTCTGGCCGCCCAGCATCACCTTGTCGACGATGCCGGTGAGCTCCGTGCGCGCCAGCGCCGCGCAGCCGAGATGGTCCGCCTTGGGATCGGCCAGGTGCGCCGCGGCGGCCGCCGCGCCGTCGCGCATCAGCATGCGGTAATTGGCCAGCGACGGGCAGCCGATCACCGGCGGCCCGGCCCGCCGGTCCGGGGCGCTCCTGTCGGCGCGCGCGCGGGGCGCCTGCTGCGCCTGAACCGGCGCGGCGCCGAGGCCGAGGGCCAGCGCGACGAGGACGGCGTCGGAGAGAGGGCGGCGTGTCATGGGCCGCTCGTAGCACGGCGCGTCCGGGGTTGCGCATCCGCCGCGGCGCCGCGCCCGGCCGCCGCGCAGGCCTGCGGCGGGCTCAGGGCTCGCCTGCGGATGTTCAGGCTTGACCGCGGGCCCGCCATTTGCGAGCGCCGCCGAGGAACGGAGGACGGGCCATGACGACGGCAATCGACAGCGACCAGAAGCTGCACTTGGTCTTCGGCGGTGAATTGCAGGATCTCGACGGGGTCCGGTTCCGGGACATCCGGAACCTCGACATCGTCGGCATCTTCCCGGACTACGCCTCCGCCCAGGCCGCGTGGCGGGCCAAGGCCCAGGCCACCGTCGACAGCGCGCAGACGCGCTACTTCGTGGTGCACCTGCACCGGCTGCTGGAGCCGCCGGCCCCCTGAGGGGACCGCGCGCGCGGCCCCGGCCCGGCTCCGGGTCCGCCGCGGGCACCCGCGGTGCGTGCGGGGCGGCCGTGAAGGCATTGTGACACTTCCTGCCCGCTGCTAAGAGCCTCGCCCGTCATCGGATCGTTCCGGCTCCTCGGGAGACCGGTCTGAACAAGAGCGGCGGGAGGTCCGGCCGCCAGCGAGCGGTCGCCCATGAAATCCTCGATCAAGATCATCGCCGGGAATGCCAGCCGGCCCCTGGCCGAGGCGATCGCGGCCTATCTCGAATTGCCGCTCGCCAAGTGCATGGTCCGGCGCTTCGCCGACATGGAGATCTTCGTCGAGCTCCAGGAGAACGTGCGCGGCGAGGACGTGTTCATCGTCCAGTCGACCTCGTTCCCGGCGAACGACCACCTGATGGAGCTGCTGATCATGATCGACGCCGCGCGCCGGTCCTCGGCCCGGCGCATCACGGCGGTGATCCCGTATTTCGGCTACGCGCGGCAGGACCGGCGCACCTCCGGCCGCACCCCGATCTCGGCCAAGCTGGTGGCGAACCTCATCACCGAGGCCGGCGCCGACCGCGTCCTGACCCTCGACCTCCACGCCGGCCAGATCCAGGGCTTCTTCGACATCCCCACCGACAACCTGTTCGCCGCCCCCGTGATGGTGCGCGACATCAAGGAGCGGCTGCCGAGCGCCGACCGGATGGTGGTGTCGCCGGACGTGGGCGGCGTGGTCCGGGCCCGCGCCATCGCCAAGCGGATCGACTGCCCGCTGGCCATCGTCGACAAGCGCCGCGAGCGCCCGGGCGAGTCCGAGGTGATGAACATCATCGGCGAGGTCGAGGGCCGCTCCTGCATCCTCGTCGACGACATCGTCGATTCGGGCGGCACCCTGGTCAACGCCGCCGAGGCCCTGCTCAACGCCGGCGCCAAGGACGTCTCGGCCTACATCACGCACGGCGTCCTGTCGGGGGGCGCGGTCTCCCGCATCGCCGCCTCGCGGATGAAGGAACTGGTGATCACCGACTCGATCCAGCCGACGCAGGCCGTCAAGCTCGCCCGCAACATCCGGGTGGCGACGATCGCGCCGCTGCTCGGCGAGGCGATCGGCCGGACCGCGACCGAGTCCAGCGTGTCCAGCCTGTTCGACTGACGGCGCCTCCCGGCCGATCCCGGGGGCGCCCCGCCCCTACCGGCCCTGCACCCAGCCGCCCCGGTCGCCGGTCTCCGTTCCCGGCGCGGTGAGCACCAGGACCGTGCGGCCCGGCAGCGGCACGGCGCCCCCGGCCGCGATCGCCGGCGCGCCGGGGGCGCGGGCGCCCGCGGGCTCGCCCGTGTCGAAGACCGGCATCCACGGGCCGCCGATCACCGGGGCGAGGCGGAAGCCGACGGCCTCCGCCCCGGCATTGAACAGCATCAGCAGGCGGTCGCCCGGATCGCCGTCGTTGCCGATCTGCATGCCGAACACCTGGAGCCCGTCGTCGGACCAGTGCCGGACCTCCATCTCGATGCCCTCGGGGGAGAGCCAGTGCACGTCGCGCAGCGGCTCGTCGGGGTCGATCAGCGCGCCCGTGAAGAAGCGTCGCCGCCGCAGGGCCGGTTGAGCCCGGCGCAGGGCCAGCAGGTTGGCGACGAAGTCCGTGAGGGCGGGATCCGGATCGACGCTCCAGTCCATCCAGCTCGTCGGGTTGTCCTGGGCGTAGGCGTTGTTGTTGCCGCCCTGGCTGCGGGAGCGCTCGTCGCCCATGAGCAGCATCGGGACGCCCTGGGCCAGCATCACGGTCGCCAGCATGTTGCGCTTCTGCCGGGCGCGCAGGGCGAGGATCGCCGCGTCGTCGGTGTCGCCCTCGACGCCGTAGTTGCGGCTGACGTTGTGGTTATGGCCGTCGCGGTTGTCCTCGCCGTTGGCCTCGTTGTGCTTCGCCTCGTACGCCACCGTGTCGGCGAGCGTGTAGCCGTCGTGGCTGGCGATGAAGTTGACGCTGGCCAGCGGCGAGCGCCGGGACGGGGCGAACACCTCGCGCGAGCCGGTCAGCCCCTGCGTGACCTTGGCGAGGGTGGCGGAATCGCCCTTCCAGAAGCCCCGTGTGGCGTCGCGGAACTTGTCGTTCCACTCGCTCCAGCCGCGCGGGTAGCCGCCGAGCTGGTAGCCGCCCTCCCCGATGTCCCAGGGCTCGGCCACCATCTTGACCCGGGCCAGGACCGGATCCTGCGCCACCGCCTGGAAGAAGGCCGCCTGCGGGGTGAAGGCGAACGGGGCGCGCCCGAGGCTCGAGGCGAGGTCGAAGCGGAAGCCCGCGATGCCGTAGGCGGTGACCCAGTGGCGCAGGGAATCAAGCACGAGCTGCATCACCCGCGGGTGGCTCGCGTCGAAGGTGTTGCCGCAGCCGGTGCAATCGAGATTGCGGCGCGGATCGGCGGGGTCCAGCTTGTAGTAGCTGGCATTGTCGATGCCGCGGAACGACAGGGTCGGGCCGGTGTGGTCGCCCTCGGCGGTGTGGTTGTAGACCACGTCGAGCCAGGTCTCGATCCCGGCGGCGTTCAGCTCCCGGATCGCCGCCTTCAGGCCGCCGAGGCCGCCCTCCCCCAGGTAGCGCGGGTCCGGGGCGAAGTAGCCCAGGGGCTGATACCCCCAGAAATTGACCAGCCCCTTCTCGACCAGGAAGCGGTCGTCCGCGAAGGCCTGGATCGGCAGCAGTTCCAGGGCGGTGACGCCGAGCTTCACGAGATGCGCGATGATCGCCGGGTGGGCGAGCGCCGCGTAGGTGCCGCGCTCCGCCTCGGGGATGTCGGGATGGGTGCGGGTCAGCGCCTTGACGTGCGCCTCGTACACCACCGTCTCGGCGAGCGGCCGGCGCACCGGATTGAGCGCGAGGTCGGGCACCTCCGGGGCGGTGACCACGCATTTCGGCATGTAGACCGCGCTGTCGCGCCGGTCGATGCGGTCTTCCCGGCCCCGGCGGTGCCCGTAGAGCGCGTCGTGCCAGCGGATCCGGCCGCGGATCTCCCGCGCGTAGGGGTCGAGCACCAGCTTCGAGGCGTTGAACCGGTGCCCGTTCGCCGGATCCCAGGGCCCGTGCACCCGGTAGCCGTAGAGCTGGCCCGGCAGCACCCCGCGCAGGTAGCCGTGCCAGACGTCGTCGGTCCGGCAGGGCAGCCGGACCGTGCGGGTCTCGTGCCGCTCCCCCGGCTCGAACAGGCAGATGTCGACCGCGGTGGCGTGCTCGGAGAACAGGGCGAAGTTGACGCCGCGCCCGTCGAAATGCGCGCCGAGCGGCGCCGGCACCCCGTCATCGACGGCGATCATGCGGGGCGTCCGGTCACACGGAGGGCGGCGGGCGGAAGCAGCGGGCGGCGCCGGCTATTCGGCGGCCGCCGCGGCGGTGGGCGGCTCGCGCTCGATCGTGCGGAAATTCTCGAGTTCCGCCAGGAAGTTGCGCGCCCACCAGTCGACGTCCTCGCGGGTCATGCGCTCGACCATCGGCTTCCAGCGCGCCAGCCGCTCGGCCTTGGGCATGTAGAGCGCGGCCCGGATCGCCTCGGCGACCTCGAACCGGTCGTAGGGGTTGATCAGCAGCGCCTCCGGCAGCTGCCGGGCCGCCCCGGCGAATTTCGACAGGACCAGCACGCCCGGATCATCCTCGGACTGGGCGACGACGTACTCCTTGGCGACGAGGTTCATGCCGTCGCGCATCGGCGTGACGAGGCCGACCCGCGCGGCCCGGTAGAGGCCGGCCAGCACCGGGCGGGGATAGGCCTTGGTGATGTACTGGATCGGTGTCCAGGCCGGGTCGCCCAGCGAGCCGTTGATCTCGCCGACCTTCTCGTTCACCTCGCGGGCGAGCTGCTCGTATTCCGGCACCTCGCTGCGGGATTTCGGCGTGATCTGGATGTAGGTGACGTTGCCGCGCTGGTCGGGGTTCGAGGCGAAGAAGCTCTCCACCGCCTCCATCCGCTCGGGCACGCCCTTGGAATAGTCGAGCCGGTCGACGCCGATCAGCAGCTTGCGGGTCCGCAGGCCCGCGATGGTCTCGCGCACGACCTTGTTGGCGTTGGCCTTCTCGGCGGCCTCCTTGAAGCCCGCCACGTCGATGCCGATCGGGAAGGCGCGGATCCGGGTCCGGCGGCCGTCGACCATCAGCGAGCCGCCGCCGAGCGGGATCGCCCGCTGGGTGTCGACGAGGTTGCGCTGCAGGTTCTGGACGTCCGCCTCGGTCTGCAGGCCGATCAGGTCGTAATCGACGATGGCGCGCAGGAGCTCGCCGCTCGCCGGCAGCGAGTTGAACACGTCGGCGGCGGGCCAGGGGATGTGGTGGAAGTAGCCGATCGGGTTGTCGAGCCCGAGGCCGCGCAGCTCGGCGGCGAGCGGCAGCAGGTGGTAGTCGTGGACCCAGATGATGTCGTCGGGCTCGACCAGCTTGGCCAGCGCTCGGGCGAAGGTCCGGTTCACGCGGCTGTAGCCGGCGTAGTCCGAGCGCGAGAAGGCGCCGAGCCCGAGCCGGTAGTGCATGATCGGCCACAGGGCCCGATTCGCGAAGCCGGCGTAGTATTCCAGGTGGTCCTGCGGCGAGAGGTCGACGACGGCGTACTGGACCCGGCCCCGGTCGATCAGCGTCGGCTCCTCGGACGGCTCGTCCGTGATGGTGCCGCTCCAGCCGAACCACAGACCCTCGTAGGCCGTGAAGGCCTCCTTGACCGCGACGGCGAGGCCGCCCGCCGCCACCGCCTTGCCGCCCTCTTCCGGGACGGCGACGCGGTTCGATACGATCACAAGGCGTGCCACGCGGGTCGACTCCGGATCAGGGGCGCGGGTCGGGTCGAGGATCTCGCCGCGCCTGCATCGGGACATCACTACTATGTCAGAACGCGCGGAGTCCCTGCGCGATCCTTTGTTGGTCGTCCGGCAACCCAAGCGTGAAGCCGGGCGCGGGTCAAGTCGAGGCCCTGCCGTTCCGGGACAGGGCGACCGCTCCGTCCCGACCGGGCGCCCCGGGCGAGCGTCGTGCGAGCGTGGCGGTTCTGGCAGACCTTGCCTGAACGGGGACTGAGCGGTGCCGCGCGCCGCCCCGGACCCGGCGCGCGCACCGGAAGGACGCACGGAGGCCGGAACCCGCGACAGCCGAGTCGGTTACTCAGCCATCGCGGGGCCCGCGGTCGCCGCGAGCGGCCCCGTCCCCGCGCCGCGAGGAGTGTTTTCGAGATGGCCGGCAACGAGTTACCGCAAGGCACCCCCGTGGACCCGATCGCGGATCCGCACCGCGAGGGGCCGCACGACGCGCCGCACCACGCGCCGCACACCGCCGCGGAGGAGCGCGCGCAGTGGCGGGCCCTGCAGGGCGACGTCGAGGGGCTCGCCGACGTGGCGGCCGAGCGCGGGCGCGGCCTGCTCGACGCGGCCCGGCTGCAGGCGCAGAGCTACGTCGAGCAGCGCAAGAGCGATGCCGCGCAGTCGGTCCACGACCTCGCCCAGACGATCCGCAATTCCGGCCGCGACCTCGGCGACAAGCCGAACGTCCGCGCCTTCTTCGACAGCGCCGCCGACGGGCTGGAGCAGCTCGGCTCCTCGATCGAGCGCCGCAGCCTCGGCGAGTTCTACAGCGAGGCCGAGTCCTTCGCCCGGCGCGCGCCGGTCGCCGTGGCGGTGGGGACCTTCGTGGCCGGGCTGATCGCCGCCCGCTTCATCAAGTCCTCCAGCCTGCCGCCGGAGGCGCCGGACGGCGACGCCCGCGACAGCTTCCGGGCCTGACGCCATGACCCACGGCTCCGACCCGCGCCAGGCGGGCCCGTCCACGGGCCCCTCCGCCGGCCCCTCCAGCATCCAGAGCCTGATCGGCGACGCCCTGCGCGAGACCAACGAGCTCGCCCGCAAGGAGATCGCGCTGTTCCGGGCCGAGATGGCCGGCAACGTCCGCCAGCTCATCGTCGGCCTCGCCTGCATGGTCGGCTCGGCGGTGTTCGCCGTGGTCGCCCTGCTGGTCCTGATCGGCGCCTTCGTGAAGTGGCTCGCCACCATCGTGGGCTCCGAGTGGCTCTCGGCCCTGATCGTCGGCGGCGTGCTGCTGCTCCTCGCCCTCGGGATGGCCCTGTGGGCGCGCAGCGTCCTCTCCCTCTCGACCCTGGCCCCGACGCGCACGACGCGCCAGGTCCGCCAGGATGCCCAGGCCCTGTCGGAGCGCGTGTCCGGATGAGTACGATGAACGACCTCGAGAAGGAGATCGAGGAGAGCCGTGCCCGGCTCGACGACACGATCGACCGCATCCAGGGGCGGCTCTCGGTGCCGAACCTGGTGGACGAGATGCTGGGCAATGCCCGGCGGGTGCCGGCCCTGAACACCACCTACGATTCGGCCCTGGAGGCGGTGCGCCGCAACCCGGTGCCGGTGCTGCTGATCGCGGCGGGCGTCGGCCTGCTGTTCAACCGGATGGCCCGCGACGCCCAGCGCCGCCGCACCGAGGTCTCGGCCGAGCGCGTGCCCACCCTGAACACCGGCGCGGCCCGCGGCTACGACCCCGACCTCCCGACGGTCCGCCCGGCCCGCGATCCGCTGGACACGACCGAGATCTGAGGACCGACCCGTCCGGATCCGGGACGAGACACCTCGCGCGCCCGGGCGGACCGGCGCCGAAGGCGGGCCGCCGAGACCGACATTTGAGGACAGCGCCATGACCGACAAGCCGGGTACCCCTTCCAGCACCCCCGAGCAGCTCGCCGCCGAGGCGGGCATGCCGCACGGCGGCGGCGACAAGAGCCTGCGGCCGGACCCGACCGGCCTCGGCGACCCGGGCGCGCCCGGCACGGCCGCGGGCGACTTCACCCTCCGGCCGGACCCGCGCGGCCTGCACGACCCGCTCCAGTCCGGCGCGGCGACGGGCTCGCACGACGCGGCCGGGCACGACGCCGCCGCGGCCGCGAAAGACGGCATCCGGGCGGCGGGCGACCGGGCCACCGAGCTCGCCGGACAGGCGCGCCGCACCGTGTCGGGCCTCGCCGACGACATCAACGACCGCCTCGGCGGGGCGGCCGACCAGGCCCGCGACCGCGCCTCCGCGGCCTACGACGATGCCCGGGAGCGGGCCGGCGCCCTCCATCGCCGCAACATGCGGGCGCTGGACGACCTGACCAACCAGGGGATCGCGGGGATCAACCGCGGGCGCACCGCCGTCGAGCGCTTCGTGGACGACAATCCGCTCCTCGTCGGCGTGGTCGGCGTGGCCGCCGGCCTGCTCCTCGGCGCGCTGCTGCCGCGCACCCGCCAGGAGGACCGGAGCATCGGCCCCTGGGCCGACGAGGTCCGCGACCAGGGCCTGCGCTACGCCCGTGAGGTGACCAATATCGGCCGGGAGTTCGTCCAGACCGCCCTCGATCCGGACAACCTCAACGCCGCCGCGCGCAAGGTGGCCGATCCGGAGGGGCACAAGCCGCCGGAGGGCGAGCGGACGCAGCACAATCTCTGATCCGGGTCCCGGTCCAGGCGCCGGCGGGTCGCTCCCNCGGGCGGAGCGGGAGCGACCCGGGGCGCCGCGCGCCGGGGATCGCGGCGGCCGGCTTCCCGCCCCGGCGCGCGGGGACGGCGGGCCCAGGGACCGAGCTTCGTCGGCCCTGGCGCCGACGGCCGGATCGTCAGGCCCGGTACAGACCCGCGTGCGCCTCGCGGAGCAGGTTCTTCTGGACCTTGCCCATGGTGTTGCGCGGCAGCTCGTCCACGAACAGGACGCGCTTGGGGCACTTGAACCGGGCGAGGCGGCCCTCCAGGGCGGCCTGCACGCCGGCCTCGTCGGGGCAGCCGGCGCCGCCCACCACCACGGCGGTGACGGCCTCGCCGAAATCCGGGTGCGCCAGGCCGATCACGGCGGACTCGACCACGCCCGGCAGCGCGTCGATCTCGGTCTCGACCTCCTTCGGGTAGACGTTGAAGCCCCCCGAGATGATCAGGTCCTTGCCGCGCCCGACGATGTGGACGTAGCCCCGGCCGTCGACCTTGCCGAGGTCGCCGGTGATGAAGAACCCGTCGGCCCGGAACTCGGCCGCGGTCTTCTCGGGCATGCGCCAGTAGCCCTGGAACACGTTCGGGCCCTTCACCTCGATCATGCCGACCGCGTCGGGCGCGAGGGCCGCGCCGGTCTCGGGATCGACCACCCGCAGGGACACGCCCGGCAGGGGGAAGCCGACCGTGCCGGCGACCCGGTCCCCCGCGTAGGGGTTCGAGGTGCTCATGTTGGTCTCGGTCATGCCGTAGCGCTCGAGGATGGCGTGGCCGGTGCGGGCCTGCCATTCGCGATGGGTCTCGGCGAGCAGCGGCGCCGAGCCCGACACGAACAGGCGCATGCCCCTGGCCGCCTCCGGCGTCAGGCCCGGCTCCTTGAGGAGCCGGGTGTAGAAGGTCGGCACGCCCATGAGCACGCTGGCCCGCGGCATCAGGCTCAGGATCAGCTTCGGGTCGAGCCGGGGCAGGAACAGCATGGATCCGCCGCTCGCCAGCACCGTGTTGGTCGCCACGAACAGGCCGTGGGTGTGGAACACCGGCAGGGCGTGGATCAGCACGTCGTCGGCGGTGAAGCGCCAGGAGTCGACCAGCGTCCGGGCGTTCGACGCGAGGTTGTCGTGGGTCAGCATGGCGCCCTTCGAGCGCCCGGTCGTGCCCGAGGTGTAGAGGATCGCCGCGAGGTCCTCCGGGCCCCGGGGCACGTCCGCGAAGGCGGCGCCCGCATCGGCGGCCCCGTCCCCGGCCCGGTTGGCGGCCTCGGCGGCGCTGCCGCCGCCCGCCGCGTCGAGGGTCCAGATCTGCCGGACGCCGGCGGCGGCCTCGGTCAGGGCGTCGCGCCGGCCCGGGTCGCAGACGAACACGGTGGGCTCGGCATCGCCCAGGAAGTAGCCGATCTCCGCCGGGGTGTAGGCGGTGTTGAGCGGCAGGAACACGGCGCCGGCCCGGACCGCGCCGAGATACAGGAAGATCACCTCGGGGCTCTTCTCGACCTGCACGGCCACCCGGTCGCCGGGCGCGACGCCCGCGGCCCGCAGGGCCGCCGCGTAGGCGCCGGAGCGGGCGATCAGGTCCGCGTAAGCGTAGCGGCGCCCGTCCGGCGTCTCGAGCGCGGTCTTGGCGGGATCGGAGGCGCCGTCCCGCACCAGGGAGAAGAGGTGGTTCGTCATCGTGAGGCTGGGCTATCACGGGCTGTGGGTCGCGCGCACCCATAGCCGCCCGGAGGCCCACTCGGCGAGCCCTTTCCGCGGCGGCCCGCCGTCCGTGCGGCCCGGAGAGCCGGGTCCCTACGCCTCGGCGAGCACCACGGCCCGGGGCGGCGGCAGCTTGGCGCGCAGCTCCCGGGTCACCGCCGGGGCCGCCACCACGGTGCCGAGATTGGCGTAGGTCTCGTGGTTCCGCTCGATGGCGGCGAGGTCGTACAGGTAGTTGACCATCAGGCCGTGGGACTGGGCCAGCCCCTTCTTGGACGTGTCGCCCAGGAAGTTGATCCGGTCGAGGCGCGCGCCGTTGCCGAGATGGAACCGGGCCACCGGGTCGAGGGGGCGCCCGCGCTCGTTCTTGGCGCGCAGGAAATAGGCGGCTGCCGCCGGGATCAGCGCCCGGCGCACCGTCTCGGCCCGGGCCTTGTCGGCCGGCCAGGCCGGGTCGTCCAGCGCCCGCAGGGTCTCGACATCCTCGGGCAGCAGGCCCTGCGGGCTGTCGGCCCGGCGCTCCCGCGCCAGCCACGCGGCGAAGCCCGGCACCGGCGAGAGCGTCACGAAGGTCTTGAGCGTCGGGACCTCGCGGGTCAGGTCCTCGACCACCTGCTTGATCAGGAAGTTGCCGAAGGTGACGCCGGCGAGGCCCTTCTGGCAGTTCGAGATCGAGTAGAACACCGCCGTGGTGGCGGCGTGCGGCTGCAGCGGCTTGCGCTCCTGCGACAGGATCGGGGCGATCGCCGGGGCGATCTGGTCGGTGAGCGCCACCTCCACGAAGATCAGCGGCTCGTCGGCGAGCGCCGGGTGGAAGAACGCGAAGCAGCGCCGGTCCGGCGGCTCGATGCGGGCGCGCAGGTCGTCCCAGCCGGAGATGGCGTGCACCGCCTCGTAGCGGATGATCTTCTCCAGGATGTGCGCCGGCGTCGTCCAGTCGATGTGGCGCAGCACCAGGAAGCCGCGGTTGAACCACGAGGCGAACAGGTGCTCGAAGTCGCAGTCGAGGCTGTCGACGGCGTCCATCAGGGCCGGGTCGGCCTCGTCGCCGGCGCGCAGCGCCCGGCGCAGGTCGAACAGGTCCTCGCGCATCCGCACGAGGCTGAGCGTGCCGCCGCGGGCGAGGTTGAGGCGGCGGATCAGCTCCTGGCTGCGCGGCTCGGCGGCCTCGTGCAGGCTGCCGAGGCGGGCGCGGGAGGGGGCGGCGCGGTAGGCGGCGATCGCCTCGTCGACGGCGGCGTGGTCCGCGTCGAAGTCGAGGGCGATGGCCCGCAGGAAGGCGTGGCGCTCGGCCTGGCCGAAGCTCGCGTAGCGGTCGAGGATCAGGCGGGCCAGCGCCACCCCGGAGGCCTCGCCGCGCCGGGAGATCAGGTCCTCGCACAGCTTCACGAGGTCGCCGGCGCTGGCCCGGGATCCCATGTCGCCGCGGCCGATCCCGATCAGGTCGCGGCCGCGCTCGCTGATGGTCTGAAGCAGGTCGCCGAAGAAGGAGATCGCCGCCATGACCTTCGCACTGACCCCTGTCGACCCGGATTCGAGACGTGGCCGGCCCCGCGACGCCGGCTCGTCGATCGGGCGCGGGCGGAAGCGGATCCGGACGCCGCCGGGCGTCCCGATCCGCCCGCCATTCTACGGCGCCGCGGCCGCCGCGACCAGAGCTTGACCGGTCGCCGACGCGGGGCTCCCAGGGTGCGGGAGCGGCACGAAGATCGTGTGACGGGGGGGCGCACGACGGAGCCGGGCGGTCGGTCGTCAGGTCGCGCCGTCAGGGCCGCGCCGTCAGAGCCGCTCGGCCACCGTGGCGAGGTCCGCCCGCTCGCGCCAGTCGCCGACGCCGTGCTGGCGGGCGAATCGCAGCTCCGCGGCGCGGCGGGCGCGCTCGGGATCGCGGGCCCGCGCGATCGCGACCGAGCCGATCGTGAACGGCACCCCGAGGATCTCCTTGGCGAAGTCGACGCGGTAGTTCGGCATCCCGTACTCCCTGCTGCGGCGGCCCCGGCGCCGTTCTCGCGGAACGAAACCGCCCTCTCGTTCGTAGTCCGGTCCGTAAACCTCGCGAGGCTCGTCGCCCGGCGCACCGGTCCGCGGCGCCCGCCGGCATGCGGGCAGCGCCGGCTGCGTCTGATGCATATGGTGCGCCGTCGGCCCCGGTGAAGGGCCCCGGGGTGTGCCGGCAGGGATGCATCGCCGCAGCTTGCCCGGCGGCGCGCTCCGCCCGTATCGCTCGCGGCTCCGATCACCCTCCCCACACGGACCCGACCATGGCCCTTCCGCGGCGGCGTGCCTGCCTGCCCCCGACCCAGCCGTGACCACGCCCCTCGACGCGAAGGCCCGGCTCGGCCTGACGCTGATCGCCGGCGGGGCCGTGGCCAACATCTACTACAACCAGCCGCTGCTCGGCCTGATCGTGGCCGAGTTCGGCGACCGCGCCGCCCTGTGGGTGCCGACCACGGCCCTGGTCGGCTACGGGCTCGGCATCGTCGGGCTCGTGCCGCTCGGCGACGCCCTGCCGCGCCGCGCCCTGATCGTGGGACAGTGCCTCGGCCTCGCCCTGGCGCTGCTCGCCGTGGGCCTCGCCCCGAACCTCGCCTGCCTCGCGCTCGCCCATCTGGTGGTCGGGGTCCTGTCCTGCGCGGCCCAGCAGGCGGTCCCGTTCGCGGCCGAACTCGCCCCGGACGCGAGCCGCGGGCGGATCGTCGGTCAGGTCATGACCGGGCTCCTCACCGGCATCCTGCTCGCCCGCACGGCGAGCGGCTTCCTGGGGGCGCATCTCGGCTGGCGGCCGGTCTTCCTGGTCGCGTCCGTGCTGGCGCTCGCCATGGCGGGCATCGCGCGGGCCACCCTGCCCCACACGGTGCAGACGCACCCGCTGCGCTACCGCGCCCTGATGCTGTCGATCCTCCACCTCGCCCGCAGCCAGCCGGTCCTGCGCACGGCGAGCCTGTCGCAGGCGCTGCTGTTCGCGGGCTTCAACGCCTTCTGGGCGACCCTGGCCCTGCTGGTCGAGGGGCCGCCCTTCGGCCTCACCGCCGCCGGGGCCGGGCTGTTCGGGGTGATCGGCGTCTGCGGGGCCTTCGTGGCGCCGATCTCGGGCCGCTTCACCGACCGGCGGGGGGCGAAGCCCGTCGTCCTCGGCGGCAGCCTGCTGGTCGCCCTCTCCTTCGCGGTGCTCTGGGCGGGGGGCACCTGGTCGCTCGCCGCGGTGGCGCTCGGCGTGCTGCTCATCGACATCGGCATGAACGGCGCGCTCATCGCCAACCAGACGCGGGCCTACGCGCTGGTCCCGGGGGCGCGGGGCCGCATCAACACCGTGCTGTTCACGACCCTGTTCGTGTTCGGGGCGCTCGGCGCCTACGCCGGCTCGCAGGCCTTCCTGCTCGTCGGCTGGCCGGGCGTCTGCGCGGTCGGCCTCGCCTTCTCGGCGCTGGCCGTGATCGTGGCGGCCCGCGACCCGCACCCGCCGGGGGCGCGGCCTACCTGAGCACCCGCGACAGCCGGCACCAGCCCGCCCTGTCGGGCGGCAGGCCGAAGCGCAGGCGCTCCGGGCGCCCGGCGAAGCGCCGCACCGCGATCCCGGACGCCGCCAGCCGCCGGTAGAGGTCCGGCCCGTCGGGGAAATCGGCGGTCCGGAACAGGCACGTGCCGCCGACGACGCGGCCGCCGGCCCGGGCGATCATCCGGTCGAGGCGGCCCGCGTCCGCGGCCCGGGCCCGGGCGGCCTCGGCGCGCCAGCCCGCGTCCGACAGGGCCGCGCGCCCGATCGCCAGGGCGGGGCCCGACACCGCCCAGGGTCCGAGGGCCTCGGCGATCCGGGCCGCCGTGCCGGGCTCGGCGACCGCGAAGCCGAGGCGCAGGCCGGCGAGCCCGTAGGTCTTGCCGAAGGAGCGCAGCACCACGAGGCCCGGCGCCGAGTCCGGTGCGGCGACGTGCGGGCACAGGCTCTCCACCGGCTCCAGGTCGGCGAAGGCCTCGTCGGCGACGAGCAGGCCGCCGCGCCGGCCGAGCGCCGCGGCGAGCGCCCGGCGCTCGGCCAGCGGGTGGGTCCGCCCGTCCGGGTTGTTGGGATCGACGAGCACCACCACCCGGGCCTGCCCGAGGGCGTCGACGCCCGCGACCTCCGCCACCGCGTGCCCGGCCCGCGCCCAGGCGGCGGCGTGCTCGGCGTAGGTCGGCCCGACCACCGCGACCTCGGTCGGGGCCAGGAGCCGGGGCAGGGTCTCGATCAGGATCTGGGTGCCGGGCGCGGGCACGACGTGGTCGGCATCCGGCGCGCCGTAGGCCGCGGCGGCGGCCTCCCGGAGGGCGCGGACCTCGGCGGCCTCGGGCAGGCGCGTCCAGGCGCTGGCCTCCAGTGCGGGCACGCGATAGGGGACCGGGTTGATCCCCGTCGAGAGGTCGAGCCAGGGCTCCGGCGCGTCGGGAAAGGCTTGTCGGAGTCCGCCGAGATCGCCGCCATGCGCGATCGGGGCGACCTCACGCGCGGGAACGCTCCACACCGAATGGTCCATCTGCCCGGTACGTTTGCCGACACGCTCGCCGTCCTCGCCGTCGCCCTCGGGATCGAGGCGGCGGCCGGCTATCCCGACGCGCTCTACAGGGCGGCCGGTCACCCTGTCACCTGGATCGGCCGGCTGATCGCCGCCCTGGAGCGCGGTCTCAACCGCGGCTCGGCGCGCCGGCGGCGGGGCGCCGGCTGCCTCGCGCTGGCGCTGCTCCTCGCCGCGGTCGGCTCGGCCGCCCTCGCCGTCGCGGCGCTGGCGGGGCTCGCCGGCCCCCTTTCCGCCCTGCTCCTCCTCGGCCTGATCTGCGCCAGCCTGCCGGCGCAGCGCAGCCTGCACCAGCACGTCGCCGCCGTGGAGACGGCCCTGCGCGCGGGCGGCCTGGAGGCGGGGCGCCGGGCCGTGGCGATGATCGTCGGGCGCGACCCGGACCGCCTCGACGAGGCGGCGGTCTGCCGGGCCGCGATCGAGAGCCTGGCGGAGAACTTCTCCGACGGGATCGTGGCGCCGGCCTTCTGGATCGGCTGCCTCGGCCTGCCGGGCGGCGCCCTCTACAAGGCGATCAACACCGCCGACAGCATGATCGGCCACCGCAGCCCGCGCTACGAGGCCTTCGGCTGGGCGGCCGCGCGGCTCGACGACGGCGTGAACCTGCCGGCCTCCCGGCTCGCGGGCCTGCTGATCGCCGGGGCGGCGGTCCTGCGGGGCGCCGACGCCCGCGGGGCGCTCCGGGCGATGGCCCGGGACGCGCGCCGGCACCGCTCGCCGAATGCCGGCTGGCCCGAATCCGCCATGGCGGGCGCGCTGGGCCTGCGGCTCGCGGGGCCGCGGGTCTACGACGGCACCCTCGTCCCGGACGCCCATATGGGCGACGGCCGGGACGCGGCCGCGGCCGACGACATCGCCCGGGCCCTGACCCTCTACCGGACGGCCTGCTGGCTCCAGGGCGGGCTCGTGCTGGCGCTCCTCGGGCTCTGCCTGACCCTGGCGGGCTGAGCCGTCTTCGCTCCGCGCGCCGGGACGGCGGCATGCCCCGATCGGGCCTTGGCACGGCCCGCGCACCGGACGCATCGTGGCCGGACGGGGCCGGATGAGGGAGACGCCGATGCGCGCTGTGTTCGTGGATGCCAGCGAGACTCTGGCGGCAGTGGCCCGGCGGCTGCTGCGCCCCGACGACCCGCCCTTCGCGATCCACGCGGATCCCGGCATCGCGCCGCAGGATCTGCCCGCGATCCTCGACGGCGCCGAGACCGCGGTGATCGACCACACCGCCCTCCCCCTCGACGTGGCCCGGGCCTGCGCGGGCCTGAAGCACGTCGTGTTCCTCGGCACCGGCGCCCGCAGCTACATGGACCCGGAGGCGCTCCGGGACGCGCTCGGCGTCACCGTCCACACCATCAAGGGCTACGGCGACACGGCGGTCGCCGAGTGCGCCTTCGCGCTGATGTGGGCCGCCGCCCGCGGCCTGCCCGAGATGGACCGGGCGATGCGCGTCGGATCCTGGCTGCGCACGGAGGGGATCCAGCTCACCGGCAAGACCGTCGGCCTCGTCGGGTTCGGCGGGATCGCCGCCGAGATGGCGCGCCTCTGCCGGGGCGTGGGCATGCGGGTGCTCGCCTGGAACCGGACCCCGAAGGCCCATCCCGGCGTCGACTTCGTCCCCCTCGACCGCCTGCTCGCCGAGAGCGACGTGGTCTCGCTCCACCTGCTCCTCACCGACGCGACGCGCGGCTTCCTGTCGGCCGCGCGGATCGCCGCGATGAAGCCCGGCGCGATGCTGATCAACACCGCCCGCGGGGCGGTGCTCGACGAGGCCGCCCTGGTCGAGGCCCTGCGCACCGGCCACGTGGCGCGGGCCGGGCTCGACGTGTTCACGGTCGAGCCCCTGCCGGCGGATCACCTGCTGGCGAGCCTGCCGAACGTCACCCTGTCGGCGCACTCGGCGTTCCGCACGCCCGAGGCCAGCGACAACCTGATCGGCGCCGCCCTCGCGCATTGCCGGCGGATCGCCGCCGGCTGAGGGATCGGCCGCGCGATCCTCAGTGCTCGGTGCCCGGCATGTTCGGCCGCGGCGCGCCGCCGTGGTGGTGGATCAGGTTCGAGCGCTCCGGGCTGCCCTTGGCGTCGGCGACCTGCTTCCGGGCCGCGGCGGCCAGGAACCAGATGCCGCCGAGCGTGCCGAAGGCGAGGATCAGTAGCGGGAATCCCTGGCTCATCGCGGTGCCCTCCTCGACGATGGCCCGCGGACGCGCGGGTCGGCATCATCCTGCCGGACAATCCGGCCTGAGGAAGGATAACGCACGAACCCGGCCCGTGTTCAGGCCGGTCGCGCGCCGGCCGGGACCGACCGCCGCGCCGCGTCCCGCCGCAGGGCCGAGAGGACCACGAACATGAGGCCGGCGCCCAGGGCCAGGCAGGCGGCCAGGAACAGCATCGGCACGAGGTCGCTCTTGGTCTGGTCGCGGATGAAGGGCACGGCGTTCTGGGCCACGAAGCCGCCGAGATTGCCCACCGAGTTGATCGCCGCGATCCCGGCGGCCGCCGAGGCGCCGCGCAGGAACGTCCCGGGCATCGACCAGAAGACCGGCTGGGCCGCGAAGGTCCCGGCCGCGGCCACGCACAGGCAGGCGAACTTCACGGCGTTGCCCGGCAGGACGACGCTGAGCGCGAGGCCCGCCGCCCCGACCAGGGCCGGTCCGACCACGTGCCAGGTCAGCGCGTTGCCCTGCGCGCCCGTGCGGGCGGCATGGCGCGGCACCCACCACAGGGCGAAGGCCGTCGCCATCCACGGGATGATGTTGAGGAAGCCGTTGGTCAGGTTCGAGACGCCGAAGCCCTTGACCACGGTCGGCAGCCAGTAGCCCAGGCCGTAGGCGGCGAGCGGCAGCGAGACGTAGACCCCGGCGAGCATCAGCACCCGCCGGTCGAGGAGCGCCGCGAACGGGTTGCCGTGGTCGACGTGGCCGCCGTCCTCGCGCTCGGCCCGGAGCGTGCGGGCGAGCCAGTCGCGCTGGGCCTGCGACAGCCAGGGCGCGGTCTCGGGGCCGTCCGGCAGGACGAACAGCACCACCGCGGCCATGAGGATCGCCGGCGCGCCGGTGGCCAGGAACACCCATTGCCAGCCCTGGAGGCCGAGCAGCCCGTCGAGGCCGAGCAGCGCCCCGCCGACCGCCGCGCCGACCGCGTTGGCGACGGCGCTCGCGATCATGAACCAGCCGATCATCCGCGCCCGGTGGGTCTGGGGGAACCAGAGCGTGAGGGCGAACAGCACGCCGGGGAAGAAGCCGGCCTCCGCGGCGCCGAGCAGGAAGCGCAGCACGTAGAACATCGCCGTGCCCTGGGTGAAGCCCAGCAGGACGGTGACGATCCCCCAGGTGATCATGATCCGGGCGAACCAGATCCGCGCGCCGACCCGCTCCAGGAAGACGTTGGCCGGCACCTCGAACAGGAAGTAGCCGAGGAAGAACAGCGAGGCCCCGAGGCCGTAGGCGGTCTCGGAGAGGCCGAGGCTGCCGACCATCTCCAGCTTGGCGTAGGAGACGTTCTGCCGGTCGATATAGGCGATCAGGTAGAGCAGGCCGAGGAGCGGCATCAGCCGCAGGGTCACGGTCCGGACGGTGCTCGCGGCGAGATCCTCCCCGGCGGGGGACGGCGTGGGCGGCATGGGGCGTTCCTCCGAGCGCGTGCGGCCCTTCGTGGCGGGGCCGGCATGACACGGAGTAATCCCTGGCTCAGGCCCCGGCTACCGGGCAAGCGCCAGGAGGCGGTCGCAGTCGACATGGGCCGCGATGTGTCGCGCGAGGCCGTCGAGGGCCGCCTCGACCCCGGCCTCGTAGCCGGCGCCCTCCGAGAGGGTGCCGAGGCGCGCGAGCCAGGCCGCCCGCTGGGCGTCGTCGGCGAACAGGCCGTGGACGTAGGTCCCGGCCACGCGCCCGTCCGCCGAGACCGCCCCGTCCCGGCGGCCGTCGGCGAGGCGCAGCAGCGGCCGGGCCGTGTCGGGGCCCGCGGTCGCGCCGATATGCATCTCGTAGCCGGAGAACGGCACGCCGTCGGGCAGGCTCGCGCCGGTGACGGCGGCGAGGCGCTTCTCCGGCGTCATCACGGTGTCGACGTCGAGGAGCCCGAGGCCCGGCACCGTGCGCGGCGCCCCCTCGATCCCGTGCGGGTCGGCGAGGCTCTTGCCCAGCATCTGGTAGCCGCCGCACAGGCCGAGCACCCGGCCGCCCCGGCGGACATGGGCGCGCAGGTCGACGTCCCAGCCCTCCTGGCGGAAGGCCTCCAGGTCGTCGATCGTGGTCTTCGAGCCCGGCAGCAGCACGAGGGCGGCCTCGGCGGGGATCGGCGTGCCGGGCCGGACCAGGACCACGGACACGCCCGGCTCCGCCCGCAGCGGGTCGAGATCGTCGAAATTGGCGATGCGCGGCAGCACCGGCACCGCCACCGTGACGGAGCCCGGTCCGCGCGCTTCCGAGCCGGCGAGGCCCAGCACGTCCTCGGCCGGCAGGCGCGCGGCGCCGGGGAAGTGCGGCACGAGGCCGAGCGCCGCCCAGCCGGTGCGCTCGGCGATCAGCCGCATGCCGTCGGCGAACAGGCTCGGATCGCCCCGGAACCGGTTGACGAGGAAGCCGGCGATCAGCGCGGCGTCCTCCGGGTCGATCACCGCCTTCGTGCCGACGAGGCTCGCGATCACCCCGCCCCGGTCGATGTCGCCGACCAGCACCACCGGCGTGTCGGTGGCCCGGGCGAAGCCCATATTGGCGATGTCGCCCGCGCGCAGGTTGACCTCGGAGGCGGAGCCCGCGCCCTCGACGAGGACGAGGTCGGCGTCTTCCGCGAGGCGCGCGAAGCTGTCCAGGACGGCGGACAGGAGCCGGGGTTTCCAGGCCTGGTAGTCGCGCGCCTTCACGGTGGCGACCATCCGGCCCTGCACCACCACCTGGGAGCCGACCTCGCTCTGCGGCTTCAGCAGGACCGGGTTCATGTGCACGGAGGGCGCCACCCGGGCGGCGCGGGCCTGGAGCGCCTGCGCCCGGCCGATCTCGCCGCCGTCGGCGGTGACGGCGGCGTTGTTCGACATGTTCTGCGGCTTGAACGGCCGGACCCTCAGGCCCCGCTCGGTGAAGGCGCGCGCCAGCCCCGCCACGATCAGCGACTTGCCGACATCGGAGCCGGTGCCCTGAATCATCAGGGCCTTCGCGCGCGGCGGGCTCAGAACTCGATCCCTTCCTGCGCCTTCACGCCGGCGGCGAAGTGGTGCTTGACGCTGCCCATCTCGGTGACGAGGTCGGCGGCCTCGATCAGGGCCGGCTTGGCGTTGCGGCCGGTGACCACGACGTGCAGGTCCGGCCGGCGCGCGCGCAGGGCGGCCAGCACCGCGTCGAGGTCGAGATAGTCGTAGCGCAGCGCGATGTTCAGCTCGTCGAGGACGAGCAGGCGGATCGTGGGATCGGCCATCAGCCCCGCGGCGACGTCCCAGGCGTGGCGGCAGGCGGCGATGTCCCGGGCCTTGTCCTGGGTCTCCCAGGTGAACCCCTCCCCGAGGGTGTGCCACGCGACCCGGTCGCCGAAGGCCGCCACGGCGTGGCGCTCGCCCGTGTCCCAGCCGCCCTTGATGAACTGCACCATGCCGACCCGCCAGCCGCGGCCGAGCGCCCGCAGCATCAGCCCCAGAGCCGCCGTGCTCTTGCCCTTGCCGGGGCCGGTATGGACCAGGAGGAGGCCCTTCTCGAGGGTCTTGGCGGCCACCTCGGCGTCCTGGACGGCCTTGCGCTTCTCCATCTTCTCCCGGTGGCGCGCGGCGTCGTCGCTCATGCGGAGGCTCCTGTCGGGTGGACTTGTGTCTGAGGGGGCTGCGGCTTCACGAGCAGCGGCAGGCCGGCCACGGTGAGCACGACCCGGTCGGCCCGCGCGGCGAGCTGCTGGTGGAGGCGGCCGGCGGCGTCGCGGAAGCGCCGGGCGAGGGCGTTGTCGGGGACGATCCCGAGCCCGACTTCGTTGCCGACCAGCACGAGCGGGCCCGGGGCGTCGGCGCAGGCGGCGAGGAGCCGCGCCGTCGCCTGCGCCACGTCGGCCTCCGCCAGGATCAGGTTGGTGAGCCAGAGCGTGAGGCAGTCCACCAGGACCGGTCCCTCGGCCTCGGCGACCGCCTCCGGCAGGGCGAGCGGCACGTCGCGGGTGCGCCAAGCGCCGCCGCGCCGCGCGCGGTGCTGGGCGATGCGGTCGACCATCTCGTCGTCGAAGGCCTGGGCGGTGGCGAGGTAGAGCCACGGGCCGGGACAGGCTTCGATCAGCCCTTCCGCGTAGGCGCTCTTGCCGGACCGCGCCCCGCCGAGGACGAGGGTCATGCGAGGGGTGGGCTGGGGCATGGCTCTCCATCGCCCCAACCCGGCGCGCGGTCAAACTCGGGACCTGTGGCACCTGTGCCGCGCCTGGACGGTTGCCGGGCGTCTCCGGTCCGACTATAGAACCCCGGCCCAGCCAGAGCGCCCTTCGTCTAGCGGTCCAGGACGTCGCCCTTTCACGGCGAAAACACGGGTTCGATTCCCGTAGGGCGCGCCAGGGTGTCCAAGAACAGCGTCCAGACCGGTTCGAGCGCCGTCCGGGCTGCCTCCGTCCTGGAGATCCGGCGACGGCCGGAACGGTCCGCCACCGGGCTGTTGACCGCGCCCTGCCCTTGCTGCTGATTGCCCCGCGTCGCACCGGCGGGCGGCGCACCGTGCGCGATCTCACGCCGCCGGATCCGGACCCGTCGCAGAGTTCTCCGGCGGGCGATCCGGTCGCCCCATCGGCGCGGATCGAGGGCGGGCATCGAGGGCGGGCATGGCCGGGACGGGACCGAGCAGGCGCGGGATCCTCGCGGGCGGCGGCGCCGCGGCGGCCGCCGCGCTNGGCCGCCCCGCGCACCATCCTGAACGACGCGAGCGGCCTCAACCCGACCCCGGTGACGCGGCACGCCGTCCTCCCGACGGGCTCGACCGACGTCCTGATCGAGGCCGTGCGCGCCGAGATCCGGGACGCCGCCGCCGCCGGGCGGCCGGTCGCCGTCGGCGTCGCCCGCCACTCCATGGGCGGACAGAGCCTCGCCCGCGACGGGACCGCCGTGACCCTGGAGGGCGGCCCGATCGAGCCCGACACCGCCGCCGGCCTCTACCGGGTCGGGGCCGGCGCGCGCTGGGCGCAGGTCATCCGGCAGCTCGACCGGATCGGGTTCTCGCCCGCGGTGATGCAGTCGAACAGCGATTTCGGGGTCGGCTCGACCTTCAGCGTCAACGCCCACGGCTGGCCCGCGCCGTACGGCCCGTTCGGCTCCACGGTCCGCGCCCTCCGCCTCGTCCTGGCCGACGGCAGCCTCGTGACCTGCTCCCGCACCGAGAACGCCGAGCTGTTCGGGCTGGCGATGGGCGGCTACGGCCTGTTCGGCGTCCTGGTCGACCTCGTGGTCGAGATGGTGCCGAACCGCCTCCTGACGCCGACCTTCGCGGTGATGCCGGCCGCCGCCTTCGCCCCGGCCCTCGCGGCGGCGGTGGCGCGCGACGCGCGGCTGCGCATGGCCTACGGCCGCCTCTCGGTGGCGCGGGCCGGGTTCTTCGACGAGGCGATCCTCGTCACCTACGCGGAGGCCGAGCACCCGCCGCAGGTCCTGCCCGCGGCGGCCGCGCAGGGGGCGTTCTCGGCCGTCTCGCGGGAGATCTACCGCGCCCAGGTCGGCAGCGAGCTCGGCAAGCGCGCCCGCTGGATCGCCGAGACCCGGCTCAACCCGGCCCTGGATCCCGGCCTCGCCACCCGCAACAGCCTGATGAACGAGCCGGTGGCCAACCTCGCCTCGCGCGACCCTGGCCGCACCGACATCCTGCACGAGTACTTCGTCCCGCCCGAGCGCTTCGACGCGTTCCTCGCCGCCTGTCGCGAGACCATCCCGCGCTCGGGCTGCGACTGCCTCAACGTCACCCTGCGCTACGTCGCGGCGGACCCGGATTCGAGGCTGGCCTACGCGCCGGCCCCGCGCATCGGCGCGGTGATGTCGTTCTCGCAGGGGCTCACCCCCGGCGACGAGGCCGCGATGATGCGCATGACCGAGGCCCTGATCGAGCGCGTCGTGGCGATCGGCGGGGCCTATTACCTGCCCTACCGCCTGCACGCCCGGCGCGACCAGATGGCCCGGGCCTATCCCGATCTCGACACCTTCGTGGCGGCCAAGCGCCGCTACGATCCGGGACTGCTGTTCCGGAACGCCCTGTGGTCGACCTACATGGCCTGAGCGCGAGGATCCGCATGACAGTCTCGCTTCCCCGGGCGGCCGCCCTCGCCTTCGCGGCCATCCTGCTGTTCGCCGCCGCCACCGACTACGTCCCGGCCTTCCGGGACGCGGAGGGCCGCGTCTTCGGCCTGTTCCGGCTCGACGTCTACAAGGACGCGCTCCACCTCGCCTCCGGCCTGTGGGCGCTCGCCGCCGCGCTGTGGTCGCGGTCGGCCGCCGTGACCTTCCTGCGCGCCTTCGGGGCGATCTACCTCCTCGACGGCGTCGTCGGCGTGCTCACCGGGTCGAGCTTCCTCGACCTGTCGCTGTTCCTGAAGGGTTTTCAGGACAGCCCGCTCCTCTCGAACGGCCCGCACCTGTGCCTGGGGCTCGCCGGCGTGGTGCTCGGCTGGTGGCCGTGGCGCGGCGCCGCGACGGTCGCGGCGTGAGCCCGCGGCCCACCCGCCGCCGCCGGCGGCGCGCCCGCTGGGCGGCCGCCGGCCTGGCTCTCCTCGCGCTCGCCTGCGCCCTGCCGGTCGCGGCGATCGAGGGGGGCTGCGCGGCCGCGCCCGACCCCGCCCTGCAGGGCCGTGCGGGGAGCGGCTCGCGCTTCGGGATCGCCCCCGACGGCTACAAGCGCGCGGCCGGCGACAGCTACCTGACCTTCCCCGAATGGGCCATCGTCCACGCCTACGCGGACCTCGCCGGGGTGACGCGATCCGCCTCGGAATCGGCCTTCGACTACGGGGCGGCCACTGCCGGCTTCTGGACGAGCCTGTGCGGGGCGACCCGGGCGGCCGGGCGCACCGGCGACGTCACCGCGGGCCAGAAGGTCACCAACTACGTGATCGGCCTCAGCTTCACGGCCGAGATGCTGATACAGGGCGCCTACGAGCGCACCGTCGGGGCGCTGACCGCGCGGTGGCGGGGGCCCGAGCCCACGGACGAGGACCGGTTCAACGCGCGGCTGCTCGCGGACTACGCCGCGTTCCTGCGCCAGACCCCCTGGTACCGCTACCCGTTCGACGCGGAGCTGGCCCGGCTCTGGCACGAGGTCCCGTTCACGCCGTCCCTGCGGGCGGTCGAGCGGCGCGGCGCCCTCACCCTGCAGTACGGGGTGAAATGGGCCTACGCGCGGGGGATCGCGTGGCTCGCCGGGATGGACCCGGCCGGCCTGACGATCCGCAGCGTCGTGGCGGGGCTCGACGCGGGCGACGCGACCGCCGACCCGCGCATCGCCTTCCTCGGCCCCGTCCCGGCCGGCGACGGCGGACCGGCCGCCCTGATGGAGACGCCGCGCTACCGGGCCTTCACGGAGATCGTCCGGGGCCTGGGCGCCCGCGGCCGGACCGTGCTGGAGATCGCCGGCAACCGCCGGATCCTCACCACCGTCCTCCTGCCGCCGGGCCGGGCGGTCACCCTCGCGGGGGCCGAGCCGCTGTTCGCGATGCCGATCCAGTCCGAGCCGGGCTGGCAGCGCGTCGGCTACGACACCGCGGTGGAGCAGCTCGTCGCGCAGATCCGCGCCGTGGAGGCCGCGGGGGGCCGGTTCGAGCATGCCTACGACTACTGATCGGCGCCCGCGGCGCGGCCTGCCGGTCGGCGCCGCCGCGGCGGCGCTCGCCGGGTGGCTGGGCGTGACCGCGCTGACCGCCCTCGCGGTCCAGCCGGAGGCCGTGGTGGCGCTCGGCAACCCCGCCGCCCTGGCGGCCGCCGACGACGGCGCCCTGGTCTCGGCCGGCCGCGCGTATCTGGTGATCCGGCCCGCGGCGCCGGGGGCGGTCCGGCGCCTCTACGCGGGCGGCGCCTGGCTGGTCCTGCCGGCGCCCGGGACCGGCTGCCTCGGCGCGCGCTGAGGACGAGGCCCGCGGCCCGTGCGCCGGGCGGTGCTCAGGAGGGATCGGAGCGCTCGAGGATCCCCTGCCCCATCAGCCCGCGGCGCCCGGTCATCGGCGCGTCGATCAGCCGGATCCGATACGCGCCCTTGTCGATGCTGCCCCCACCTCGATCCCCCGGAAGCGCCGCGTCGCGACCGGGGACGCGACGGTGCCGACGGACCGGACGGAAGCGGGATCGACCGTCGCCCGCGCGTCGCCGTCGCCGCGGAAGCGCAGCAGCGCGAGGGCCTGCCGCTCGGCGTCGGCCGCGCAGGGCGGCGCGGGCGCCGCGACGGCGGCGGTCGGGCCCGTCGCGGCGATCAGCGTCAGCGCCCGCAGGATCCGCCTCATCGGCACGTGATCCCGTATTCGTGGACCTCGGGCAGATCGCCCTCGCCCGTCGTCGTCACCGAGAGCGTACCGGCGGCCCCGGCATACCGGAAGCTGCAATAGGCGAGGCCGGTCCCGGAACAGCCGTCGACCTCGATCACGCCGCGCCGGGCGAGATCCCGCTCCCGCGCATCGTCGCTCGGCGCGCCCCTCACCGGCGTCCAGCCCGCGGCGATCAGCGCCGTCCGGGCCTCGTCGATCGGCCGGCCGCGGATGGCGGGGATCGACCCGCGGCCGCCGCAGACGGATTCGACCTTGGCCGGCGGCTCCAGCGACAGGGTGCCGTCCGCGCGCAGCGTCAGGTCGCCCACCGGGGCGGGCGGCAGCTCGCCGTCCCAGAGGCGCACGCCGCCGGCCCGTGCCGCGATGCGGCCGACCGCGCCGGTCCGGCCGGCACCGTACACGAGGGCGACGAGGCGCGCCCCGTCGAAGAGGCCGACATTGCCGTCCGCGACGAAGCAGGTGCCGCTCGGCCCCTGCTGCAGGTCGCTGGCGAAGCTGACGGCCCGGTAGCGGCCCAGCGCCGCCTCGCCGAGGACGAACCAGTCCCGGGCGGCCACGGCTCGCGCCGCCTCGGACTGCGCCGGGGCGACCTCGCCCGGGCAGCCGGCCCGGCGGCCCGCCCCGCCCGGGGCCCGCGGCAGCTCGGCGAGGGGCACGACGCGCAGGCCCTTCACGGCGGAGGCGACCCGCGGCGCCGGCGGCCCGTCCTGCGCGGCGGCCGGTCCGGCGAGCATCAGGCCGAGCGTCAGCGCCGCGACCCGGACGCCACGCCTGCGGGACGGCCCAGAGGCTGGATCAGGGACAGGAGCGGGGGCCGGATCGGGCGCGGGGGCGTGCGGTCTCATCGTCACCGGCCGCTCGGGGTGCCCGCAGGCGCGGGCGGGCTCGACCCCGGTCCCGTCCGGGCCGCCGGAACCGGGTCGGGCGGCGGGTAGGCGGGGTCGGTCAGGCAGGTCGAGAGCCAGGTCTCGGCCTCGGCGTCCGGGGCCAGCTCGACGTCGAGCACGGCCCGGGGGCCGGCGGGTGGCGCCGCCGCGCCGGCGGCGGCCGGGGCGGCGGGCCGCGTCCAGCGGCCGGCGGAGTTGCCGGGACCCGGGCACTCCGCGTCGTCGCTCCCGCCGATCGTGCAGGTCGCGACCGTGCGCGCGGCGCCGTCGACGACTCGCGCGACCGTGCGCGTCTCGGTGGTGTGGCCGCTCGCCCAGTCGTCGGACAGCGTGCAGACCCGGTCGCCGTTCTGGTAGCGCCGGCTGCCGAAGCAGCCGTAGACCCGGTCCTGCCCGACGGGCAGGAAGTCGCACGCCGCGTCGAACCCCGCGAAGGGGCCGCCGGTGAACCGCGCCGCGAAGGCCCGCTGCCGCAGCGCCGCCGCGATCCAGTGCGGCCGGGCCGGATCGCTCGTCGAGCGGCCGGACAGGTCCCTGGTCCGTGCCCGGATCGCCGCCAGCACGACGGTGCGCGCGTCGGCCGGGTCGGACGGAGCGCCGGCCGCGTCCAGGTCGCCGAGCCGCGTGTCCCGGGCCGCCACCCAGCGCTTCTGGCTGGCGACCAGCATCGCGCGGATCTCGGCGTCGTCCGTGCCGCGCAGCAGTCCGCCATAGGCCGAACCCAGGGCGGCGTCGGCCTTCCGGAGCGCCGCGTCGGCGCAGATCATGCGCTCGAGCGGGCTGGCCGCCTTGCGGCAGTCGATCGCCCGGGCCGGAGACGGCGCCAGGAGGGACGCGGCCACGGCGGCCGCCAGGAGGCGCGTCACGGCCGGCCCCGCACTGAACTGTGCATCTGAACCTCGCATCTGAACCTCGCATCCGGGCCCGACTGCACCGCGGCCGCCCGCCGCGTCGACGGGGCGGCCGGATAGGCGGACGCGGTCCGCATCGATCCCATGTGGGTCGGCCCTCGCATCGTTCTGCCGTGGCCTTGGCGGACCTGCGCGGCCGGGTCCCGGTCGGGCGTCGGTCCGTACGGGTGCGGGAGGCCCGCCCGCGCCGGCCCCGCAGGGTCTCAGAGCTGCGGCGCGGCCGGTGGCCGGGGGCGCGGCGGCGGCGCCATCGCG